>DATCDK010000068.1:0-14752 GCA_036510735.1 Acidothermaceae bacterium | reverse complement strand
AAGTCGGGGTACCGTTTCGACTCCGACTGCGCTCGCAATGGCGAACCGCGAGTTCCGCGGTATCGCCGTTGCCCAGGTCACGAGCGAGTGCGGCGACCAGATCGCCGCGATCGCGCTCTCCTATCTCGTCTACACCCGGTCGAACAGCCCGTTCCTCGCCGCGTCGACTTACGCCGTCACGTACGTGCCCTGGGTGTTCGGCAGCATCTTGTTGGCGCCCCTTGTCGACCGCCTCGCGCGGCGCGCAGTCATGGTGGTCTGCGACCTCGGCCGCGCGGTCACGATCGGGCTGCTCGCCTTGGCAACCAAGGTGCATCACATGCCGATCCCGGTGCTGATCGCGCTGGTCTTGGTCTCGAGCTGCTTCTCGGCGCCGTATTCGGCGGCCCGCGCGGCGATCCTGCCGGACATCTTCGAGATCGGCCCCGGTTATGTCGGCGCGGTCGCGATCAGCCGGATCCTGCAACAGATCGACTCGGTGTTCGGCTTCGCGTTGGGCGGCCTCATCGTGGCTGCAGTGTCACCCTCTGGTGCGCTGGCGATCGACTCGGGCACGTTCGCCGTGTCGTGCCTTGTCACCCTCGCCTTGGTACGAGAACGGCCCGCCGTCCTGGTCGACGGGCGGGCGAACCTGCGGTCGCTCTTCGTCGACATCGTGCCCAACTTCAGGTTAGTCCTGAAGAGCAGAACCCGCCGCGCGATGTTGTTGCTGGCCGCTGCGGCGCTGCTCTTCCTCATCGCGCCTGAGGGCCTCGCCGTCGCCTACGCGCGAGAACACGGCCACGGCGCCGTAGCGGCCGGCTTACTGACGGCTTCGCAGCCGTTGGGAATTGCGGTCGGAGCGTGGCTGTTCATCAAGTACGTGCCGGCTCGACGGCAGGGTCAGTTGCTGTTGCCGTTGGCCGGCACGGGCGCTGCCGTGCTCACCCTTACCGCGCTGGTTCCGCCGATCTGGCTGGCGTGCGTGATCTGGGGCCTGGCCGGGGTGATGCAGTGCTTCCTGGTGACCACCATCGCTGCCTACAACGTCGGGACCGAGCGAACGCTGCGCGGCCGCGCGAACGGAATCGCGAGCGCCACCATCGCGGTGAGCCAGGGGCTCGGGTTCTTGATTTGGGGTGCCGTCGGGGAGTGGCGCGGCGCTGCGGCCGGGGTCGCTTGGGCGGGCGTGGCCGGCCTGCTCATCATGTCGTTTGTGCGCTTCGGCTGGCCGTACGACGACATCGAGGTGGCGTGGGACAACCTCGACGCCGCCCAGCGCAGCGTCAGCTGACCCATGTAGCGCAGCATCAGCTGAAGCAGATCAAGGCGCGGGCGCTGTCGCGTGCCGGTGTATGTGGTCGGGGATGTCTTCGGCGCCGGGGCCGTAGACGTGGCGCCCAGTGAGCAGCCACTGGATCAGGTAGCCACCCAGCAGTGCAACGATGCCGCCGGCCGCGTCGAGGGTGTAGTGATTCGCCGTCCCGATGATCACGAAGAATGTGACGACGGGATAGAGCAGGCCGAGCGCACGGATCCACCATCGCCCACTGAGCATGAACAAGGTGATCCCAGCCCACAGCGACCAGCCGATGTGCAACGACGGCATGGCCGCGAACTGGTTGGAGACCTTGGAGACGCTGTTAGATCCCCACGATCCCCACGTGTGGTACTTGACCACAGTGTCGATGAAGCCGTGGCCCGGCAGCAGACGTGGTGGCGCGAGTGGATAGAACCAAAAGCCGAGGGCGGCCAACGCGTTCGTCGCGTAGAGCACCGTGCGTGCAGACCGGTAGTTCATCGGGCGCTTGATGTAGACCCACACCAGCACGCTGAGGACGATCACGAAATGCATCAGCGCGTAGTAGTAGTCAGCGATATTCGCGAGGTAGTGCCAGCCACCCAAGGCGACGTGGTCGAACCAGCGGTTCACGCTGAGCTCGAAGTTCAGCCCGATGTGCTCTTCGGTGTAGAGGATCTGCCGACCGTGCAGCAGCGCGATCCGTTCGTGAGTCGGCACCGCGTCGCGGATCTGCGAATAGACGAAGTAGCTCAGCGCGATGAACGCGATCTCTTGCCAAAGCTTCGGCCGCAACTGGCGCCGCATGCGAGCCGGCAGGAGCGGCAAGACCCTGCCCGGACGACGCGGGCCTGGCTCGCCTGCACCCGGTCGCACGTCAGTCGTCTCAACCGTCCCCACGGTCGCCATCTTGTCAGACGGCGGCGACGCTTCCCGCTCCACTGACCCACATCCCGACCCGCATCGGCTCGAACGCCGATCTGTACCTCAACGTCGCCACCGTCTCGCCGCGTTACGCGTTGTTCACTACCTGCCACCCCTACGGGCCTTGCGCTTGGGTGTCGCTGGCCGTTCAGTAGGTGATAGGAGTCAGTAGGTAGCAGGACAACGGACGGGGTCGCTCATGCAGGACAGCTCGGAGAACCACAACTCCAACGTCGTCAGTGACGTCGCGGCGGCCGGTGGGTGCGGCCTCAAGAACCTGACGAACGGTGCCACGTGCGGCCTCGAGGCCCGGCACGCGGGTCCTTGCGACTTCATGGCACCACGTGCGGTTCCGCAGGCCCTGCACGACAAGGGCATCGATCTGCCGTCGGGGGAGCGGTAATCCCGACGACAGATCAGAGGCCTACTTTGGCTAGATGTCGAAGTAGAGCTCGAACTCGTGCGGGTGCGGGCGCAACCGCATGGCGTCGATCTCGTTCTTCCGCTTGTACTCGATCCAGGTGTCAATGAGGTCCTGCGTGAAAACGCCGCCGGCGAGCAGGTAGTCCTGGTCAGCTTCGAGGGCGGCGAGCACCTCGGGCAGTGAGCCCGGCACCTGCGGAACACTCGCGTGCTCCTCGGGCGGCAACTCGTAGAGGTCCTTGTCGACCGGGTCGAGTGGCTCGATCTTGTTCTTGATGCCGTCGAGGCCCGCCATCATCATCGCCGAAAACGCGAGGTAGGGGTTGCACGACGGGTCGGGCACCCGGAACTCAAGGCGCTTGGCCTTCGGGTTGCTGCCCGTGATTGGGATCCGGATGCAGGCCGACCGGTTGCGCTGGCTGTAGACCAGGTTGACCGGAGCCTCGAAGCCCGGCACGAGCCGGTGGTAGCTGTTGACGGTCGGGTTGGTGAACGCAAGCAGGGACGGCGCGTGCTTGAGCAGACCACCGATGTAATGCCGGGCCATGTCGGAAAGGCCGGCATACCCGAGCTCGTCGTAGAACAGCGGCGCGCCGTCCTTCCACAAGCTCTGGTGGCAGTGCATGCCCGAACCGTTGTCGCCGAAGACCGGCTTCGGCATGAAGGTCACCGTCTTGCCGTTGCGCCATGCGACGTTCTTGATGATGTATTTGAACGTCAGCAGATCGTCGGCGGCCTTCAGCAGCGGCGCGAACTTGTAGTTGATCTCGGCCTGGCCGGCGCTGCCGACCTCGTGATGCTGGCGTTCGACGAGGAGGCCCGCGTTGATCAGTTCGCGGCTCATCTCGGCGCGCAGGTCGGCGTAATGGTCGGCTGGCGGAACGGGGAAGTAGCCACCCTTGTTGCGGACCTTGTAGCCGCGGTTGCCGCCCTCTTCGGCGCGACCGGTGTTCCAGACGCCCGCTTCGGCATCGATGTAGTAGTAGCTCGAGTGCTGGTTGGTCTCGAACCTGACGTTGTCGAAGATGTAGAACTCGGCCTCGGCGCCGAAGTAGACCGTGTCGGCGATGCCGCTGCTGGCCAAGTAGGTCTGGGCCTTCTTCGCGACGTTGCGCGGGTCGCGGCTATAGGCCTCGCCGGTCAGCGGATCGTGGATAAAGAACGTCAGGTTCAGTGTCTTCTCGGTGCGGAACGGGTCAATGACTGCAGACGTCGGATCGGGCAGCAGCAACATGTCCGATTCATGGATCGCCTGGAACCCGCGGATCGACGAACCGTCGAAGCCGAGACCGTCGCTGAAGATCTTCTCGTCGAAGGATTCAACGGGCACGGTGAAGTGCTGCATGATGCCGGGCAGATCGCAGAAGCGCACGTCGACAGACTTGACGTCGTTTTCCCGGATGTACCCCAGGACCTCGTCGGCGCTGGTGAACATGAATCTCCTCCTTGGGGCGGCTCGAACGTGACGCAGGCTAGGGGAATGCGATTTCCCGTGCGTGTCTCGTATGTTTCGTGGGCGTAACGTCGCGCCCGGCGGCCGTCGTGGGAAATGAGCATTCGGCGGGAAGGCTATCGTGGCCGACGTGGGTAGGGTTAGTGGGTCTTGGCTCGATGGTCCGGGCGGCGGAGCGACGGCCGCCGACGCCGGCAGCTATGTCGGCGAGCGGCTCGGACTGCCCCCGCATGGTGCCCGATCGGTCGCTGGTTTAGGCGCTCGACTCGGGGCGCTGTGCATCGACTGGTTGATCGCCATGGTCATCACCAGCCTCTTCACCGGCCATCGGCCATTCACGCCGGGAAGCAACTCGCCCTGGGTGCTCGTGGTCTTTGCTGCTGAGTACATCGTGTTGGTGAGTTTGATTGGTTGCACGATCGGTATGCGGCTGTGCGGAATCGGGATCATGCGGCTCGACGGTCGTCGGCTGAGCTTTCCGTGGGTCGTCGTCCGCACTGCGTTGCTGGTGCTCGTCGTCCCCGCCGTGATCTACGACCGCGACCGGCGCGGGCTGCACGACAAGGCCGCCGGCAGCATCGTCGTCCGGCTGTGATCGTGGTTCTTACGTTCTAGCGCGGCGGAAGCTTGACGCCTTTGGGCATCCGGGCGCCTTTCGGCATCGGGCCCTTCGGGATCGGGATCGGCAGCGTGCCCAGCGCCCGCATCCGACCCTCGATCTCGTCGACCGTCGGGCCCTTGAATGTGCGCGGCAGGCGAGTCATCTTCTTCTGCAGCTTGCGCAACGGAATCTGACCTGGCTCGATACCGACGATCAAGACCTCGATCGGCGTGCCGGAGGCGACGCGTTGCACGCGCTTGCGTTGGTCGGTGAGCAACGGCTGAAGCCGCTCGGTCGAACCCTCGCCGATCAAGATGACGCCAGGCTTTCCGACGACGCGGTGCACGACGTCCATCGATCGGGTCGCGGCGACGTTAGGGGTCAGACGCCAGTCACCGCGCATGCTGTCGATGATCGCGGCGGCTGCGCCGGGCTGGCCTTCGATTTCACCGAGCGCCGAGCGCTGTGCCCGCTGGCCGAACACGATGAACGCGACGAGCACGGCACTCACGACGCCGAAGACGCTGAACAGAATCGGGCTGCCGAGCAGGATGCCCGCGAGTTCGAAGACGGCAAGCGTGACGACGAACGCGAGGGCGAGATAGGGGATCAGGCGCTTGTCGCGGCCTCGGGTGACGACGAAGGCTTCGCGGATCTGCGCGGATCGTTTCGGCTGGCCGGCTCGGGCCGCCTTGCGTGCCCTGCGGGCGGCGCGGCCCTTGAGGGGCGCCACGTTCTTTTCGGGTTTCGGCATAGTGCGGCTCAGGATACGGGCGAGATACGCGCGCCGTCGCGCTGGGCGAGTGCGTCGCGGTAGAGCCGGCCCGCCCGGTAGGAGGAACGCACGAGGGGCCCGGACATGACACCGGCGAAGCCGAGCTCGCGGGCTTCGGTCTCCAGTTCAGCGAACTCGGCCGGCTCGACCCAGCGCTCGACGGGGTGGTGGCGAAGCGAGGGCCGCAGGTACTGGGTGATGGTGATCAAGTCGCAACCGGCGTCGCGCAGGTCGACAAGCGTCGAGCTGACCTCGGCACGTTCTTCACCTAGGCCCAAGATCAAGTTCGACTTGGTGACCAGCCCGCGGGTGCGCGCCATGTCGATGACCTCAAGTGAGCGCTCGTAGCGGAACCCGGTGCGAATCGACTTGAAGATGCGCGGCACGGTCTCCAGGTTGTGCGCGAACACTTCGGGCTGCGCGTCGAAGACCTGTGCCAGCAATTCGGGCCTGGCGTGGAAATCGGGGGTCAGCAGCTCGACGCCACAGCCTGGCACCGTGGCGTGGATCTCGCGGACGGTCTGCGCGTACAGCCAGGCGCCCTCATCGTCGAGGTCGTCGCGTGCAACACCCGTCACTGTGGCGTAGCGAAGCCCCATGGATGCGACCGACTCAGCGACTCGTCGCGGCTCGTCGCGGTCGAGCGGAACGGGTCGCCCGCTGTCGATCTGGCAGAACGAACAGTTGCGCGAGCAGGTCGCGCCGCCGATCAGAAAGGTCGCTTCGCGGTCTTCCCAGCATTCGAAGATGTTCGGGCAGCCAGCCTCTTCGCAGACCGTGTGCAAGCCCTCGCTGCGCACAAGTTCCTTCAATGCGGTGTACTCAGGACCCATCTTGGCGCGGGTCTTGATCCAGGCCGGCTTCTTCTCGATCGGCACAGCGGCGTTGCGGGCCTCGACCCGAAGCAGCTTGCGGCCCTCGGGCGCGATCGCGCTCATGCCGACACCTTGGCTGGTCTCGCGACGTTCAGTACGCCCGCCAGGTGGAGTTCGACGAACGGAAGGACCTCGTCGACGCTGACGTCGCGGCCGAGCTCGCGCGACAGCGACGTGACGTCGGCGTCATCGATTCCGCAGGGCACGATCCGGCCGAACCAGCTCAGATCCGGGTCGCAGTTCAACGCGAACCCGTGCATCGTCGTGCAACGAGATATGCGGACGCCGATTGCCGCGATTTTGCGCGCGGTTGCCCCGCCGTTAACAGGCACCCACACCCCAGAACGGCCGGCGATCTGGATCGCGGAGACGCCGAAATCCGCACACACCGCGATCAGGGCCTCCTCGAGCCGCCGCACGTGCCCGACCGCGTCGATGGGCATCGGCAATCGCACGATCGGATACCCGACGAGTTGCCCAGGACCGTGCCACGTCATGCGGCCGCCGCGGTCGACATCGATCACCGGCGTGCCATCGACCGGCCGCTCGAAATCCTGCGTGCGACGACCGGCGGTGAAGACCGGCGGGTGCTGCAACAGCAGGCAGGTGTCGGGGATCTCGTCCGCCACCCGAGCGGCGTGCACGTCGCGTTGCATGTCCCACGCCTGCTCATAAGGGACGACGCCGAGGTGCTTGAACGCGATCACACGTCGAGGATACGGGGTCGGCGTGGCGCTGGTGAGCGCTGCGGGCTGTGGACAACCACGGCAGGCCAGTGACTTTGTGCGCTGCAATGGCGACGTGGATGAGTTCTCGCTTCCGGGCTACGCCGTCGAAGAGCTGGTGGGCTTCGGCGGCTCCGGCGAAGTCTGGCGCGCGCGTGAGTCGTCGACGGGTGAGGTGGTCGCGCTCAAGCGGCTGCGCGGCGACACAGCGAGCGCTTTGTCGACGGAGCAACTGCGGCGGGAGGCGGCACTCCTCGCGACCGTGCGCCACGACCACATCGTGGCGCTGCGATCCGTCGTCGCGACGGGCGACGGTCTTGTCCTGGTACTCGACTACGCCGAGGGCGGCAGTCTTGCGGCGGTGCTGGGCGCCCGCGGTCGGCTGTCAGCCGGCGAGGTCGTCACGATCGGCGCCCCGCTTGCTCAGGCGCTGTGTGACATTCATTCGCGGGGTTTGACACACGGCGACGTCACGCCGGGCAACATCGTGTTCGACGGGTCCGGCAAACCGCTTCTTGCCGATCTCGGTGTCGCGAGTCTCATCGGCGAGCAAGCCGGCCCGAGCGGGCGGACAACGGGCTACGCCGACCCGGCACTGGCTATCGGCGAGGGTCCGAACCCTGCGAGTGACGTCCATGGCCTGGCCGCGGTTTGCTTCACCGCGCTCGCCGGCGTCCCGCCGTACAGCGACTCCGAGCCGATGGTCGCCCAACCGCTTGGGCCGCTCGCACCCGACGCTCCGGCCGCGTTGGTCGCCGCGATTGAGGCGGGGCTCGATGCCTCTCCGGGCGCCCGGCCTGATCCCGCGGCCTTCGGCCGCGCATTGTTCGCCTCGTGCTCGCCCGTCGCGGTCCTGCTTGCGCGGGGGAGCCAGCGTGTCGGCGCGACCGCCGCGGCGAGCACTCACGTCGTGCCGGGGTCGGTTCGGGCAGTGGACGCGTCCCCCGATGCGCCGTCGCCATCACGCATTCGTCGCGGTGGGCCGGTGGGTCGCCATCGCTGGTCGGTGGGCCGTCGCTTGTTCGTGCGCCGCACGATCGCAGCTGCCTCCGTTTTGGCTTTACTCGGTGCCGCTGTAGCGATTGGGATTGCCTGGGGGTGGGCCGATCACGGTCATCGCGCCTCGGCGAGCGTCCCGGCTGCACCGCCCGCCAGCCCGGCGTCCCTGCTCGCCGTTGCATCGCCGATGCCGCCCGTGACCGCGCCTGTCGCGGCGGCTCCGACGCCCACTGCTGCCACGCTCCTTGCCTCGACGCCGGGTGCTTCGACCTCGCCGGATTGGCTTGCCGTCGTGAGTGCACTCGACCGCAGCCGCGATGGTGCGTTCGCGGATGCCGACGCGAACGAACTCGACGCGATTTATGTGCCGGGATCTGCCGCCCTGGCGACCGACCGCACGGCGTTGGGTCGCCTTGTGGGCGCTGGTCAGCGGGTTCGCGGCCTGCAATTCGTGCTCCAGTCGGTACGGGTCGTCGCGCAGTCGCCGGACGAGGTCACGCTCGCAATCGCGGACACCCTGGCCAGCTACGACGTCGTCGATGCTGCGGGAGTGGCGACGCACGTGCCGGGTCGCGGCATTCGGAACTGGACGGTCGCGCTGCGCGCCCAAGCGCCACCTGCGTCTACGGATCTCGCGAACCCCGCGGCCTCGCAGGCCGCCCTGCGCTGGCGAATCGCGTCGATCGCACCCGGCTGATGCGCTCGCGGTAGTACTTGACATCGGCTGTCCTGAAACTAATACCCTGATTCGAGTAGTCGAATCAGAGGAGTGCACGTGGCGCGCCGTCAGAGGTCCAATCCGCTCGCTCTTGCCGTGCTTGCGTGCCTCGTCGAGCGTCCGATGCACCCGTACGAGATCTCGACCACGTTGCGCAGCCGGGGCAAGGAACTGAGCATCAAGCTCAACTACGGCTCGCTGTACTCGGTCGTCGAATCGCTGGAGAAGCACGGTCTGATCCGGGCGCGGGAAACCACCCGAGAGGGACGTCGGCCGGAGCGCACGGTGTACGAGATCACCGACGCCGGCGCGATCGAGTGTGAGGACTGGCTGGCCGAGCTCATCTCCGTGCCGGTCCGTGAGTTCACCTCGTTGGAAGCGGGCCTGTCGCTGCTGCCGTTGCTCGAACCGAACGAGGCTGCGCGGCTCTTGGACGAGCGAGCCGAGCGGCTACGCATCGACCAGCGAGGGATCGACGCCGCCCACGCTGAAGCAGCGAGCATGCAACTGCCCGATCTCTTCCTGATCGAGAGCGTGTATCGCCGCACGATGCTTACGGCGGAGTTGGAGTTCGTCACCGCCCTCGCGCGCGACATCAGATCGGGTGCATTTCAAGGCACGGATTGGTGGCGGCGCATTCATGAACTGCGCGCGGTCGGTATCGGGTTCGAAGAACTTGCGCAGGATCCGGTCGGGCATTTTGGGGAGGAGGCGGCGCGCTGGTTCAACCAGCCACAGTCGAAATAACTGCAGAACTGAACCCCTGACCGGTGCGTCAACACCGGCCAGGGGCCATACACCCGAGTCAAGACCGCAGGCGGCCCTTCCCGAGGCGCACTCACACGATAGGCGCTGCGGTCTCGACTCCCCACTGAACGCATAAGGGGAGTTCCCATGTCTGATTCATCGTCGCCGGCACTATCTGCCGTCGATTTCGTCAAGACCTATCCCGGCGCCCGCGGAAAGCCGCGCATCCGTGCGTTGGACGGGCTATCCATCAATGTGCAGGCCGGTACGGTGTTCGCCTTGCTCGGCCCAAACGGTGCCGGGAAGTCCACCGCGGTCAAGATTCTCGCCACGCTGTCGCGTCCTGACTCAGGGCACGCCAGCGTCGCCGGCATCGACGTCCTTCGTGACCCCAATGGGGTGCGGCACATCATCGGACTCGTGTCGCAGAAGGCGTCGAGCGACCCGATGGCGACGGCGCGCGAAAACTTGGTTCTCGCCGGGCGTATCCACGGGATGTCGAGTTCCTCTGCGCGTGCTCGCGCCGCTGACCTCTTGTCGCGGTTCGCGCTCGACGAGGCGGCGGAGCGCTTGGCGAAGACCTTCTCGGGTGGCATGGCTCGCAAGCTCGATGTTGCGATTGGGCTCATGCATCGCCCGCAAGTGCTGTTCCTCGACGAGCCCACCACCGGACTCGATCCGCAGGCCCGAACCGAACTGTGGGCCGAGATCGACCGGCTGTCTGCTCACGAGGACGTCGCCGTGTTACTCACCACGCACTACCTGGACGAAGCTGACCAACTCGCCGACCGGCTGGCGATCGTCGATCACGGCCGGGTGGTCGTCGAGGGAACACCGGAGCAACTGAAAGCCGAATTGAAGGGCGACACCGTGCAGGTCGAACTCGCTACGGCCGAAGCGATTCCCGGCGCCATGGTGCTGTTGTCGCGGATTGCCGGTTTGCGCGACGTCGCCTCGGTTGGTGCGAGCCTTCGGGCCCGTGCCTCGAGTGGTGCCCGCGCGGTGCCGTCCCTGCTGTCCGCGCTGGAAGATGCCGACATCGCGGTGTCGTCGGTGACAGTGGCGCGTCCTTCACTGGACGACGTGTATCTGCATCACGTCGGTCGCAGTTTCGAGGTGGCGGCATGAGTAGCGCACTCGCCGAGGCCGCCACGTCGACGCCGGAGCTGCCTGCGCGGCGTCGCGAGCGCGGGCGGCTGTTACAGCATTCGGTTTACCTGACGGCTCGTTCACTACGCACCTTGTGGCGGCAGCCGACGTTCGCCGCGATGACGTTGATTGCGCCGATCATCTGGTTGTTGCTCTTCGGTCAGCTTTTCCGATCTGTTGTTCATATTCCTGGGTTTTCCACGGGCTCGGGCTCGTACCTGGAGTTCATCACGCCCGGTGTCATCGTCATGACGGCGTTGTTCTCCAGTGGCTGGGCAGGAACCGTCTATATCGACGACATGAACCGCGGCGTGATGGACCGCTTACTGGCATCGCCGGTGCGTCGCGGCGCGATGATGATCGGGACGCTCGCGTATCAGGCGGTCACGACTGTCGTGCAGACGCTGATCGTGTTCGGGGTCGCGTACATCAGCGGAGCGCGCTTTCGCGGTGGGGTGGTCGGCATCGTTGTCACCATTGTCGCGACCGCATTGATCTCGGTCATCATGGCGTCGTTCTCCAACGCGCTTGCGTTGCTGCTTCGCCAGCAGGAGGCCCTGATCGGGGTCAGCCAGTTCATCGTGTTGCCGCTGCAGTTCCTGTCGTCGGCGATCATGGACACCCGATTGTCGCCGCACTGGGTGCAACACGTCGCCCGCTACAACCCTGTCGACTGGGCCGTGGTCGCCTCGCGGCAGGCGTTGTCGGCAGGTACGGAGTGGGGCGCAGTCTGGCCGCGGCTCGGCTTCCTCGCTGCGCTGGCGGCGGCGATGGCGTGGCTGGCGACCCGGGCGTTTCGGAGCTACCAAGCGTCCATCTGAGGTGCGCGGTCGCGCTCACGCAGCCAGCGTTTAGCGCAACTTCAGGAATCGTTGTCATCATGGCGAAATGAACTTCGGGCTTCGGGCGGCCGGCGGCGCGGCGCCGTCGTTACCTCCCGCGCCGACTGACCAGGTGGCGTCGTCAACGCACGGCGCCACCTGGTCGGCGTCCCGATGGCACCGCGTTCTCGTCATCGAGGTGTGGATCGTTTTCGCGATCAGCCTTGGTGCGAGCGGTGTCGGCGCGCTGCTCGACCTCATCAACGACCTGACTGTCAAGCACGTCGCGCTGTCGTCCCAGCACACCACGCTGAACGGATCTGTGACTCCAGATCGGCCGTGGCTTGATCTCGCGTTCCAGTTGTTCGGCATCGCCACCGGGCTGGTTCCGGTTGCGTTGGTCATCTACCTGCTGCACCGCTCGAACGAATCGCTACGGACCATCGGCGTCGATCGGACCCGGCCCGCGCGCGATCTCGGCGTCGGCGCGCTACTTGCGGCATGTGTTGGTGGTGCCGGTCTTGCGCTCTACATCGGCGCGCACGCGGCCGGTGCGAATGTTGTCGTTGTGCCGACGACGCTCGGTCCGCACTGGTGGCGAATTCCGGTGCTCCTGCTTTCAGCCGCGCAGAACGGGATCTACGAAGAGGTCATCGTCAGCGGATATCTCTTGCATCGTCTCCGGCAATTCGGCTGGGGAGACAATAAGTCACTCGCGACGAGTGCATTGATTCGCGGTTCATATCACCTGTACCAGGGCTTCGGCGGCGGGCTTGGCAACGCGGTGATGGGCCTGATCTTCGGCCGGGTGTATCAGCGCACCGGTCGCACGTTGCCGCTGATCATCGCGCACACGCTGATGGATGCAACGACGTTCATCGGCTACATCTACCTGGCGCACAAGGTTTCTTGGCTGCCCACCTGATCGGTTCTGTGTCAGGCGTTTGCTTCGACGAGTGCTCGCAATGCGGGTCCGATGTCGGAGTAGCCGAACTCGAAGCCGGCGTCAACCAGCCGTTTCGGTAGCACCCGTTGGCCGCCGACCACGTTGCCGGCGAACTCGCCGAGCACGGCCTTCAACGCAAGTGTCGGTGCTGGGAACAACGCCGGCCGATGGAGCGCGGCGGCGATGGCTTTCGTGTATTCACTGTTGGTAACTGGATTGGGTGCGGTGAGATTGACCGGCCCGTTGATCTCGTCCGCGTCGAGCAGGAACCGCATCGCCGCAATGTGATCAGGGCGCGCTATCCAGCTGATGTACTGCCGTCCCGAGCCGAGCCGGCCGCCCACGCCAGCCTTGAACAGCGGCAGTACCTTCCCGAGCGCGCCGCCCTTGGTGCTCAAGACGATGCCGGTGCGCAAGAACACCGTGCGGATGCCTGCGTCGCTTGCCGCAACGGCCGCCTCTTCCCATTCCCGCGCGACAGTCGCCGCGAAGTCTGTGGCGACGGGCGCGTCTTCGTCGACGAAGCGATCGCCGGTATCACCGTAAAAACCGATCGCGGAACCGGACAGCAGGACTGCGGGCTTGGGTTCCAGGCTGGTCAGAGCTTCGGTGAGCAGCCGAGTCGACGCAATGCGGCTGTCGAGGATTTCCTTCTTGTAGCCATCGGACCACCGGTGATCGCCCAGGCCCGCTCCCGCGAGGTTGATCGCCGCGTCGACGCCTCGAAGACGCTCGACATCGGGACCCCGACCGGCGGCCGGGTCCCAGCTGATTTCGTCGGGCGCCGAAGCCTCGCGGCGGACGAGGCGCAGCACCTCGTGCGCATGCCCTTCGCCCTCGCTGTTCAGAACGCGCACCAAGGCGGAGCCGATCAGACCGGAGGATCCGGTGACGACGATCTTCATGGCAGCTGCTCCGAACGCTTCATAGCCGGTACCCGGGCCTAGAGGCCGAGGTCGGCTTCGAAGCGCCCTTCCTCGAGTCGCGCCTTGATCGTGCCCAGGAACCGGGCCGCGTCGGCGCCGTCGACGAGCCGGTGGTCATAGGTCAGAGCGAGGTAGACCATCGAACGGATCGCGATCGTTTCGCCTAGGTCGCCGTCGTCGACGACAACCGGACGCTTGACGACGGCGCCGGTGCCCAGAATGCCGACTTGCGGAGGCAGCAGGATCGGAGTGTCGAACAGCGCGCCTCGGCTGCCGGTGTTCGTCAGGGTGAACGTGCCGCCCGACAACTCGTCGGGGTTGACCTGGTTGTTGCGCGTGCGGTTCGCAACGTCGGCGATCTTCCTGGCGAGACCGCCGAGGTTGAGGTCGCCGGCGTCACGCACGACCGGCACCAGCAGGCCACGCGGGGTGTCGACGGCGATCCCGAGGTGCTCGGCATCGTGGTAGGTGATGGTGCCTGCGGCAGTGTCAATGCTCGCGTTGACGACCGGGTGCTGCTTTAACGCCTCGACGGTCGCCAGCGCGAAGAACGGAAAGAAGGAAAGCTTCACGCCTTCGCGCGCCTCGAAGTCGGCCTTCGCGCCGTCGCGCAGCCGCGACACGCGCGTCACGTCGACCTCGACGACCGTTGTCAGTTGCGCCGCGGTCTGCAGTGACTCGACAAGACGAGAAGCGAGGACGCCGCGAAGCCGGGACATCTTCTCGGTGCGCCCGCGCAGTGCGGCTGCGGCAGGGCTCGGCGCCACGGCCGGTGCCGCAGTTGCAGCCGGCGCGCTCGGCGTCGCCGAAGCAGTCTTGGCGGCTCGCGCCGCTTCGGCGGCGGCGAGCACATCTTGCTTGCGGATCCGGCCGCCTACCCCGGTGCCGGTGAGGCTGCTGAGGTCGACGTCGTGCTCGTTGGCCAGCTTTCGGACCAGCGGCGTGACGTAGGAGGGGTCGCCGTCGCTGGCCCCGTCGCTCGCGGCTTCGGCCACGCGCGGCGCCGGAACCGCCGCACTCGCCGGGGCCGCCTGGGGGGCGGCACCCGGTGCCGATGGCGCGGCCGGTGCCAATGGCGGTGATGGGGCGGTTGCTTGGGCTTGCGGCGCAGCCACTGGTTGAGCAGTTGCGGCGGCTTCAGGTGCAGGGGTCGTGGGTGCTGCTGGCGGCTCTGCCTCCGCCGCCTGGTTGCTGGCTTCGGCTTGCGGCGCCGGCTGCTCGGCGTCCGGCTCAGGCGTTGCTTCTGCTGCTGGTGCAGCATCCGCAGCTGGCGCTTCAGTCGCGGCGGGTGCTGCTGTCGGCCCGGCCTCGGCGGATCCGTCATCAATGACGGCCAGTTCGGCACCGACCTCGACTGTCTCGTCTTCGGCGACGGTGATCTTCGACAGGAT
>DATCDK010000067.1:0-9213 GCA_036510735.1 Acidothermaceae bacterium | reverse complement strand
GGAGTCACGGGCAGCTCAGAAACCTCGACCGACCGCTCGTTAGCCTGACGGGCGAGCTCACCCATCCACCACTTGTACGCATCACGGGCCGGGACGCCGAATGCAACCGTGGCCTCGATCGAGCCGACCGCACCCGCGTTCAGAGCCGCCTGCATTTCGAGCACGGAGATGCCCCACTCGTCGCGCAGCCGGCGGCGGCGGTCGAACGGCAATTCGGGCAGCGTTGCCCGCAACTCTTCGACCCACTCGGCAGGAGGAGCAATCGGCACCAGGTCTGGTTCGGGGAAGTAGCGGTAGTCCTCCGCCTGCTCCTTGCTTCGACCGGACGTCGTGAGGCCGCTGTCTTCGTGGAAGTGTCGGGTCTCCTGCTTGACCCGGCCGCCGCTCGACAGCACGTCAGCCTGCCGCTCGATCTCCGAGCGAACCGCGCGCTCGACCGACCGCAGCGAGTTGACGTTCTTCGTCTCGCTTCGAGTCCCCCACTCCGCTGCGCCGATCGCATTGAGCGACAGGTTCACGTCACAGCGAAGCGAACCTTCTTCCATGCGAACGTCAGAGACGTTTAATGCCCGCAGGGTTTCGCGCAACTCGGTCACGTAGGCGCGCGCGACTTCGGGGGCGAGTGCGCCCGTACCTGGCACCGGCTTCGTCACGATCTCGACCAGCGGAATACCGGCCCTGTTGTAGTCGACCAGTGAATGCGTCGCACCATGAATGCGACCCGTAGAACCGCCGACGTGCAAAGACTTTCCGGTGTCTTCCTCGAGATGTACGCGCTCGATTTCGACCCGCACAACTTCGCCCTCAACCTCGACGTCGAGATATCCCTCGACGCACAGCGGCTCGTCGTACTGCGAGATCTGGAAGTTCTTCGGCATGTCGGGATAGAAGTAGTTCTTGCGAGCGAACCTGCACCACGACGCGATCGTGCAGTGCAAGGCGAGGCCGATTCGGATCGTCGACTCAATCGCCACTGCATTCGTGACCGGCAACGATCCCGGCAAGCCCAGGCATGTCGGGCAGGTGTGCGTGTTCGGCGCCGCACCGAAAGTCGTCGAGCACCCGCAGAACATCTTCGAGACAGTGCCGAGCTCGACGTGCGTCTCAAGACCGAATACCGGCTCGAATCTCGCCAGCGCCTCTTCATACGCGGTGCTCATAGCGCCGGCGCCTCCTCGAGGAGCAGGTGGCCCCGACGTTCGTTCAACGCGGCCTCGAGTGCGGCGCCGACGCGATAGAGGCGATCGTCAGCCATCGCCGGCGCCATCACCTGCAGACCGACCGGCAACCCGTCGTCCGGTGAAAGTCCGCACGGCACCGACATCGACGCGTTGCCCGCGAGGTTCGACGGGATCGTGTCGAGGTCGGCGAGGTACATCTTCAACGGGTCGTCGGTGCGCTCACCGATGCGGAACGCGGTGGTCGGCGTGGTCGGCGAGATCAGAACGTCGAATTGCTCGAAGGCGGCGGTGAAATCGCGAGTGATCAGCGTGCGCACCTTCTGCGCCGAGCCGTAGTACGCGTCGTAGTACCCGCTCGACAGCGCGTACGTCCCGATCATGATGCGGCGCTTCACCTCCGCGCCGAAGCCCGCCGCGCGGGTGATCGCCATGACTTCCTCGGCGCTGCGGGTGCCGTCGTCGCCGATCCGCAGGCCGTAGCGCATCGCATCGAATCGAGCGAGGTTCGACGAGCACTCGCTAGGTGCGATCAAGTAATACGCGGGCATCGCGTAGTCGAAGTGTGGGCAGCTCACCTCACCGACCGACGCGCCGAGTTCACCAAGTAACGCAACAGCCTCAGAGAATCTTTGCCGGACGCCGTTGTCGTAGCCCTCGCCGTTGAGCTCACGGACGACACCGATCCGAAGCCCTCGGATGTCGGCCTGTAACGCAGCCGCAACGACATCGGGCACCGGCGCGTCGATGGACGTCGAGTCCATCGGGTCGTGGCCGGCGATGGCCGCGTGCAGCAGAGCCGCGTCATAGACGTTGCGCGCGAACGGGCCGGCCTGGTCGAGCGACGACGAGAACGCGATGAGTCCGTAGCGCGACACTCCCCCGTACGTCGGCTTGACCCCGACGATGCCGGTCACAGCGGCGGGCTGGCGAATCGAGCCGCCCGTGTCGGTGCCGATAGCAAGCGGCGCTTCGTAGGAGGCAACAGCCGCACTCGACCCACCCGACGACCCGCCCGGGATCCGGTCGAGGTCCCACGGATTGTGCGTCACGCCGTACGCCGAGTTCTCCGTTGACGACCCCATCGCGAACTCGTCCATGTTCGTCTTGCCAAGGATGACGACATCGGCCTCACGCAGCTTGCGCACGACGGTCGAGTCGTATGGCGGCCGCCAGCCTTCGAGAATCTTCGAACCGCAGGTCGTCGGAACGCCCTCCATCGTGAGGACGTCTTTCAATGCCAGCGGGACGCCGGCCAGCGGTCCGAGATGCTGACCGGCGGCTCGCTTGGCGTCGACGGCGGCGGCAGCGGCGAGGGCGCCCTCGGTGTCGACGTGCAGGAACGCGTGCAGGCTGCCGTCGACGGCGCCGATCCGGTCGAGGTGCGCCGTCGTCAACTCGACCGCCGACACTTCGCCGGACGCGATCAAAGCCGCGGCCTGGGCAGCACTGAGCCTGGTGAGCTCGGTCACCGGCCTACTCCTCGTCCAGGATCCGAGGCACCCGGAAGCGCTGGTCTTCTGTCGCGGGCGCACCAGCGAGTGCAGCTTCGGGCGTGAGGCACGGTCGCAGTTCGTCGGGGCGAAACACATTGGTCAGCGGTACCGAATGCGAAGTGGGCGGCACATCGGCGTCCGCTACTTCACTGACCCGAGCCACCGAACTGATGATCACCTCGAGCTGCCCGGCCATCTGATCGAGCTCGTCATCGCTCAGCGCAAGGCGGGACAAGCGCGCCAGGTGGGCAACGTCGGCGCGGGTGATCGACGGCATAGCCGCCATCCTAGAGGGCCGCCGTATGGTGCAAACGTGGATTACCCAGCGGCCGAGATGAACAGCTCTGACATCGGTACGAGGGAGCGCTGGCGTCGCCGAGCCCCGTTCGTCGTGGCAGCCGCGTTCAGCGCGAGCGGCGTCGTCCATCTTGTGCACCCGGCGACATTCACCCGCATCGTCCCGACGTTCCTCCCCGCGAAGACCGAACTGGTCTACGTCAGCGGGGTCGCCGAGTTGGTGTGCGCCGTGGGCCTGTGGCGCCGTGACCGTTGGGCGGCGCTGGCCGCGACGGGACTGCTGCTCGTTGTCTGGCCCGCCAACCTGCAGATGGCGATCAATGCCCAGCGCGGTGACGTCCTCGCGACGAAAGTCGAGGACTGGATCCGGCTACCACTCCAGGTACCACTGATCTGGTGTGCCCTGCAGTCGGGACGACAGCATCGACGTCCGCGTCAATGAAGCGGCGTTGGTCCTCAACGGTCGTTCTTGCGCCCGTTCAGGACCAAAGGTCGGACGGCGGGCGGGCTCAGGACGCCGAGCGGACTCAGACGGCGACGTGACTCGGCTCCACAGATCGGCGGACAACGTCGAGCAGGTCGTGTTGCACGCGCTCGTGGTCAACTTCGTCGCGCAACCGCGTGGCGAACGCAGCGATCGTCGCGTCGGCGTCGTAGCGCGCCCGGTTGAACCGCCGGTCGAACACGGCGTCCGACTGGGTCGTCACTGGTTCTCCGCCTGTTCTCAGACCAGCTACATGTTGCGGACGAAGCTAGCCACCGATCGTTCCGAGAACGCTACGAAATCACGCCTGCCCGTCGAGGTACTGCTGCGCCAGCCGCTTGGGCGCCCGGTCCAGCCACGCCTCGACGATCAGCTCCTCGAGCTCGGGGACGCCGATCAGATCGAGCCGGACCAAGATCGCCGGAAAGCCGTCGAAGTGCGGAATCGTGAAGAACAGCGCCGGATCGTCGGCGATCATCGCCTCCCTCACACCGAGGTCGGCCACCCGCACACCCAGCAAGGCGCCTTCTGGAGCCGCCGCACCGAGCGCCTCGAGAGCCGCGTGGTCGCTTTGATTCAGTGGGCGCTCCCACACGAATCCCTTGTTCTTAACCCGCCAGTGCGCGTTGCCCCATGACACGGCCTCGGTCGTGTCGGGCAGTGACAGCGCGATCCGGCGCACGTCGTCGAAGCTGGCCATTCCCGAACATTAATACGGACGCCGCGGGTTTACCTCCCTCGTACATGACGCCGCGTCGTCGCCTGACGTGCGCGACCGACATTGCAGGAGACAACCAAGACACCGACCCAGGAGTTCTCCATGAATGTCACCCGCAAGTCCCTCATCGCCGGCGTCACCGTGGCTGGCCTACTCGTCGGGGGCGCTGGGGTGGCCGCGGCCGCGACCGGCAGCACGTCACCCTCGACATCCAACCCCTCGACATCCAACCCCTCGACGTCCGACGCGTCGGCGCTCCTGGCGTCGGTATCGTCGGGTGGATCGACCGGCGGGGTTTCGGTCGCCGGCGGGCGTTCATTGTCAGCCATCCAAGCCCGCGTTGACGCCCGGGTCGCGAAGGCAACCGGCACGCTCACGACGGCTCAGACCAAGGTCGACGCGAGCACGAAGCTGACCGGGGCGCAGAAGACGACGATCGACGGCGACATCGCCACGATGCTCACCGACCTGTCGACCATCAAGTCGGACGTCGACGGCGCCACGACCATCGCCGACTTGAAGTCAGTCCGCCCGGCGATCAAGACCCTTCGCCGCGACGTGAAGCAGCTGCGCGGCGACGTCAAGACCATCCGCCAAGGTGCACGGACCCCCAGCTCAACCACCTGAGGTTCCGCGAGCCTCTCAGCTGTCGGTGCCGGTGGCCCCGTAGGTCACCGGGATTCGGCCACGGTCGCCGTCCTGCGCCGGATCGAACACCGCGACACCACAGCCAGCACCCTTCGCGACGTACATCGCGCGGTCGGCCCGGCGCAGCAGCGAGTCGAAGTCGACCCCGTGGTCAGGAGCAAGTGCGACACCCAGGCTGGCTCGGAGCTCCAGTGAGTTGCCGTCGATCTGACACGGTCCGTTCACCCGATCAAGAAGTCGGACGGCGGTGGTGCGCGCGAGGGCGATGCTTGCCACGTCTTGCACGATCACCACGAACTCGTCGCCGCCCAAGCGCGCGACAACGTCGGTGGGGCGCACGACGGCCGTCAATCGTTCAGCCACCACCTGCAGCAACCGATCGCCAGCAGCGTGGCCGAGCTGGTCGTTGACGCTCTTGAACCCGTCAAGGTCGAGGACGAGTACCGCGATCCCGACGTGCTGACGTGCCAAGCCATCGAACACCTTCGAAGCTTCGCGATGCAGCATCTCGCGGTTGCCAAGCCCGGTAAGTGAGTCGTGCAGCGCGTCGTGTTCGCGCGCCACCGACAACGTCGCGTTTTGGTACAGCGACACGAGCGCCGGATAGAAGAGCGGAACGAGCGGCCACATGTGCACCATGACGATCAACACGAGCGGCGACAGGCTGACCATCGCTACGCCGACGATCGCCAGGTGCCGCACATCCTCGCGAATAATGGAGAAGAGGGACGTGCCGTCGCTGATTGCCACCGCGATGTAGACCGTGCCGTTGTTCACCACCAGGTACGCAATGCCGGCAAGGCCGACCGCGACGAGTTCGCTCACCCGGATCGACGACTCGGTGAACGTCCACGTATGGAGCGGCGTTGGATCGATTCCGAACGCACGCAACACCAACCACGACGTGCCGAGCGTCACCACGTGCTGAGCGACGTTGAAGACGTTGCGAAGGAACGACTGCTTGTACATAGCGCCGCGCAGCAGCATGGTGACCGAGCACAGGAACGCGGCTGCAGGCAGTCCGACATACAGCAGCAGCGCGAAGAGGAATACGACGAGCGCGAAAGTTCCATCGCCAGCACGGTTCTTCGGGACGATCGGGCGCAGGGTCGTCACAACCATCGGAGCAGCAACTAGCCAGAACGCGGGCCGCCGCGCGATCGCCGAGATGTCGTCGTGGTGCAGGCCCCCGGCCGCAACCACGAGGATGGCAACTGCGAGCACGATGACCGACCAGAGATACCACCACAACGCCGTCCCAGGCACGGGCGGCGTGTTGCGGTGATCGGTCTGCTCGCTCATTTCTTCGAGCATCGTCAGCACCGGTCGCTGAATGGATACGGCAGGTGGCCCATTCCGGTGCGCCCGCCCCCGCGTGTCTCTAGCTGACCCCACCCACCTGTCTCTGGAGGGTCAGCTCACTTGGTTGCCTAGCTGACCCGACCCACCTGCGCTGCGCGCGGCGTCCGGCCCATCGTCGAGCAAGATCCGGAAGCCGGCTTCATCGAGCACCGGCACGCCGAGACTGAGCGCCTTGTCGGACTTGGAGCCAGGGTTGTCGCCCACGACCACGAAATCGGTCTTCTTCGACACGGAGCCAGCCACCTTGCCACCGGCGTTCTGAATGGCTTCGGTCGCGGAGTCGCGACTCCAGTCGGTCAACGATCCGGTAACGACGAGGGTCAGCCCAGCAAGTGGCAGCGGACCTTCGTCAGTGCGCTCGTCGGCCATCCGGACCCCCGCCGCCGCCCACTTGCGCACGATGTCGGCGTGCCAATCGACCTCGAACCACTCACCAATCGACTGCGCGATCGTCATGCCCACGCCGTCAGCGGCGGCCAAGTCGGCCGCCGATGCCTCGCGAATCGCGTCGATCGAGCCGAACACGCGGGCCAGCGCCTGCGCTGCGGTCGGGCCGACATGCCGAATCGACAACGCGACGAGCACTAGCCACAGCGGTCGCGTCTTTGCGGCATCGAGATTCTCGATCAGCTTCTCCGCGTTCGCCTTCAAAGCGCCGTCCTGCTTGGTGAAGAACGCGACTCCGGCGAGCTCCGCGCTGGTCAACGAAAAGAGGTCACCCTCGTCGACGATCACACCCGACTCGAGCAGCGCCGCCGCCGCCTCGTAGCCGAGTACCTCAATGTCGAACGCGCCGCGGCCCGCCAGGTGGAACAGCCGTTCACGCAGTTGCGCTGGGCACGACCGCTGATTCGGGCACCGCGTATCGGCCTCACCCTCAGGTCGAGACAACGGTGTGCCGCACTCCGGGCACACGGTGGGAAAAACGAAGGCGTGCTCGGTGCCGTCGCGCAGGTCGACCACCGGACCGACGATCTCGGGAATGACATCGCCGGCCTTGCGCAGCACCACCGTGTCGCCGATGAGAACACCCTTGCGCTTGATCTCGTCCTCGTTGTGCAGCGTGGCGTTCTCGACGGTCGATCCGGAGACCTTCACCGGCTCCATGACGCCGAACGGGGTGACCCGGCCGGTGCGGCCGACATTCACCCGGATCTCGAGCAGCTTCGTGGTGACTTCTTCAGGCGGGTATTTGTAAGCAATCGCCCATCGCGGCGCCCTCGACGTCGTGCCGAGGCGGCGTTGCAGCGAGACCTCGTCAACCTTCACGACAACCCCGTCGATCTCGTGCTCGACGTCGTGCCGATGTTCGCCGTAGTGGGCGATGAACTCCTCGACCTTGGTAAGCGTCGGCACGACCCGAACACGATCGCTCGTCGGAAGCCCCCACGCCGCAAACGCCTCATACGCCTGCGACTGCCGCACCGGCGCGAACCCGCCAACCGCACCGAACCCGTGTACAACCATGCGCAGCGGCCGACTCGCCGACACCCGCGGGTCCTTTTGCCGCAGCGACCCTGCTGCGGCGTTGCGCGGATTCGCGAACGGCGCCTTGCCTGCCTCGACCAAGCTGGCATTGAGGTCGGCGAACTTCGCGACCGGGAAGTACACCTCGCCGCGAACCTCGAGCAGTTCTGGCACCGGCACCCCGGCGCCGGCCTTGAGAGTTTGCGGTATGTCGGCGATCGTGCGGATGTTCGGGGTGATGTCTTCGCCCGTATAGCCATCGCCACGGGTGGCGCCCCGGACCAGTACGCCCTTCTCGTAGACGAGGTCGACCGCGAGCCCGTCGACCTTCAACTCGCACAGGTAACTGACGGACTCCCCCGCATCGCGTTCGGTGCGAGCAGCCCACGTTTCCAGCTCGTCGAACGAGAACACGTTGTCGAGGCTGAGCAGTCGCTGCAGGTGGGTGACGGGAGTGAACTGCGTCGAGTAACTGCCGGCGACTTTCTGCGTCGGCGAATCAGGAGTGCGTAGTTGCGGATACGAGTCTTCGATCGCGGTCAGTTCGCGTATCGCGGTGTCGTACTCCGCGTCAGACACGATCGGCGAATCGAGCACGTAATACCGATACGCGTGATCGTCGAGCTCAGCAGCGAGGACGGCGTGGCGTTGCGCGACATCGACCGGTACACCGTCGGATTCCGGCTCGGTCACAGATGGGCGCGTCACGGACGGGCGGCTCACGAGTTCTCCTCCGGGGCTTCGAGCAACACGATCGCGGCTTCACGGCAGATGCGGTAAGCGGTGCGCGGCCAGGCCGGCGACGATCCGGCGAGTCCGCAGGTCGGCGTGACGACTACGTCGCGAGTCAGATTCTCCGGTGCAAAGCCGAGTCGTGACCACAGCCGTCGAGCAGGCGCGACGATCTCACCGATTCGAGGCACTGGATCGACGTCGAGCGACGGCACGAGGCCGAGGAACAACGCGACGCCCGACTCGATCGCCTGGCCGAGCTCATCGTCGTCCCGCTCGGTCAGAAGTGTCGCGTCGAGGCTGACCGCACGCATGCCCGCCTCGACGAACAGACCGACGGGTGGCGACGCCGCGCAGCAATGCGCGATGGGCGTCGCACCGACCGCGGTCACTGCGTCGACCACGACCTTCAAGCGCTCGATCACGGTAGGAGGTTCGACGATGCGCAGTGTGCCGAATCCACTCGCGGTCGGCACGCGCCCAAGCAACACGGCGGCGATCAACGGCTCATCAAACTGGACGACGATTGCCGCGCCAGGGACGCGCTTGCCGACGTCCCTGGCAACACCGGCGATACCTTCCGCGAGTGCTTCGGTGATATCGCGGACGGCACCGACATCGGCGAGGGCTTTGTCGCCATAGTGCAACTCGAGCGAGGACGCGAGCGTCCACGGCCCAGCCACCTGCAGCTTGAGCGGGCCGGCGTAGCCCTGCGTGTGTTCTTCGAGGACGTCGAGATCGCGCGCGAGCATGCCGCGCGCCCGCCGTTCGTCGCCCCCTTCATGCGCGGCGAAACGCCACCCCGACGGCTGGACGTCGACGTGCAGGCCG
>DATCDK010000066.1:0-2042 GCA_036510735.1 Acidothermaceae bacterium | reverse complement strand
CAGCAACTCTGTCACGTGTCACTCGGGTGCGCTTGGCTGAGCCGATGCTCGATCGCCGGCAAGGCCTTGGTCAGCGATGGGTAGACCGACGCGGTCCGCCTAAGCCCTGATCCACCGATGATCTTCGTGGACTGAGCGGGTCGGAACATGAGAATGCCCTTGCGTGGCAACAGAATTGGGCTTGTCTAAGGTCCCGTTCCGTTGTCTCACGAAGGGCATCTCGTAGATGCGACTGTCTCACACGGTTCCGCTGGTGGCGGCATCGTTTGACGAACCGAATCTCGTGTCGTGCGCGGGGCTGGCCCCAGTGATGGGTCTGGCCGCCTCGGCGGGTCTGGCGGATCTTGCCGATCGGTGGTTGACCGTGCCGAGCGACAAAGGCGCGAACGCCGGCGGGAAAGTCAGTGCGCTGGTCGCGGGGATGGTCGCCGGCGCGGACAGCATCGATGACATGGCGTTGCTGCGCCACGGCGGGATGGCCCGGCTGTTTGAACGCGTTTATGCGCCGTCAACGCTGGGGTCGTTCCTGCGGTCGTTCCGCTTCGGCCATGTCCGCCAACTGGATGCGGTCGCGTCTCGGTTCTTGGTCGGGCTGATCGGCTGCACACCGCTGCTGGATGATGTCGACGGGCCGGTGATGGTCGATGTCGATGACACCATCGTGCAGGTGCACGGTTACGCCAAACAGGGTGCCGGGTTCGGCTACTCCGGTGTTCGGGGTCTCAACGCGTTGCTCGCGACGGTCACGACGACCAGCTGCGCGCCGCTGATCCTTGCGCAACGGCTGCGGGCCGGGCAGGCCAACTCCGCGCGAGGCGCGAAACGCCTGGTCGCCGACGCGCTGGCGACGCTGGCTCGACTGCGTGGGCCCAACACGAACGCGCCGGTGCTGGTCCGTGCGGATTCCGCGTTCTACGGACACGCCACTATCGGCGCGGCGATCAGCGCCGGCGCGCAGGTGTCGGTCACGGTGCGGATGGACCCCAAGATCAAAGCCGCGATCGCCAGCATCGACGAGCACGCGTGGACCACGATCAACTACACCGACGCGGTCTTCGATGAACACACGCGGCGTTGGATCTCTCGCGCTGAGGTCGCCGAGGTTCCGTTCACCGCGTTCAGCTCCCGCAAAGCCGCCGAGCGTGTCACCGGGCGGCTGATCGTGCGCCGCATCCCCGACCTGGCCACCACCCCCGGACAAGACGGCCTGTTCGACACCTGGCGGTTCCACGCGTTCTTCACCACCAGCGACCTGGACACCGTCACCGCCGACAAGACCCACCGCGGGCACGCGATCATCGAACAAGTCAATGCCGACCTGAAAAACTCCGCACTCGCGCACCTGCCTTCGGGGCACTTCGCCGCGAACGCCGCTTGGCTAGTACTGGCCGTCATCGCGTTCAACCTCACCCGCTCCGCCGGCGGCGTCGCCGGCGGAGCGCTGACGAAAGCAACCACCGCCACCATCCGGCGAACACTGATCAACGTCGCAGCGCGAATCGCGACCTCAGGACGCCGAACACGGCTGCACCTACCTACCGCCTGGCCATGGGAAAACGCCTGGACCACGCTCTTCCGGCACGGCCTGGGACCACCAACCGCGGCAACCCCCTAACCACCCGCCAGCAACGGCACAAGCGGAGACCGGAGAACCCGACAACCCGATCGGGCGGTCAGTCACGCCACCGCAAACACAGCACGACCCAACCTCGCGCGAGTCGCATCACACCAGCCCGTCGGTGGATCAGGGCTTAGATGCGCTTAGACCGGCTTACGGCCGAAGCGTCCCTGATCCCGACCGGGAAGCCCCGGAGCGAAATGGGAGCGAACCTCAGGTCGGAGCACGCACAACAAGAGGGCGCCGAGGATCACCGCCTGCAAGAGTTGTTCGACCCGCATCCACGTGGGATAGGGGCTGAACTGCAGGACCAGCAGGCCGACGATGCCGATCCCAGCGATCAGGACGACGCGCCGGTAGGCCCACCGCCGACCGCGGAAGAGCGCGCGGACCAAGAAGACGTAGACGATGCTGACCACGACAT
>DATCDK010000065.1:0-15642 GCA_036510735.1 Acidothermaceae bacterium | reverse complement strand
GTCAGCGGAGATCCGCCGTCGATGGCTCAATTTCTTCGAGCAGCGCGGCCACACCGTGGTGCCGTCTGCGTCGCTGGTGGCCGACGATCCGGAGTTGCTGTTCGTCGTCGCCGGCATGCAGCCGTTCAAGCCGTACTTTCGGGGTGACCTCGCGGCGCCGTGGCCGCGCGCGACCAGCATCCAGAAAGTGGTCCGCACCCCGGACATTGACGAGGTCGGCAAGACGACCAGGCACGCGACGTTTTTCCAGATGTGCGGCAACTTCTCGTTCGGTGACTACTTCAAAGAGCTCGCGATCCCGCTCGCGTGGGAATTGCTGACCAGCCCCCTGGACGCCGGCGGTTACGGGTTCAATCCAGAGCTGCTCTGGGTGACGGTGTACCAGGACGACGAGGAGGCAGCCGCGATCTGGCGCGACGTGGTCGGCGTCCCGGCGGAGCGCATTCAACGGCGCGGCATGGCCGACAACTTCTGGTCCATGGGGGTGCCAGGCCCGTGCGGGCCGTGCAGCGAGATCTATTACGACCGCGGCCCGGAGTTCGGCGGCGGCGGCGGCCCGGTCGCGAACGAGGAGCGCTACCTCGAGGTGTGGAACCTCGTGTTCATGCAATTCGAGCGCGGCGCCGGCGGTACCAAGGACGACTTCCCGATCCTCGGCGAGTTGCCGGCGAAGAACATCGACACCGGCATGGGCCTCGAGCGCATGGCGGCGATCCTGCAGGGCGTCGACAACCTGTACGAGATCGACAGCACGCGGCCGATCCTCGACCGCGCCGCGGAACTGAGCGGTCAGCGTTACGGAGCTGACGCGCAAAACGACGTCCGCCTTCGGGTCGTGGCCGATCACTCGCGCGCGGCCACCATGCTGATCGGCGATGGCGTCACGCCGTCCAACGAAGAGGCGGGCTACGTCCTGCGGCGGATTCTGCGGCGCATCGTCCGCAACATGCGGCTGCTCGGTGCGCACGGCCCAACCATGCACGAACTCGTCGCGACGACGATCGAGGTCATGGCGCCGCAATACCCCGAGCTTGCTCGCGACGCCGCCCGCATACATGCGGTTGCCGATGGCGAAGAGACGTCCTTCTTCTCGACCCTGCAGGCAGGTACGACCCGGTTCGAGACGGCCGCGCGCGACGCGCGGTCCGCGGCGCCAAATGGCGCTGTGCTGTCGGGTGACCAGGCGTTCGCACTCCATGACACGTACGGATTTCCCATCGATTTGACCCTCGAGATGGCTGCCGAACAGGGCCTGAAGGTCGACGAGGATGGTTTCCGTCGGCTCATGAACGAGCAGCGGCAGCGCGCGAAGGCCGACTCGCGGCGCAAGAAAACGGGCGCGGTCGATGTATCCGCCTACCGAGCAGTTCTCGACGACTTGGGCGAGCCGGTGCTGTTCACGGGGTACCAGGAGGTCAGTGGCGACGCCAATGTCCGCGGGCTGCTCGTCGACGGGACGTCGGTCAGCGCGGTGGCGACGGGTCAGCAGGTCGAGTTGGTGCTTGATCGCACGCCCTTCTACGCCGAGGGCGGTGGGCAACTCGCTGACGCGGGCGTGATCACCTTGGCGAACGGCGCGGTCGTCGAGGTCGACGACGTTCAACAGCCGTTGCCCGGCCTCATCGTTCACCGCGGCAGAGTCCGACTGGGCGAAGCCGTCGTGGGCTCGGCCGGCTTCGCAGAAATCGATCTTGAGCGTCGGCGGGCCATTTCGCGCGCGCACACCGCGACCCACATGGTGCACAAGGCGTTTCGCGAGGCGCTCGGCGAGTCGGCAACTCAAGCGGGCTCAGAAAACGCACCTGGTCGATTCCGCTTCGACTTCGCCAACCCGGCTGCGGTACCTGCCTCGGTGCTGGCTGATGTTGAGGCCCGCGTCAACGGAGTTCTTGTCGATGACCTGGCGGTGACGGCTGAGGTCATGAGCCAGGCCGATGCCGTCGCATCCGGGGCGATGGCTCTGTTCGGTGAGAAGTATGGCGATCGGGTCCGGGTGGTCTCCGTTGGTGAATGGGCGCGCGAACTGTGTGGCGGCACGCACGTCGACCGCACCGGCCACCTCGGCGTCATCAAGGTGCTCGGGGAGTCCTCCATTGGGGCCGGGACACGACGCGTCGAGGCTCTGGTGGGTGTCGACGCCTACCGATTCCTTGCGCGCGAGGCGCTTCTTGTCTCACAACTGGCCGAGCAACTGAAGGCACCGCGCGAGGAGCTGCCCGACCGCATCGAGGGGCTGGTCGCCCGGCTGCGCGAGGCCGAGAAGGAGCTCGAGAAGCTGCGCGGTGACCAAGTGCTCGCCGCCGCCGCTGGCCTGGCGGCAGCCGCCATCGACGCCGACGGCGTGGCGGTGGTGGTTCGCCGCATCGCCGACGGGACGGACGCCGGCGACCTGCGAAAGCTCGCTATCGAGGTGCGCGACCGGCTCGTTTCGGATGGCGGCGCGGTTGCAGTGGCTCTTGCTGTCACCGGCGGGAGGCCGGTCGTGGCCGCGGCGGTCGACAAGCGCGCGCAGGACCGTGGGCTGAAGGCGGGGGAGTTGGTCGGTATCGCCGCGAAAGCGCTGGGCGGCGGCGGCGGCGGTCGCGACGACGTCGCGCAAGGCGGCGGCTCGCGCGCTGAGGCCGTCGATGAGGCGATCGCCGCGGTGCTGGGCACGATTCAGCAGCGCGTCGCGAGCGCGTGAGCGAGCCGGCCGCGGTCATGACCGGCGCCGACATCGGTGCGTTTCGGGTAGGGGTTCGGCTCGGGATCGACGTGGGCAGCGTCCGCGTCGGAGTAGCGGCGAGCGATCCAGGCGCGGTTCTAGCGGCGCCGGTCGAAACAGTGCGGCGCAGTGATGACCGGGCTGCCACACGCGGCGATCTGCGCCGAATCGCTGCGCTCGTGGTCGAGCGCGCTGCGATCGAGGTGGTGGTCGGCCTGCCGCTGTCGATGAACGGCACCCGCGGTTCTGCGGCGCAGGCAGCTCTCGCGTACGCGGAGGCGATCGCTGCCGCGGTGGCGCCCGTACCGGTCCGGGTCGTTGACGAGCGGTTGTCGACCGTCACCGCGCACGGGCAGCTTGGTTCGGCTGGTGTCCGCTCGCGAGCGCGTCGGGAGGTCGTCGACCAAGCGGCAGCTGTGATTATCTTGCAGAGTGCCCTTGACGCCGAGCGATCGTCGGGCCGGGCACCAGGGGAGTTGGTGACCGCGCCGTGAGTTCGCCGATGGACCCGTTCGACCTCGGCCTGCGCCACAGCGAGCCGAAGCCGGCGCTCTACCGCCGGCTCCTTCAGGTGCCGTTCGCGATCATTGCCTCTGGCCTGGTCGTCATCGCGATCATCGTTGGTGCGGTCAACGTGACCGGCAAGGTCTTCCACCCGCAGGCCTCCAACGACTACACAGGCGACGGGTATGGCTCAGTTCAGGTCTCCGTGCACCCAGGTCAGGCGCTGTCGGCGATCGGCGAAACCCTTGTCGAGGCCGGCGTCGTCAAGAGCGTGACCGCCTTCAGCGATGCGACCAATGACAACGCGGCGGCGCGCTCGATCCAGCCCGGCACCTATCAGCTTCGCCTGCAGATGTCCGCCGCCAGCGCGGTCGCCTTGATGGTGTCGCCAGATTCGCTGGTCGGCGGGCGGGTCACGATTCCTGAAGGCCTGCGCATCAGCCGGGTCGAGGCGCTGGTCACCCAAAGCGATGCCACGATCAAGGTTGCCGATATCCAGGCCGCCTTGGCCAGGCCGACCGATTTCGGCCTGCCTGCGTACGCGAATGGCCAGCCGGAGGGCTTCCTCTATCCGGCGACGTACAACGTCGACAACACGACCACAGCGACGGATTTGCTGATTCAGATGGTCGGTCGATTCAACCAGGTCGCCACGTCGATCAACCTCGCTCAAGGCGCAGCCGCCCTGAAGCTGACGCCCTACCAGGTCGTGATCATCGCCAGCCTGATCGAGGCGGAGGTGAAGCGGCCGCAGGACTATCCGCAGGTCGCCGAGGTCATCCTCAACCGGATGCACAAGGGGATGCCCCTTGAGCTCGACTCGACCGTGAACTATGCGCTGGGCACTACCAAGCCGTTCCTCAGCCCGACCGACCTCAAGACCCCGTCGCCCTTCAACACCTACCTGAACAAGGGTTTGCCACCGACGCCGATCGACTCCCCGGGGCAAGATGCGCTGCTTGCTGCGCTGAATCCCGCGCAGGGCAACTACATCTACTTCGTGACGACAGACCCGACGACGGGTGACACGACCTTCACGGCGTCGTTGACGGAGGCGAATGCGCTTCGGGTGCTCGCGCAGAAGAATGCGGCGGCCATCGCGGCAGGGTCAGCGCCTGCGTCGGCGCCGGCCTCGCCGTAAAGCGGCGTGGTTGAGCCGTGACCTTGAGCGTCCGCTGGTGAGCCCGCTGAGCGCCGTCCCTGCCGTGCGCCGCGCGGCTGTGCTGGGCTCGCCCATCGCCCATTCCCTGTCGCCGGTTCTGCACGCGGCCGCCTACCAGGTGCTTGGGCTGCGCTGGAGCTACTCGGCGATCGAGTGCGACGAGGCGCAGCTGCCGGGTGTCCTGATGAGCCTTGATGAGAGTTTTGTCGGACTCTCGCTCACGATGCCGCTGAAGCGGGCGATCCTGCCGTTGCTCGACGACGTCAGCGAGCTGGCCGTCGCGGTCGGTGCCGCAAACACCGTAGTTTTCGACGGGCTTGGGCCGTTCCTGCGCAGGCGCGGCGAGAACACCGATGTTCCGGGCATCGTGGCGGCCATCACCGCCCGGCGCCCGGACGGCGTGCGCAACGCGGTCATCCTCGGCGCCGGAGGCACCGCCGCCGCCGCCCTGGCAGCGCTCCGCGAGCTCGGCGTCGACGGCACTGTCGTCGTCGTTCGAGACCAGGCTCGCGCCGGCGAACTCCGACGCTGCGCAGACCGCCTTGGGGTGACTCCCACGCTGGTCGACTGGCCAGGCCGGGCGGCGCTAGGGGAGGCCGACGTGATCATCTCGACCGTGCCTGCCGGGGCCACGGATCAGCTCGCGACGCAGTCGCCGGCCGGCCACGGGCAACTGCTCTTCGACGTCCTCTACGATCCGTGGCCGACTTCGTTTGCGGTGGCCTCGCTGGCCGCCGGGGCCGCGGTGATCGGCGGTCTTGAACTCCTGGTGCAGCAGGCCGCCCGCCAAGTCGAACTCTGGACCGGTCGGCCCGCCCCGATCGAGGAGATGCGGGCGGCCGGGGAGGCCGCGATGGCATCACGGTCGGAGAGCGCCTGAGGTTCAAGCCCGCCCCCCGGAGCGCCGATGGGTTACCGGAAGACCCGTACAATCTCGGGTCAGACGGGTCCTGAGAGAAGGTGCTCCATGTCCTCTGTGCAGCAGCCGCTCGAGTACGTGAGTCGGGCTAGTCGGCTGGATCGAATCCTGCGCGAGTTGTTGCACCAGACCCCTGGTGTCGAAGCTGCCGCAGTCGTGTCGTTCGACGGACTGCCGATGGCGTCGGCATTGCCCCCGGGAATGGACGAGGATCGGGTTGCTGCAATGAGTGCAGCCCTGCTCTCGTTGGCCGAACGGGCCGCGCAAGGTCTTGGCCGTGGCGATCTGTCGCAGGTCTACATCGAGGGCGAGAACGGCACCGTGTTCCTCGTGTCTGCGCAGGATGAAGCGGTACTCATCGCCGTCGCTGCCGCGGACGCCAAGGTCGGCATGATGCTCTACGAAGTGAAGCTTGCTGCGAGCCGTGTCGGTGAGGTGTTGCGCGGCCCCGTGCCGCTGCCAGCACCGCTGCCGTCACATGTCACTCGCGGCTACCTCGACGCCCACGACACTACGGTGAGCAGCAGTGGTGTGAACGGCACTGGATCGAACGGGGTTGCTGCCAGCTACGGCGGATACTCCGCGCAGCCCGAGGTGTACGAGACCACCGCAGCCGATGCCAGCCTCGCCGACCTGCCCTACAGCGACGCTTCTTATGGCGATGCAACCTATGACGACGGCACGGATTCGTCACCGCTGTACAGCGAGCTCACACACGCCGAGCCCGCGTACACCGAACCTGCGTACACCGAGGCCGCGTACACCGAGGCCGCGTACACCGAGGCCGCGTACGGCGAGCACGCCACCAGCGATGAAGCGGTCGAAGCAGCCGACGTTGTCGAGCCGGCCACCGATTCTGCACCGGTCGACGCAGTATCGGTCGATGGCGAAGCTACCGATGCAGTAACCGAAACTGCTGACGGTGCCGCAGCTGAAGCCGAGGTCGACGACACCGCGACTGACGGCACAACCGACGAAGCCGATGAAGAGGACGACGAGTCCGACGAGGTGTATCCCGACCGCGTGTACACCGAGATCGTCTACACCGAAGCATCGCTGGCGCAGCCCGCGTCGACTGAAGAGGCCGCCGACGAAAACGCCGACAACAGCGACGAAGACGAGGACCCACACAACGAAACGGCGCCAAGTACGCCGTCGTACAGCGAGCCCTCGTACTACGCGGAGCCGTCGTACTACGCCGAACCTGCTGCTGCGCCGGCCGCGCCCCCCGCAGAACAACCTGGCTGGTCGTCCTACGCGCCGAGCGGCAGTGTGTTGCCCGGCGGACAGGCCTGGTCGTAGCAGCCCAGCGGTTGTTACGGCTATAGCGGTGCGATCGCCGCCCCGCCGTCCTGATTTCTCGCTCTTGTCCTGACTACTGCACGCCGAACTCACCGGAAAGGCAGACCCGTGAAACTCGAAGGCTCACTCGATGCCTTCAGCCTTCCGGACATCTTCCAGCTCTTGAGCTTTACGAAGAAGTCGGGCGGGTTGCACCTTCGGCGTGCAACCACGCGTGGCTCGGTGTACTTCCGCGACGGTGCGGTGACTGGCGCGTCCTCCGACAATGGTCGGCAGGCATTGGCGCGCCGATTGGTTGGCAGCGCCGGCGTTGGCGAAACGGAACTGAGTGCCGCAGTTGAACGGGCCGCCAATGAAGGTATTGGCGTGAGCCGCGCATTGCTCGACGCAGGTGCGGTCGATCCAGACTTCTTGCGCAGCCTGGTCGCCGAGCAGGTCGTTGATGCGGTGTTCGATCTCCTGCGGTGGAGCGAAGGCGATTTCTCTTTCACCGTTGACGAACCTGGCCCCGACGATGTCGGAATCTCCCTAGGCGTCGAGCCCGTGGTAAACGACGCGCGCAGCCGTCTCGAATCTTGGGATCACGCGTGCCGGATCGTTCCGTCGCCCGAGACCGTGCTCGCACTACCCGTCGGAGTGCGTGAAGACCCGGTGCTGACGCGCGGTGAGTGGGCGTTGTTGGCGTTGGTGGACGGACGGCGAACGGTGGCCGAACTGGTAGCACTCGCGGGTCGCGGCGACTACGCCGTCGTGTCTCAGCTTGCGGCTCTCATTGAACGTGGTCTGCTGAAAGTGCGCACCCAAGAGGCCGGCGAGGGAGCCCTCGCGCTCGCGCGTCGCCAAGACATCTTGGCCCGGTTGGAAAACGACCGGGTAGCGGCCGCAGCCGATGAGCCGGACGAGATTCTGGTGGCACCCGCGACCATCTTTGCTCCGCTGCCGCCAGTCGTGTTGGCGCCCGATCCTGCCGAGGAGTCGGCGGACGACCACAGCGGTGCGAACGGCGCGCTCGCTGACGTGAGTTTTGACGATGCATCGACGGCATCGACGGTTGCTTCGGTGCTCGCGGCCGCTGCGGCCGGCGAGCCGTCACCCTTCATACGTTCCCCGGCTCCTGCGCCTTTGCGCGACGTCGAGCCGGCGCCGATGCAGCGACCGGCTGCCCGCGTTGATGACGGCGTCGCGGCGCATCTGGTCGCCGACACCAGGGTTACGCCAGCTCGACCCGAGCCCTTCATGCCAAGGCGGCGTCCCGAGTTCCCCGACGACAGTCCGCGACCGAGCATCACCAGAATCGGCGGTGGCGGTGCGGCGGCCGCAGTTGCCGTTGCCGAGTCTGCCGATCAGAAGTCCCATATCGAACGCGATCCCAGCGTGAACAAGAGTCTGTTGTTGCGTCTTATCGCCGGCGTGCGGGGGTTGTGACATGGCCATCAAACGCGGTCGTCGGGGCGGCAACGCCCAAGCAGTCAAGATCGTGGTCACCGGACCTTTTGCCGCCGGAAAGACGACGCTCATCCGCACGATCAGCGAGATCACTGTGCTGTCGACGGAGAAGGACATCACCGACGACACCCGCTCGCAAAAGGCAGAGACCACTGTCGCGATGGACTTCGGTCGGATCACCATCGACCACGATCTCGTGCTCTATCTCTTCGGGACGCCGGGTCAGGATCGCTTCGACTTCATGTGGGAGATCCTCGGCGAGGGCATGCTCGGCTACGTCTTGCTCGTTGACGCGCATCGGCCGGAGTCGCTGGGCGAGGCGGTCGGGATCCTGGCCGCGTTCCAGCGGATGGCTAAGGTGCCTTTCGTCGTCGGCCTGAACCGTTCTGACGGTGCCGACCCTGAGGCTGAGAACCGGGTCCGCGAGGTCCTGGGGCTGCACCCGTCGGTGCCCGTCGTGCCCTGTGACGCGACTGACCGCCAGTCGGTGAAGAACGTCCTGCTTGCGCTCCTTTACGCGGTGGTCGACTCGCTGGACGTCGCGGCCGCGGAGGCCTAAGGCAACCGTCGTATCGCCGTCAAGGCAGGGCATGGCACTGCCGATGGATTCCACATGACTGCCCTTGCCGCGCCCCCGTTGGCGAGCCCAACGACATCGGCGCCGGCGGCGGTCTCGAAGGGCATCGTGCCTGGGGTGATCATCGGGCTGGCCGTCGCGTATCTCACCATGCCGTTCGCGCAGGCCACTGGTGGTCGCGATTCGTGGGCATTGACCAAGGCCGCGGTCGTCGTTGTTGTGGCCCTGATTGCGGCCAAGCCGTGGCAGCGGCTGCGCGTCGGAACCCTCGCACTTGCCGTCGCGGTCGCCGGCGCCGCCCTGATCGTCTGTCTCGTCACACCACCTGGCTGGTTCGGCGCCACCCGGGCCTCCTCGTACGGCGTCGCGGCTGGGGCGTTCGTTGCCGTCGCCTCGTACGCGCGAAGCGTTCGGCGTGCCTATCTGATCGGCGCGATCGTGGCGGCCGCTGGCGCCGTCCAGTTCTGCTGGTCGTTTGTGGCTTGGTGGGGCGGTCGAGACCAGAGCATTCCCATGGTCGGCACGTTCTACTGGCACAACCAGTACGCGGCATTCCTCCTCGCGCCTGCACTGGTCGCCTTGACCCTGTTGGTCAACCATCGGCCGCCTTGGCGTCTTGTTGGGTGGGTCGTCGCACCGCTCGCAGTGGCCGGCGTCGTGTATTCCTCAAGCAGGGGTGGTCTCGGGATCCTGATAGGCGGCTGGCTGCTCATCGGGGTGCTCGCTTCCCGGGTCAAGCCGAATCGGGGCGCGCTGGTCAGGTGGTTGGCGGCGTCTGTACTTGCGGCGGGCGTCACGTTGGCACTCGCCGGTCCGCCGTTCTTTTCGACCAGCGCGTCGCCGTTTGCCGGCGCGCAGGCTCGCTCGAGTGCTGGCGGCACGGCCGACGCGAGCAGCTCCTACCGGCTGCAGATGTGGCACGAGGCTGTCATCGTCTTCGATCACTACCCCGCCGTCGGCGTTGGATACGGGGCGTTGGAATCAACCGCTGCGAAGCTCACTCCGGCGACTTGGCCGCGGTCGCCGCTAGCTCATAACGACTACTTGCAGGCTCTCGCAGAAGGCGGGTTGCTGCTCGGCCTGCCGTTCCTCGCGGCCTGTGCGTCGGTCGGTGTGGGCCTGCTACGCGGCCTTCGCAGCCGCGCACGACGCCGCGTGCTCGACGTCCGCACTGGTCTGATCGTTGGTGCAGGTGCACTCATGGCGCACGCTGCCATCGATTTTGACTGGACTTACCCGGCGCTCTTTACCCTGGCGGCAGTCGTGAGCGCCGCGGCGATCGCACCAACGCTGAGGCGTCCGGACAATCCAACGTCGGGAACGCTTCGCACTGAGGTGGAGCGTTCGACGCGACCCCGGGTTCGAGTGGCGCTCGTCGCAGTTCTGGCCATCGTCATTGGTGTGGGTGCCATCGCGGGCCACCGCGGTGCCTTGCAGCTCGGCTTCGGCACCAAGTCGGCGCCAGCCATCGCAACAACTGGGGCGGGGATCGGATGAAGCAGCTCGGTGACATCCTGCTCGAGAACGGTCTCGTTAGCGGGCCGCAGTTGGCAACGGCATTCGAGGAGCACCAGCGAAGCGGCCGAAGTCTCGGCCGGGTGCTGGTGGAGCAAGGAGTGCTCTCCGAGGGCCAGCTCGTTGCGGCGCTCGCAACCCAGATCGGCCTTCGATTCGTCGACCTGACCGACTTCGCCGTCGACGGCTCGGCAGTGTCGCGGGTACCTGAACCGGTCTGCCGGCGTTACACGGCGCTGCCGATCGGCTATGACGACGGAAAGCTTCTCGTCGCAATGGCCGACCCTGCCAACGTATTCGCGATCGATGACATCCGTTCGATCACGGGTCTTGACGTCAAGCCGGCGGTCGCAACACGGGCCGACGTCATCAGTGCCATCAACCGGTTCCACCGCGCCGACGGCGAACTCGACGACTTGACGATGTCGTTGGCTGTCGACGACGACGTCGACGAGCTCAGCAACGTCAAGGATCTGGTTGAGGACGCGCCGATCGTTAAGTTCGTCAATCTCCTGATCTCGCAAGCTGTGCAGGACCGTGCGTCAGACATCCACATTGAGCCGACCGAACGCGACCTGCGCGTGCGGTACCGCATCGATGGCGTGCTGCACGAGGTGATGAAGTCGCCGAAGAGCATCCAGGCTGGTGTCACCAGCCGGCTGAAGATCATGGCGGAGATGAATATCGCCGAGCGCCGGATTCCTCAGGACGGTCGACTGTCCGTCACCGTCACCGGGAAGAAGATCGACCTTCGCGTGGCGTCGCTGCCAACGGTGTGGGGCGAGAAGATCGTCATGCGAATCCTGGACAACTCGACGGCACTGCTGAAGTTGACCGACCTCGGATTCGCCGAAGGCAACTATGAGCGGTGGGCGCAGAGCTTTACGAAGCCGTACGGGATGATGCTCGTCACTGGCCCCACCGGATCTGGGAAGTCGACGACGCTGTACGCCACGCTCAATATCGTCTCGACGCCCGACAAGAACGTCATCACCGTAGAAGACCCGGTCGAGTACCGGATCCCTGGTATCAACCAGGTTCAGACCAACGCCAAGGCTGGTTTGACGTTCGCGTCGGCGCTGCGATCGATCCTGCGTTCTGACCCCGATGTGGTGCTCATCGGTGAGGTGCGCGACCACGAGACCGCGCAGATCGCCATCGAGGCGGCACTTACCGGTCACCTCGTTCTGACGACGCTGCACACGAACAATGCGCCGAGTGCCATCACCCGGCTCATCGAAATGGGGATCGAGCCTTTCCTTGTCGGTACTGCCGTCGACTGCGTCCTTGCTCAAAGGCTTGCGCGCCGTCTTTGCCAGAAGTGCAGGGAGGCGTACACGCCGACTGCGGAGGCGTTGGCTCTCGCCCGGTACCCAATGTCGCCAGACGAGCCGTTGCCGACGCTGTACCGCCCGATCGGTTGCTCCGCGTGCTCGAAGACCGGCTACAAGGGCCGGCTCGCTCTCCACGAGGTCATGGTCGTGAGCGAGGCCGTCGAACGCCTCGCGGTCGAGCATGCGTCCGCTGAGACCATCGCCCACGTCGCACGCGAAGAGGGAATGGTCACTCTTCGCCACGACGGGCTGGCAAAGGTTGCCCTCGGCGTCACGTCGCTCGAGGAGATCTTCCGCGTCGTCGTGTAACCGCGGCTGAACCGATCGATGGAGCCGCCCAGAGGCTCCCGATTCGGCCGACCGGCTCAAGGAGCACGGCCTACCGGTCGATGTGACGTCCTGAACCATGCCGGACCCGGCAGGTATGAGAGGGGCTTCTCGGTGGAAAGCAATGGCTTCTTCCCGGATCCAGGTATCCAGCCAGTTCCGGACGCGCCGCATGACTCCAGTTCTTTCACGGACGACCCATTGACGAGCCCAACCTGGACCTCATCCGAGGTGTCTGGCTTCACGCCGTCCGTGGACGTCCAGGAGTCCGCCGCCGTGCCGCTGCTCGCCTCCGAGCCCTGGCCGTCGGCTACGTCCGACACGTCGGCGGCCCCGAGTGACACGTCCGGAGTTGCCGCGTTGTTCGCGCCACCTGCCGCCGTCCCACCGCCCTCCGCGCCGATGGCGGCCACGCTGATCGATCGCAGTTCGCCGGACGTCCAGCACGCCCGGCCGGTGACTGAGACCACGACGAGAATCGCTGGTCTTGACCTGAATGCTTTGCTCGCGACCGTCGTCACTTTGGGCGCCTCCGACCTGCACCTGACCGCTGGAGCGCGACCGACGGTCCGCTTGCACGGCAGCCTGCAGCCGGTCGAGGACGCACCCGAGTTGTCGCCTCCCGTGATTCAGACGCTGCTCTACGCGATCTTGACCCAGCGTCAGCGCGAGCGGTTCGAGGCGGAGCTCGAGCTCGACTTCGCTTACGCCGTGCCTGGCCAGTCGCGCTTCCGCGTCAACATGTACCGCCAGCGCGATGCAGTCGGTGCAGCATTTCGACTCATCCCGTTCGACATCAAGCCGCTAGAGGCCCTGGGCATCCCACCGTCGGTTTCGAACTTCGCGATGCTGCCGCGCGGCTTCGTGCTAGTTACCGGCCCGACGGGGTCGGGCAAGTCCACGACACTCGCTGGCATCGTCGACCTTGCGAACCGCAAGCGCCGCGATCACATCATGACCGTGGAGGACCCCATCGAGTTCCTGCACCAGCACAAGTCGTGTCTGATCAACCAGCGTGAGGTTGGCGAGGACACTCACTCGTTTACGAACGCGCTCAAGCACGTCCTGCGGCAGGACCCCGACATCATCCTGGTCGGTGAGATGCGCGACCTCGAGACGATCTCTGTCGCTTTGACAGCTGCTGAGACCGGCCACCTCGTGTTCGCCACCCTGCACACCCAGGACGCTGCACAGACCATCGACCGTGTCATCGACGTCTTCCCGCCCTACCAGCAACAGCAGGTTCGGGTGCAGCTCGCCGGTGCGTTGCAGGGTGTCGTCAGCCAGACCCTCTGTAAGACCGCCGATGGCCGCGGCCGCGCTGTGGCAACGGAAGTCCTCGTTGCCACCCCCGCGATCAGGAACCTGATCCGCGAGGGCAAGACGCACCAGATCTACTCGGCCCTACAAGCAGGCGCACGGCACGGCATGCACACGATGGACCAACACCTGGCAGAGATGGTCAAGGGCGGCCGCATCACCTACGAGACCGCACTCGAGAAGTGCAACAACGTCGAAGACTTCAACCGGCTTTCCGGCCGGGGATGACGGGGATCACGACATGACCACGACGTTCCAGTACACGGTCCGGGATCGTGCCGGCAAGCTCGTCAAGGGCACGATCAGCGCTGAGAACCAGACGATGGTGATGCAGCGCCTCAAGGCCGGCGGTTACGCACCGGTCAGCATTACCCAAGCCAATTCCGGGATGAAGAAAGAGATCACTATCCCGGGGTTTGGCAAGAAGGTGAAGCTCAAGGACCTGTCGGTCATGGCGCGGCAGTTCGCCACCATGGTCAACTCCGGCCTGTCGTTGCTGCGTACTTTGACGATCCTGTCGGAGCAGACGACCAACACCGAGCTTGCACGGGTTCTCGGTGTCGTGCGTAACGACGTCGAGACCGGTATGGCGCTCTCGGCTGCTCTCGCAAAGCACCCGCGGGTGTTCCCACCGATCATGATCAACATGGTCAGGGCCGGCGAGGTCGGCGGATTCCTCGATTCCGTCATGATGCAACTCGCGACGAACTTCGAGTCTGAGGTCAAGCTGCGCGGAAAAGTGAAGTCGGCCATGACCTACCCGGTCGTGGTGCTATGCATCTCCGTCGTCGCCGTCATCGGCATGTTGCTCTTCATCGTGCCGGTGTTCAAGAAGCTGTTCCTCCAGCTCGGAGGCAAGTTGCCGTTGCCGACCCAGATCCTCGTTGACATCTCTAGTCAGCTCAAGATCGTGCTACCCGCCCTCATTGTCGGTGCGATTGTCTTCTTCGTGCTCTGGGGAAAGTACAAGCACACGCCCCAGGTACGTAACGTCGTCGATCCGCTCAAGTTGAAGATGCCGGTATTCGGCAAGCTGTTCCAGCAGATCGCGATCAGCCGGTTCACCCGCAACCTCGGCACCATGATGCATTCTGGCGTGCCCATCCTGCAGAGCCTCGACATCGTCGCGGACACGACCGGCAACATCGTGGTCGGGCGCGTGGTACGCGACGTTCAAGACAGCGTGCGCACCGGTGAGGCACTGACAGCACCCTTGTCGAAGCACCCGGTGATTCCCCCGATGGTCGTGCAGATGATGACCGTCGGTGAGGAAACCGGTGCGCTCGACACGATGCTGCACAAGATCTCGGAGTTCTATGACCAAGAGGTCGAGGCAACGACGGAGTCGTTGACCGCGCTCATCGAGCCACTGATGATCGCTTTCCTTGGCGGGATCATCGGCTCGATGATCGTCGCCCTCTACATGCCGATCTTCAAGATCTTCACGCTCATCAGCTGATCCGTTCGCCGCACCGCTGCTGCGAATGCCAGCCATATCTCACCTGTCCGTACCACTCAAGTCGCGCTCCCGGCGCGTCGATCAATGCAGTGTCATCGAGCCGTCGACGACAAAGGCACACCCGTTGTGAGACGGGGTCGCAAAGCAAGGGGACTCGGGTTCACCTGAGTCAGCCCGGCCGCCCGACGGGCATCTGCCTCCGGGGAAATGCAATCCGCGGCTCATCTATTCGGTCCTGGAAGGACAACAGATGCTCGCTCGTATTCGCAAGGCCATGGCCGAGAAGGAAGAGGGCTTCACCCTCATCGAACTTCTCGTCGTCATGATCATCATCGGCATCCTCGCCGCAATCGCTATCCCGGTCTTCCTGAGCCAGCGTCAGAAGGGCTATGACGCGTCGGTCAAGAGCGACCTGCGCACCATCGCCAACGAGCTCGAGTCGTACAACACCGACCAGCAGAATTACCCGACCGGCGCCATCTCCACTGGCACCGGTGTCACCGCTGGCATCACGACGATCGGTACGGACCCGACGACGGTTCGCACCTCGAGCGGTAACAACTTCACCTACGCGCTGGACACCCTTGGTGTCGGCGCAGCCGGCTCGGCGTACTGCATCGTCGGCCAGAACTCGAAGGGCACCCACGCGTGGGAGTACATCTCCAGCCAGGGTGGGCTCCAGCCGGCCGGCACGTTCACAGCAGCTGTGACCGCGACTGTCCCGGCTTGTGGCGTCGCCACGACCGCCTTCTAGACAGTTCGTTCGGCTAGCGCGGTGGCCGGGATCCTCGGATCCCGGCCACCAAGCTTTCCCGGCAGCTAAATCACCCGGACGCGTTCAAGCCGGAGGCGCGTTGAGACGACGTTAAGCCTGCACCGCTGTTTCATCTGCATCACTGACGTTTGACTGCACTACTAACGGAGGGAGCACACGCGATGAGCTGGTTCTCGCGGCGTATACGCGCCGCCAGAATGCAGTCTGACGATTCAGGCGGCTTCAGCCTGATCGAGGTCATCGTTGCGCTCGCCCTCATCCTCTTTGTCATGACGTCTTCGGTCGTGTTTTTCGTGCG
>DATCDK010000064.1:0-73814 GCA_036510735.1 Acidothermaceae bacterium | reverse complement strand
CGCCCTGCTCTGCGTGCACCACCACGACCGCGTCCATCGCGACGGCTGGACCATCAAAATCATCGACGGCCTGCCGTGGTTCATCCCACCCAAATGGCTTGACCCCGAACAACGACCCCGACTACACAGCCGCTACCGCGTACGCGAACTCGACCCGTAGGCGAGCCCGGGCATTTGTGCGGGATTAGGGGCGCGGATCCGGATAGGGCGGGACGTCCATTAGTCGTCCGTCTGCAGGCCGTCCCACGACCAGTGCGGTATCGGCAGTCCGGTCGGTACCTGCGCGCCCTGCGGCGAGTAGACGAGCACGTCGCTGACCGCCCACTCCATGTACGCGCGTAGCGCGGCACGAAAGCCTGGATCATCCGGCAACCCTGCGTCGTCGGCAGCTTGCACAAAGCACGCGACGAATCGGCGTCCGAGATCGGTCATGTCGCCGTTACCCGCGTGCAGCTGCTGCAGTGAGGACTGGTCGCCGCACGACTGGGAGTACTTCGGCGGCCCGCCCATGACCTCGCCCCAGTACGCGGCCAGCCGCGCAATGTGCTGTGGATTTCCGCCGGGGTGCGAGAACGGGTGGTTCAGCTCGGGATCCGCAAGACACAGCACGTGATGTGCGTTGGCTAGCGCCAGAAACGCGGGCTCGCCACCAGCGAAGTCAAACAGCGTCGGACGTTCGGTCACACCAGCCACGGCAACCGCCCTCCTACCAGACCGCCCTCGGCCCCGACTTCTACGCCGGCCGACCCGCTCGCTTACCACGCGGACTTTGTGTAGTCCTTGAGGAAGCAATCGTAAAGATCTTCGCCTTGCTCGCCCCGCACGATCGGGTCGTACACGCGCGCCGCGCCGTCGATGAGGTCGAGCGGCGCGTGGAAGCCCTCGTTCGCGAGCCGTGCCTTGGTGGGATGTGGCCGCTCATCGGTGATCCAACCGGTGTCGACGCTGGTCATCAGAATGCCCTCGGCGTACAGATCCCGCGCACTCGTGCGCGTCAGCATGTTCACCGCGGCCTTCGCCATGTTCGTGTGCGGATGGCCAGCGCCCTTGTAGATCCGGCCGAACTGGCCCTCCATCGCCGACACGTTCACGACGTACTTGCGGCGCGCAGTCGCCGCCGCCATCGATGCGCGCAACCGGCTCACCAGCACAAATGGCGCAATCACGTTGCACAGCTGCACTTCGAGCAACTCGACGGGGTCGACCTCATGCACGCGCCGCGTCCAGCTGTTCACGGCATCGAGGTCGGGCACCAAACCGCCGGCGTCGATCGCCGTCTGTTCGGCGACGCGCTCGAGGGATGCCGACCCGCTGGTCAAGGCGAGGGCGGTCAGCGCATGCGGCGTTAGCTCATGAGTCCCATGATGCGCACCGATTGCGGCAGGCGCGGCGCCCACGGAGTACCCGAGCTCGATCAACTCCGGACGCGGCCCATCCGGCAGCGGCGCGCTCTCCGCCGCAATGAGCTGCGCGTATGCACCCGGAGTCCGGCGCACAGTCTGCGCTGCGTTGTTGATCAGGATGTCGAGCGGTCCCTGTGCGGCAACTGCCTCGGCGAGTTCGACCACCTGAGAGGGATCACGCAGGTCGATGCCCACGATGCTCAAGCGATGCAACCACCGCGAGCTGTCGTGCATGTCGGTGAAGCGGCGCGCGGCGTCAGTGGGAAAGCGAGTGGTGATTGTCGTGTGCGCGCCATCGCGCAACAGACGCAACGCGATGTACATCCCGATCTTTGCGCGACCGCCCGTCAGCAATGCGCGACGACCGCTCAGATCGGTGCGGGCGTCACGGCGGCTGCGATTCAGCGCCGCGCACGTTGGACACAGCTGGTGGTAGAACGCGTCGACTTCGCGGTAGCGCTCCTTGCAGATGTAGCAGGCGCGCGCCTTGCCCAAGGTGCCAACCGTGGGCGCAGTCGTCGTCACGGTGAGGGCCAAGCCCTGCGTCTCGTCATCGATCCGGCCCGGCGCCCCGGTCGCAGTAGCCGCCGTCACCGCTTCGTCGGCGGCGACAACGGCCGCCCGCTTCTGCTTACGGTTGCGCTGCTTCACGGTCTTGTAGAGACGTGCGGTCGCCCGGCGCACCTCGATGGCCTGCGGATGGTCGACAGGGAGTTCGTCGAGTTCCTCGAAAACCTCCAGCGCGATCGCCATCCGCACGGGGTCAACGCCCGACGCACGGACGGCGGACGGGTCGATGTCGCCCGCCGGATCGAGATCGCGCGCCGGATCGAGATCGCGCCGGGCATCGACATCGCCGAAAGGATCGGCGTCGCGCACCGGTTCCTTCTCGCTGATCGTCATGCAGTGTCGCCGTTTCGTCGGGGAAGGCTATTGAGTCGCCGGGTAAGCCTACTGATAGGAAATCATGACAGGGGTCGGCTTTTGCGCCATGGTCTGCTCCGGCGTCATGGTCGGGTGGTCTTCCTTGTAGAAATTCTTCCACCCAAACGGCACGCCCTTCGGCGCTGCGTGCGTGACGGCATTCCAGGTCGCGATCTTGCTCGGAGTGCTGCCCTCACCGTCCATATGAATCAACACTGCGAGGTCGTTGTAGTTGGTCTTCAACGCGGCCTCGTCACCGATCATCGAGAGCCTGAACTGGTGCAGCACCAGCAGCTTTTGCGGCAGGTGCTTCGACGCCGCTAGCTGCTCGAGCCACGCGCCAACCGCGTTGATCTGCGCGCTCGTGAGGCTGCCGATCTGCCCGAGCGGGTGCTCACCTGACGCCAGTGCCCACTCCGGGTCGATCGCGAGCCCGACGTCGGGCATGGCAAGCAACGACGTGTACAGCTTTGCTTGCGATAGCACGTTGGCGGTGCCCGGTTGCAGGTCGAGCACGACATACAACCCTGCCGCGGTCGCCGCCTGCACCCACGGAAGCAGCGACGCAACGCTCGACTCCCCCGAGTAGTTGCCGTCACTACCTGCGGCCGCTTGAGCAACGGTCGCAATGATTTCGAAGGTCGGGACGACGGGCACGGTGCTCATCGGTGCGTAGACAGTTGCAAGCTGCTTGACGCGGGCGATGCTCGATGGCAGGTCTTGAGCACCAAGGACACCGAGCGCGGCGCCGCCTGGATGTCCATATAGGGCCACCAATCGGCGTCCAGGAAAGAAGACCTGACCGCCACCCGGCAGCTGCTTGCCGGTACTTGCAACCGCGACCCGAGCGGCGACGGTCGCAGGCGTGCCGAATTGGGTGCCGACAGCGAGCACATTGTGCGGTGGATGTGCAGCCAACGCAGCGATCGCGGTCGGATCGCGACGCGGGTCGGCGCCTTGCACCGGCACGACAGTCGCCCGTGCGACCTGCGCACTCGCCGACGCCATCGTCGCGACCGCGTCCGATGCTGCGTTGACACCCTTCGGCACCAAAACCGTGAGGTCGTCACCATCACTCGATGTCGCCGCCGGCGTCTGCGTCGCCGTTGCAACCACGCTGACAGACGGCGCGGCTGCGCTGACATCGGCGGCGCTACCGCCGATCGCGACGACCGTGCTGGTCCCGAGTCGAGAGAGCTCCGCGGCGAACAATGCGGGTGTCGGCGTGGCGTCTGCGGGCGCTGCACCGTCGTGATCAAGAAGCAGCAGCGGGACGTCGAGTTGCTGCGCCTCTGCGGCGCCGCTGGCGACGTCCGCCGCTTCGGTGGGCGACGCGACGACGACGGTCGGCGCGGACGTGAAGAGCGCCTGGCTGACCGATATCGACATTCGCGCAGGCGTCGCACCTCCCACAACGACCGTGCCGTGGACACCAGAGGCGACGGCGGCCGGCGGGCTCGACACGGGCGGCGACGACACGGGCGGCGACGACACGGGAGGCGAGGACACCGGACTGGATGCGGGCGGCGAGGACGTAGGGCTGGACGGCGGAAGGCTGAACCCGTGCGGGCTGCTCACACCTCCCGGAACCGCGCTCGATGCCGCCGGCGACTGATCCGCCTTCGACCCATGCGAGGTCGTGCACGCGCTGACGAGGAGCGCGAGGAGCCCGACTACCGCCAGAGGGGCAGTAGCGCGTGGGCAAGTCATCCGACCTAGTATGCGACACCACGTTCGCGCGGGCTCGCGCCGTGACTGCGGCTACCCTCGGCGGCGGTCGGCACGCGCCTGCGCCGCGGCCTCGATCATGGGCCAGACCTCCTCCAAGGCCAGCTCAAGCCCGGGCGAAGCGAACAAGGCCGGACCGACGCTGCCAAGCAACTCAGCCGTTTCCGGCTCCCGCACGCGAGCCCGACAGATCATGGGTGCGCTCGCTCCGGAGTAACGGCTGACGCCTTCGAGGAACATGACGTTCGCGAGCACCATCCAACGGCCATCGACGCCTACCGGGTCGGTGCTGTCCTCGTCAGAGGGATCAGGGGCGAGGAAGCGGACGTCGCCGACTCCGGTGAAGGCGGCCGCAGCTGCACACATGATGCAAGGACGGTGCGTGCTCCACAGCGTGCACACCGACAAGTCGGTCTTCGTTGCGATGCGAGCCAACGCGTTCATCTCAGCGTGGGCAATTGGCGTGCCCTGCAAGGGATCGTCACCAGCCGGCGGGTCGTACGCATGATTGCGTCCCTGCGCGATGACGTCCCCAGACGCATCGAGGATCACGGCGCCGACGGGCAACCCACCTGCGCGCAAAGCTGCGTGGGCGAGTTCAAGACTTCGCCGCACACTCACGTGAGCTTGCTGCCACTCGTGCATCGCTAGAGGACCAATCATCGCTAGAGGACCAATCGGTAACGGACTTCGGGTAAAGGCATGTCGGCAATGACCACGTCCTTGGTCACGCCATCGAGCTGCCAGCCGCCGATCTCGTAGAAACGTTGCGCCCGCTCGTTTCCCTCGAATACCCACAAGATCGCCTCGGCGAAGCCGGCATCGCGCAGCACGTTCACCGCGGCCGCCATCAATCGCCGGCCGACGCCGCTCCCCCACGCCTCGGGCAACAGGTAGATCGCGGCGAGTTCGCCGATCACGATCGGGTCGCCGTCACCGTCACGGGCCGGCCCTATGTGTACGAAGCCGACTACGGTCCCGTTCGCCTCGGTTGCCACCAGGGTGCCGGTGCGCGGCCAGTCGGTCTCCGCGATGGTGAGTTCCCAACCAGCACGCCGTCTCTCGACGTCGAGTTGATCTAGATACATGTCGGGCAACAATCCTCGGTACGCCGCCTGCCACGAGCGCACGTGAACAGTCGCGACGCCCAGTGCGTCGTCGGCAAGTGCACGGCGAATGTCCATCGTGACGACACTGTCTCAAGCGGGACGGCTACCCGCGCGGCGCAACGCCGTCAAACGAGCGACTTCGCGAGGACGACGAAGTAGAGATCTTCGCGTTTTGGTAGCCCGAATCTCTCGTCCCCGTAAGGGAAAGGACGCATCTCACCGGTGGCTGCGTAGCCACGCCTGCCGTACCAGGCGATGAGATCCTCGCGCTGACCGATCACCGTCATCTCGATCATGTCGCACGCCCACTCGTCACGCGCCACCCGCTCAGCCTCGGCCAGGACCTGCTTGCCGACCCCACCACCTTGCAATCCAGGTCGGACGGCGAATGTGCCGAAGTAGGAGCGGCCCGCGCGGCGTCGCTCGATAGCGCAGCACGCGATCACCGCGCCGCGCTCGTCGCTTGCCAGCAGCAAGCGGCTGTCGCCCGAAGAGACCACCGCCGCGATCGCCTCCGCATCGGTGCGCTGCCCGCCGAGCAGCTCGGCCTCCGTCGTCCACCCTGCGGTGCTGCTCTCACCCCGGTAAGCGGACTCCACAAGATCAACCACCAGCGCCACGTCGTCGGAGGTGGCGGCACGAAACGTGGGCAGCGGCACGGCGACATTGTGCCAGCAGCGCACGGGCCTGCGGGGTCACCTCGGCTCGCGGATGATCTTGGGTCGCGGATGATCGTTGCCGCGACCGAAAGTGCTCGCGAGGTCACCCTCTCGCAACGATTCCAAACCGTAAGGAATCCGGCTGGAAAACTGTCACACCCCTGTGTAAGGCTGCCATTGTCTGGCAGTCCATTTGCGGTAAGTGAAATACGCAATACATACTTCGCCGATAGGAAAAGGGGGCCAGCGTGGCTGCGGCAATGTCGTCCACTCGCACGGTTGATCGTGCGCTGGGCCTCCTCGCAGTCGTGTGTGACGAGGATCCGATCATGTTGTCCGACTGCGCCCGACGGGCCGGGCTGCCGGCCAGCACCGCGCTCCGGCTGCTCCGCACCCTCGAGGGCTCCGGCTTTGTCGCTCGGGGCGCCGACGGGTCGTTTCGGGCCGGTCCCCGCCTGGTGCAGCTCGGCGCCAGCGCTCTCGGGCGCCAGGCTCTGGTGGCAATGGCCGAGCCGGCCCTGAAGCGCATCGTGGCGGCCACCGGCGAGTCGGCCTACCTCAGCATCGCCGGTCCCGCCGATACCGCCATCTACATCGCGATGGTCGAGGGCACCCACGCCGTGCGTCACACGAGCTGGGTGGGCAAAGCCGTCCCTTCCGCAGATCTCGCGGTGGGCGACGCGCTGCGTGGTGACGTTGGCCCGCACGGGTATGTCGCCCAACGCGATCCCGTCGAGCCCGACGTGACCGCGATCGTCGCGCCGATCCGTCGGCCTGGCGGCGTCGCCGGTGCATTGAGCCTGCTCGGCCCGACGTACCGGATCGACGACGACACCATGCACGCCTACGGCCAGATCGTCAGTGCCGAAGCCGACGCGCTGGCGACCCAACTCGACGCGCCGCCGCGAACGGCGGCCGAAACGGAGAGGGTGGCGTCGCGATGATCCGCTTCGATTCGGTGACGAAGACGTATCCCGACGGCACTGTGGCGGTCGACGACCTCAGCCTCACCGCGCCGTCCGGCAAGATCACTGTGCTCGTCGGGCCGTCGGGGTGCGGCAAGACGACCAGCCTGCGAATGATCAACCGGATGATCGAGCCGACGAGCGGCCGCATCTGGATCGACGACCGCGACCACTCGACCACGTCCCCAACCGAGCTGCGGCGCGGCATCGGTTACGTCATCCAGCACGCCGGTCTGTTCCCGCACCGCACGATCGTTGACAACGTCGCCACGGTTCCGCTGCTGCTCGGGCAGAACAAGCGAGAGGCGCGCGCGAAAGCGCTCGAACTGCTCGAGCGGGTCGGCCTGCCCGCGAGTTTCGCGAAGCGGTATCCCGCGCAGCTGTCCGGTGGCCAGCAGCAGCGAGTCGGCGTCGCCCGCGCGCTGGCCGCCGACCCGCCGGTGATGTTGATGGACGAGCCGTTCAGCGCGGTCGATCCCGTCGTGCGCGAACAGCTGCAAAACGAGTTTCTTCGACTGCAGAGCGAGCTCAGCAAGACGATCGTCTTCGTTACGCACGACATCGACGAGGCGATCAAGCTCGGCGACCAGGTCGCTGTGATGCGGGTCGGCGGCAAACTCGCACAACTCGCGACGCCGGCCGACCTGCTGTCCAACCCGGTCGACGATTTCGTGGCGGGCTTCGTCGGTCGCGACCGCGGATACCGAGCGCTTGGGTTCGAGCCCGTCCCCGGCCTGCAACTCGATCCCGAAACCACCGTGCTGATGGGCTCCGACGTCAGTGCTGCCGCTGCCGTCGCACGCGATGGCTGGGTGCTCGTCGTCGACGAGAACGGCTGGCCGCAGGGCTGGCTCGCCGTTGGCGACGACGCCACCCGCGCCTCGCTGCAGATCACGCCGCCGTTGCTGCACCGCGGTGGCACCGTCGCGGCGGTTAACGGCACCTTCCGTGCGGTGCTCGACGCGGCGTTGTCATCGCCGACCGGACGCGGAGTGATCGTCGACGAAGCGCGTCGCTTCGCCGGCACGATCACGGCCGCGAACGTGGTCCGGCTGCTCGAACAACAGCAGGTTGTGCATCAGCAGACCGTTCCCGTGCAGGCAGTTCCCGTGCAAGGCGCGGGGGCGACTCCCCGATGACCCCAGCTTCGACGTCGGGTGCCGCCTCGTCGTCCCCTTGGCATTTCTGGGCTTACTTCAACGCGCACTTGCACCAAGACCTCAGCTGGCTCTGGGATCACGTATGGCTCTCGGCGCTGCCCGTCGTCATCGGTCTCGCCATCGCGCTGCCACTTGGCTGGCTGGCCAGCCGCTACAAGTGGATTTACCCGCCGATGCTGTCACTCATGGGCCTGCTCTACACGATCCCGTCGATCGCGCTGTTCGTGATCATCCCGCCGCTACTCGGTCTCAAGGCTCTTAACCCGATTCAGGTACCGATCGCTTTGACGATCTACTCCGTCGCGCTGCTCGTGCGCGTGGTGGCCGACGGTCTCGGATCCGTGCCCGAAGATGTGCTGCAGGCAGCGACGGCAATGGGGTTCGGGCCAGTCCAGCGACTGGTCAAGGTTGAGCTACCCATCGCCGTCCCGGTTATTGCTGCAGGGCTTCGGGTCGCGACGGTGTCGAATGTCAGCATCGTCGCGGTCGCAGGAACGATCGGGCTGGCCAACCTCGGGCAGCTGTTCACCACCGGTTTTCAGTTGTCAACACCAACTGCGTACTACCCGCCGATCGTGCTCGGCATCGTGTTGTGCGTCGCGCTGGCACTTGCGTTCGACGGCGTGATCGTGACCGCCAACCGACTGCTGACGCCGTGGCGCCGGGCGGTGCAGGGCCGATGATCGGCAACGTTTTCGGCTGGCTGACTACCGCCGCGCACTGGCGTGGCGGCAGTGGCGTGACCGCCATCGGCACGCAGATACAGGCGCACGTCACGTATTCGTTCGTCGCCGTGCTGATCGCGCTCGCCATCGCACTGCCACTCGGGCTTTTCATGGGCCACACGGGCCGGCTGCCGTTCCTCGTCAGTGCCGCTAACACCCTGCGCGCGTTGCCGACCGTCGGCGTCCTGATTCTGTTGACGGTGATGATCGCCCCGGACTTCCACGGCCGTACCGATTTTGGCTACCTGATCCCGACCGAGATCGTGCTCGTGCTGATCGCGATTCCGCCAATCCTGTCGAACACGTATGCGGGCGTGCAGAACGTCGATGGCGTGGTGCGCGACGCAGCATCCGCGATGGGCATGACCGGCTCGCAGGTGCTCTTACAGGTCGAACTCCCGAACAGCCTGCCGCTCATCTTCTCCGGGTTGCGCAGTGCGTCGCTACAGGTCATCGCCACCGCAACCATCGCGTCCTACCTCCCTCTCGGCGGCCTCGGCAGGTTCATCTACGACGGACTCGCCCAGCAAGACTTTCCCCAGATGATCGGTGGCGGCGTGCTCGTTGCGCTGCTGGCACTTCTCACCGATTCGGTGCTCGCGTTCATCCAGCGACACGTTGTTTCCCGCGGTGTGTCAGGCCGCTTCTCGAAGAAAGCCATGACGGCGCGCGGACCAGCCGCGGCCGACATCGTCCAGGCGGAGGTCGCAGCAGTCTAACGAGCAGGTCGCGAACGAACTGTTGACAGATTCGGCACGCCAACAAGGAGATTCCCCATGAATCGCAAGGTCCTACTCATCGGAGCGACCGGCATCACGCTTGCCCTCGGGCTCGTGGGTTGCAGCAGTTCCAAGAAGACGGCGTCAACCACGCCGAGCAGTGCCCCGCCCGCTGCCGCGTCGGCTGCGGCATCGTCCGCGGCACCGGCACCATCGTCGGCCGCCGCATCAGTGCCCGCAGCGTCGTCGGCGGCCGCGTCGTCGGCCGCACCAGCACCAAGCAGCGCAGCCAGCGGGCCGACCATCGCGAGCCAGCTCATTTTGGGTGCGCCGCCGGAGTTCCAGACCCGCGTTGACGGCATTGCCGGCCTCGCGAAGAACTACGGCGTTACGTTCAAGAGCTTCAAGCCACTCGACGAAGCCGGCCCGGTGACCATCGCCGCGCTGAAGAACGGCCAGGTCGATGCAGCGGACATCTTCAGTACCGACCCCAGCATCGCGGCGAACAACTTCGTCGTGCTGGCCGACCCGAAGAGCAACTTCGCAGCACAAAACATCCTCCCGCTCGTCAACAAGGCGAAGGCGACCGACGGCGTGAAGAGCACGCTCAACGCGATTTCGGCGAAGCTCACGACCTCTGGCGTCACGGCGCTACTCGTGCAGGTCATCACCAACAAGCAAGACCCTGACGCGGTAGCGAAGTCCTGGCTCACCAGCCAGGGTCTCGACACGAAGGGCACCGCCGCGAGCGGCTCGAAGCTCGTCGTCGGTTCGGCGAACTTCCCCGAGAATGTGCTGCTCGCCGAGATCTACGCCGAGGCACTGAAGGACCAAGGCGCGACGATCTCGACCAAGCTCAACATCGGGAGCCGGGAGAAGTACCTGCCCGGTCTCGAGGACGGCTCGATCGACGTACTTCCGGAATACAACGGTGGGTTGCTCCAGTTCGTCGACAAGACGGCGACGGCGGTCAGCCCGACCGACGTCTTTTCGGCCCTCCAGACCGCGCTGCCGTCAAGTCTGATCGTGCTCCCCCAGTCGGCTGCGCAGGACAGTGACGCGATCGTCGTCACCAAGGCGACGGCCGCGAAGTACAACCTCACGTCAATTGCCGACCTCGCGAAGCCTGCTTCCTGATCGTCGGTTATAGCTGACAGAGTGCGGCCCGGAACCGACGAGGTTCCGGGCCGCAGTCATGCCCACGACTCAGGGCTGATCGGTCGGATCCCCCGGTGTTGCGCGCTGGATCGGATGCCCGCGCAGCCGGGTCGGATCGGTCTCCCACCACGGCGTCGTGAACTCGCTTTCGCGTACGGTGTCGTGCTCAGGATCAACGCCGACGGCGTCGAGCTCACGATCAATGCGGACGGCGTCGAGCTGGTCGACCCGGATCCAGCGCCGAATCACGATCAGCAGGAACGGCAGGTCTGCGAACTCAGCGATAAACCACAGCGCCGCGCCGGCATGCTGCTGGTCGGTCAGCGCGCTGAGCCGGTGCCCCTGGTGCACGCGGGTCCAATACGCGGTGGCGACGAGATGGGTGCGCAGTCGCAACACGATGCCGGGGACCGCATCGAAAAGGAGCTCGATGAACGCGATCGCTACCGTCGCCGCGAGCGCAAGGGAGCTGTCGCGCTCAGCACCGTCGCCGACCAGGCCGATCGCAATGACGAGGCCGATGCCCACGAGCGCGAACTGCAGCAGGTAATACGCCCACGAGTGCTCGAGCGTCACGGTAAGCACTGGACTGAAGAAGATGACCGACAAAACGATGGGCACGACGAGCGGCCCGATGGCCGGATTCGAAGCGAGGCGTAGTAACGCGCCCGACCGCGCGTGAAGCACGCGCGCAGCAGCTCCAGGCGGAAGGGCGTCGGCGGCCAACGCCAACGGACGACCGTAAGCAAGCAACACCGGCGTTGCGAGCAGCAGCGTCAAGACCTGGACCGTGTACACCCACAGCAGCGTGTGCGCGTGTGCTCCGAGGTCGCCAACGGTGATGACCAACAAGCTGACTATGCCGGCCAACCACGCCACAGTCCGTCGAGCGGGCCACCGAAGTCCGCGCGACCGCACCCGGGCGATCCCCCAGCCGTACACCGCGGCCAAGACGATCGACAGTGCGACCGTGGGTCCGTTCCAGGTCCACGACATCACACGCCCACTGTGGCCCATCAGCTGCGCACGAAACCAACCGCCCAGCTAGATGTCGATGCGCAGGCAGACCACGCCACTCATGTCGAGCCACGCCCTGCGCTCTGACCGTACGAGACGAACAAGCACGTCGGAGCACGCGGGACAGCGCGCGACCATGCCGGGGGCGTCGGCATAGACCACGACCTCCGCGACTACACCTGCGTGGCCGCAACCTGCACATTCGAAGACGGCGACACTCACGTCGACCGCGAACAGCTCACCCAGCGCGCCCGCCATCGTGTTGCCGTCAAGAGGAACGCTCATCCGGTGCTCCCTCCACTAGGTCCGAACCGCTCGGTCTTCACGCGGTGCGGATCGTGGCCCGCGGCGACGAGCAGATCGGCGATCGCTTCGACGAAGCCCGTCGGGCCACATACAAACACGGCCGGGTGCAGCGCCGCGCTATAGCCGAACTCTTCGACGAACGCCGCGTCGATGCGAGCAGCCGGCCGCGAGAAGCTAGTCGGCGTCTGACGGGTAAACGCATAGTGCACCTCGAGCATCGGATCAGACCGCAACCGATCGAGTTCCTGCCCGTACAGCACGGACGCCGGATCACGAACCGAGTAGAGGAGCCGAAACGGAGTCGCGAAACCTTGCCGCGCGCGCGTTCGCACCATCGCCATCAACGGCACCACGCCCGAACCGCCACCGACCAGCAGCGCTGGCGAATCAACCTCGGGATCCCAGACGAACCAGCCACCGATCGGTCCGCGCAACTCGATCTGATCGCCGACGGACAGCACGTGCGACAAATACGGCGACACCTCGCCGTCCGGCAATCGTTCGACGGTGAGCTCGACGAGATCGCCGTCGGCGGCGGACGCGATCGAGTAGGAGCGCTCGGTCGAATATCCGTCAGGAGCGGTGAGTCGGACGTCGACGTGCTGGCCGGCGAGGTGCCCTGACCAGTCTGGGATTTGGAAAACCAACGTGCGGGCGGCGGCGGTCTCGTCACGAAAGGAGACGAGCGTGCCGACGCGCCATGTCAGTCTTCCGAGTACCGCTGCTCGAGCCACGGATCTCCGTAATCGTGGTAGCCCAACTGCTCCCAGAACCCGCGTTGCTCAGTCGTACGAAGGTCGATCCCGCGCACCCACTTCGCCGACTTCCAGAGGTAGAGGTGGGGAACGAGGAGTCGGACCGGCCCGCCATGCTCAGGCGTCAAGTCGGATCCGTCATAGGCGAACGCGAGCCACGCCAACCCGCCGAGCAAGTCGCGCAACGGCAGGTTCGTGGTGTAACCGCCGTAGGACAGCACCAGCGCGTACTCCGCATTGGTCTGGATGCCCTCAACCAGAATATCGACCGATACACCGCGCCACGCGGTACCGAGCTTTGACCATTTCGTGACGCAATGCAGGTCGACGGTCACGTCGACGGCGGGTAGCGCGCGAAACGCCGCCCAGTCCCAGGTTCGCTGCTCGCCGGTCTCGGCGACAATGCGGAACTCCCATGTGTCGAGAGTCACCCTCGGCGTTGGACCCGCCGACAGCACCGGAAAGTCGCGCACCAGATACTGGCCAGGTGGCAAAGCCTGGCCGCCCTCGCGTTTGCGGCCGAAGAAGCCTGGCGACACGATTCCCGGCATCGTGACCTCCCGCGGGCGTTGGTTGCACCGGTTAGGGAATGCTATTCCTCAAAGGAGGCCGCAATGCTGGGGCTGCCCGACCACGTGACAGCGTGCTTGTTCGATCTCGACGGCGTGCTGACCGACACTGCCTCGGTCCATGACTTGGCCTGGACCGAGACGTTCGACGCGTTCCTCAAAGCGCGCGCCGCCAGCACCGGCACGCCGTTCGTGCCTTTCGATCCCGACAAGGACTACGACACGTACGTCGACGGCCTCCCCCGCGCTGACGGCGTCCGCACATTCCTGCACAGTCGCGGCATCGAGCTACCCGAGGGCAAGCCCGACGACAGCCCGGACGCCGAGACCATCAACGGTTTGGGTAACCGCAAGAACGTGCTACTGCTCAAGCACATCAAGCAGGACGGCGTGAAGGTCTTCGAGGGTTCGCGTCGATACCTAGAAGCCGCGCGGGACGCCGGTTTGCGGCGCATCGTCGTGTCGTCAAGCGCCAACACCGCTGCCGTTCTCGAGGTCACCGGGCTAGACGCCTTCGTTGAGGGCCGTATCGACGGCGTGACGATCGTGACCGACCACTTGTTGGGAAAGCCCGCCCCCGACACGTTCGTCGCCGGCGCCCGATGTGCCGGCGTCGCGCCCGCCGCCGCTGCGGTGTTCGAAGACGCACTGGCCGGCGTCGAGGCCGGGCGCGCCGGCAAGTTCGGCTGCGTCGTGGGCGTCAATCGACTCGACGCCACGCACGGCAAGCAGCTCAGGGAGCACGGCGCCGATATCGTCGTGACCGACCTGGCCGAGCTCCTCGGTTCCGATGGGAACCCCACCTGATGGACGACAGCGCATGATCAACCACCCGGCCTACCCCGCGGAGCCGTGGCAACTGCGCGAAACGCGACTCAACCTCGACGTGATCGCGCAGTCCGAGTCGCTGTTCGCGCTAGCTAATGGCCACATCGGCCTTCGCGGCAACCTTGACGAGGGCGAGCCGCACGGCATCCCCGGCACCTACCTCAACTCGTTCTTCGAGTTACGCCCACTGCCTTACGCGGAGGGCGCGTACGGCAACCCGGAGTCGAGTCAGTCGATCGTGAACATCACCAACGGCAAGCTGATCCGGCTGCTCGTCGACGATGAACCGTTCGACGTGCGCTACGGCACACTCGTGTCCCACGAGCGGGTACTCGACCTTCGGGCCGGGACGCTCGTCCGCAATGTGGAGTGGATCTCGCCAGCCGGCAAGAAGATTCGACTTCGATCGACGCGTCTGGTGTCGTTCACGCAGCGGGCGATCGCCGCGATCGAGTACGAGGTCGAGGCCGTCGATGACCCCATGCGCATCGTCGTGCAGTCCGAACTGGTGGCGAACGAAGCGGTACCCGCACAGACCGGGGATCCACGCGAGGCGGCCGCAATGGAGAGCCCACTCGAAGCGGTCGACCAATCAATCACCGAACAAGGCATGCTCCTCGTGCACCGCACCCGTTCGAGCAAGCTCCAAATGGCTGCCGGGATGACGAACGTCGTCGAAGCACCCAGCAAGGTCGACCTCGAATCCCATTACGCGCCTGACTGGGCACGGCTGACGGCCATCAGTTCATTGCAGCCTGGTGAGAAGCTGACGCTTCGCAAGTACGTCGGCTGGGGCTGGTCGAATGTTCGCAGCCAGGAGGCGCTGCGCGATCAGGTTGCTGGCGCGGTGACGATGGCCCGGCTATCGGGCTTTGAGCAGCTGCTCGCCGAACAACGCGACTACCTCGACGAGTTCTGGGACGGCGCCGACGTCGAGGTCGTGGGCGACGACGAGATCCAGCAGGCGGCACGCTTCGGGCTGTTCCACGTCTTGCAGGCCAGCGCGCGCAGCGAGGGTCGAGGTATCGCGGCGAAAGGCCTGACCGGGCCGGGCTACGACGGCCACACGTTCTGGGACACCGAGGCGTTCGTGCTACCGGTGCTCATCTACACCGCGCCCGACGCCGCCGCGCACGCACTGCGATGGCGCTATTCGACGCTCGACTTGGCCAAACAGCGTGCCCAGCAGCTCGGTGTCAAGGGTGCCGCTTTCCCGTGGCGAACCATTCGCGGCGAAGAGTGCTCCGGATATTGGCCCGCCGGAACTGCCGCGATGCACGTGACCGCCGACATCGGCAACGCCCTCGCGCGCTACACCGAAGTCACCGGCGATGTCTCGGTCGAGGTGCAAGGCGGCCTGGAGTTACTCGCCGAGACCGCGCGACTGTGGATCTCACTCGGCAACTTCGGCCGCGACGGTAAGTGGCACATCGCGGGCGTCACCGGCCCGGACGAATACACGGCCCTCGTGGACGACAACATCTACACGAATCTCGCTGCAGCGCACAATCTCGTCGCGGCCGCCGACGCCGCCGAACGCCATCTCGATCTCGCGGCGCAGTTCGGTGTCACGTCGGGCGAGATCGCGACGTGGCGGGCTGCAGCGGCTACGGTTGCGGTGCCCTACAACGAGCAGTTGCGGGTGCACGAACAGAATTACGGCTTCACCATGCTGCCGGAGTGGGACTTCGAAGCCTGGAAGGACAAGTACCCGCTGCTCTTGCACGTGCCGTACTTCGAGCTCTACCGGCGGCAGGTCATCAAGCAGGCGGATCTCGAGTTGGCCATGTGCGTGTCCGGCAGTGTCTTCTCCCCCGACGACAAGGCACGCAACGTCGACTACTACGAGCAGCGCACGGTCCGCGACTCATCGTTGTCGGCCAATGTGCAGGCCGTCATCTGCGCAGAAGTAGGCCATCTTGAGCTCGCGTACGACTACGCCTCCGAAGCCGCCTTTATCGACCTCCACGACATTCACCACAACACGCGCGATGGCCTGCACATGGCCTCACTCGCCGGTGCGTGGGTATCGCTCGTGTTCGGCTTCGGCGGCGCCCGCGACGAGGGCGGCAAGCTTCAATTCAGGCCGCAACTTCCGGAAGCGATCGACCGGCTCTGCGTGAACCTGCGGTGGCGGGGTTTGAAAGTGAAGGTCGACATCAGTCGTGAGGCGGCGACGTACTCACTTCGTGACGGTGCCGACGCCACCATGACCCTCTACCACGAGGGCAATGAAGTGACGTTGCAGGCCGGCACGTCCGTGTCACGACCCATCACGCCGACCACTCCGTTACTCGCGCGGCCGAAGCAACCTGTGGGCCGCGAGCCGGTGGCCCGCCCGTTAGCGGGTCACTCCTAGCACCTCAACTGACAGGCAACTCAACTGACAGCGCAGGGTCAGGTGACAGCGCAGGGTCAGGTGACGTCGCGGTCGAGCGCGGCAGCGACGCGGCGGTGTGCTACCCAGATTTCCTCCGGTAGCCCGCCGAATTGGGCCAAGTGCGCCTCGCGGAATTCCATCTCTTGTCGCCAGCGATCGACGTCGATGGTGAGCAGCCCGTCGAGGTCGCCGTCATCGATGATGAGTCCGTCGAGGTCGAGTTCGGGCTTGACCGGCAGGATCCCGACGGCGCTCGCAACGCCTTCGACTTCGCCGTTCTTGAGCTGGATCAGCCACAACAGTGCGCGCAGGTTGTCGCGGTATCCCGGCCATAGGAAATGACCGTCGGTGGGATCGCGCTGGAACCAGTTGACGTGAGCGAAGAGGGGTTTGTTCCGAGCCGCGCCGATGATGTCGAGCCAATGCTGGGCGTAGGCGCCCTCGGGGTAGGCCATGAATGGCCGCATCGACATCGGGTCGTAGCGCAATTGGCCGTCGACGCCCTCGGCCGCCGACGTTGCTTCGGCGCCAAGGGTAAGACCGTCGTACACGCCTTCGGCAATGTCGGTGATCGCCCGAATCAGCGGCTCGCGATCGCGGGTTCGGCCGCCAAAGATGATGGCGTCGATCGGCACGCCGTTCGGATCGTCGAAATCGGCCGCCACGTTCGACACGTTGGCCAGCGTCGTCGTGAAGCGACTGTTGGGATGCGCCCACGGCTGCGCCTGCGCAGCCCCCTCACGGTCGACGATCGGGGCTCCTGTCCAGTCCAGCCAACCGTCGAGGTCGACGGGCGGCTCCGGCGTCCGGCCCTCCCACCAGACCTCGTGAGTCTTTTCGTTGTAGGCGACGTTGGTGAACAGCGCACCCGTCCCGGGCCCCGTTGCCGCCAGCGCGGTGGGATTCGTCTCCTCATTGGTGTCCTTGGCGACACCGAACACACCGAACTCCGGATTGATCGCGTGGATCCGTCCGTCGTCCGGGTCAACCCAAAGCCAAGCGATGTCGTCGCCGTAGAACTCGACGTAGTAACGCTCGCCGAGTACGTCTGGTGCGAGTGTCATCGCAAGATTGGTCTTACCGGATGCGCTCGGGAAGCCTCCGCAGATGTGGTACTTGCGGCCGGTCTGCTTGTCGGTGATGCCAAGCAACATGAACTGCTCAGCCAGGAACCCATGTGTTGCCCAGCCGTCGTAAGCAGCCTGCCTCAGCCCGTGCGCAATCTTGCCCAGTAGTGCGTTGCCGCCGTACGACGAGCCAAAGTGCAGAATCGTGCGCTCGTCGGCGAACGTGACGAAGTAGCGCTGGTCATCGGCCGTGCCCTGGCCAAGGTGTTCCAAGTCGCCCGTCACATGAACGGCGCGCACGAACATCGCCGGGTCGGCAAGGCTGTCGATGTAAGCGACACCGACCCGCGCCATGCGGATCATATGCAACGCGACCGTGCGCGAGTCGGTCAGTTCGACACCGGCCGCATACGGCGCCAGCGGTGAGCCGGGTGGCGCCATCAAGTACGGCACCACGTACATCGTCTTCCCGACCGATGCGTTACGCATCCGCTCCTCAAGAATCGGATGCATCTCCGCCGCCGGCCGCCAGTTGTTATACACGCCCTTGTCACTGTGCGTGCTGGTCGCCACGATGGTGCGCTCTTCGGAGCGGGCGGTGTCTTTGATGTAGCTGCGTGAGTAGTAGGCACCGTCACCGACCGGCGCAATCTCGCCTGCGTCGAGCGCCTCCTCGATGAGACGAGCGTCGTCCGATGCGTCGACGACATCGACGCGCTCCGCACCGGTCAGTTCCGCCCAATGCCGAACGTAGTCTCGGACATGCGCGTTGATCAGCCCAGCGCGATCGAGTGCGGCGTCAACCTCCGCCATGCGGCAGCGCTCCCCTGACCATCACGACAATCTCTCGGATCGACGGGCGCACCGCTACATGAGATGGGTCACACCGACATTTGTTGCACCGCGCAACCTTTACTTCCCAGCGCCCAGTTCATCGCGCACCCACTCAAGCTCGCGCACAACGTAGTCGGTGATGTCACCCGCCTTGAGGTGAGCGGGGAGCACATCCCACGTGTAGGTCTCGATCTCAAGGTGATCCGACACAGGTGCCTGCGCGTGCACGCGAAGCGCTGCCGCGATGCCCTGGTCGTCCGAAACGACCCGAGTTCGTCGAGAAAACACCGGCACATGAAAGTGAGTTCGCCACTCGCAATCACCGCCTGGCGACGCTTTCCAGGCGGCGATCGCATCGATGAGGTTGAGAAACTTCGTAGTGACGCCATCTCGAAGTTGGGTGGTCTGGCTGAGATAGATCGTGTCGGTGAACACCTCCGACGCGGGCTGTCCGGTCATCTCGACCAATGCACGGGTGCCAGCGACGGAGTAGACGTGGGTGTTGAAGTAGTCGACAGTTTCCTGCGTCGTCTCGAGGAAACAGAACGGCTCGGGTTCCAGTGCAAGCTTGACTCTGGTGCCCGTCGTGCGCTCCAGCTGGATCAAGTGGGTCACTACTCGAAACAGGTTGTGCGTGAGGGCCGCGACGTCGCTCGGCCCTGAAACCTTGGGCCGGAAAGCTAGCGGCGCCGACTGGATCGTCGGGCTGATGCCGTCCTCGACCATGTTCGCAAGCACGTCGGCAACATCGCAGGTGTAGCGCACCCGATCGTCCGTAGACCAGTCAGGTTCGTATACGTCCTCCATGCCCCGGCGTCGCTTGAATGGGCCGTAGGGAAACGCGTTGACGGTGTAGACGTAGAGGTCCTCAGTCTTGAGGAACTCGCGCAACCGAGCCCGCTCGAGGGTCGGATGGGCCACGCCGGCCTCACAGGCCCAAGTAGATCCGCCTGACTTCAGGGTCGTCGCGCAACTGACTGGCGAGGCCGGTCTTCACGATACGACCTTGATCCATGACGAAGCAGCGAGTGGTCGTCGCGAATGTCAACTTGGCATTCTGCTCGACAAGCAGAATGGACAGTCCCGTCGCGTGCAACCGCTGAAGCACACTCACGATGTCGTTGACGAGCAGCGGTGACAGGCCCATAGACGGTTCGTCGAGCACGAGGAGCCGCGGCTGTGCCATGAGCGCGCGTCCGATCGCAAGCATCTGCTGCTGTCCGCCGGAAAGAGCACCGGCGAGCCTGGTCCGCATCTCCTGCAGCACTGGGAAGAGTTCGTAGACCTCGGCAAGCTGATCTCCGCAGCCGCGCCATCGGCGCGTGTAGGCGCCCAGAAGCAGGTTCTTCTCGACTGGCAGGCCCGCAAAGATGTGCCTGCCTTCCGGGACGTAGCCAACCCCGCGCCGCACCATCTGGCTCGCGGCGACCCGCCGCAGATCTTCACCCCCCAAGGTAAGCGTCTGCGCACGCCGGGGAATGAGGCCGAGAATACCTCGCAGCGTGGACGTCTTTCCGGCGCCGTTAGCTCCGATGATGCCGACGGACTCGCCTGCTCCTACAACGAACGAGATACCGCGGACAGCTTGTACGCCGCCGTAGTGCACGGTCAGATCTTCGACAACGAGTTCGACAGGTTCGAGCCCAGGGAGGCGAGCGTCGCCGTCGGTGATGGGCGCGGTCACGTGTTCACCTGTGCAGGGCGCGGGCCGTTGTCGCCACTTGACTCACCAAGATAGGCGGCGATGACCGCCTCGTCGTACGCAACGACCTCCGGGACGTTGTCGGCGATGACGCGGCCGCTCGCCAACACCGTGACTTGGTCGCACAGCGACATCACCAACCCCATGTTGTGCTCGATCAACACCACAGTCACCCCCGATGCGCGCACGTCGCGCACGATTTCGGCAAGTTGGTGCATTTCCTGACCGTTGAGGCCCGCGGCCGGCTCGTCTAGTAGCAAAATGCGCGGTCGACGGGCCATTGCGCGCGCGATCTCGACACGGCGCTGGGTCCCGTACGACAGAACGCCAGGCAGCGAATCGGCGACTTCCAACAGCCCATACAGCGCCAGCAGTGCATCGGCTTCCTGCCGCATCACTGAGTCGGCGCGCAGTACCCCGAATGGCCAGAGCAGATATCTCCACGCCCAGATGGTGCGCGACTGATCAAGCGCTACGAGAACGTTGTCGCGCACCGTAAGTCGCCCGAAGAGGCGCAGGTTTTGGAATGTGCGTGCTACGCCTCGCCGGGCCAGGCGATAGGATGTAGCGCGTGTCGTGCGAAAGCCGAATACCTCGGTCATACCCGTAGTTGGGGTATAGATGCCGCTGATGATGTTGAACAACGTCGTCTTGCCTGACCCGTTCGGGCCGACTATGCCGCGTATCTGTCCGGCAGGCACCAACAAGTCGACGTCCTCGAGCGCTGTCAGGCCGCGGAAGCGTTTGGTCACGTGCTCGATGAGCAATGCGGCGGAAGAGTCCGCGACGCCGGCGAGGCTTCCGCCGTCAGAGAGGCGCACGGCGCGATAAGGCCGGGCGCTGAGACCTGTTGGCGACGCCTCATCGCTGACTTGTGCCCTGCCCTCGCTGAACCGTTCAGTTCGGCGCTTGAACGCTTTCGCGACGCTCCGGACGATGCCGACGAGCCCGGTCGGTGCGAACACCACGATCACCACGACGAGACCGCCGTAAAGAATCTGTGCGTAGGCCTCGTAGTTCGAGAGTTCCTCACGCAGCAGCACAAGGAAAACCGCTCCGCCCACAGCACCGAGCAAGCTGAACCGGCCACCGATGATGAAGCCCGCCAGGACGAAGAACATTGATGACAGCGAGAATGAAGCAGGACTGACATAGCGGATCAGCCCCGCATACAGGACGCCGGCTACCCCACCGAACACCGCGCCAAGCACGAACGCTGTGATGCGGAGATAAGGAATCTCGGCTCCGATGGACGCCGCGGCGAGTGGGTCGTCGCGCATCGCCCGGAAGCGCCGGCCAAGGCGGGTGTGCACAACAAAAGCTGCCCAGGCCAGGCACAGTGCCAATGCCACTATCTCGACGTAGTAGTACACAAGGTCGCTCGACAGGTTCAGACCGAAGAGTGGTGGAACGACGAGGCTGTTCAGGCCGTCGGCCTGTCCGGTTAGGGCGGTGTTTGTCACGAGGTTTGTGAAAGCGAGAGACAGACCGAGCGTCACGATGCCGAGATAGTGCGACTGCACTCGCAGTGCGGGAATGCTCACCAACAGCCCGACGAGCGCGGCAGCCAGCAACGCGACGATCGCCGCTACCCAAAAGGGCCACCCGTGAGTGGTCAGGATGGCAGACGCGTACGCCCCCACCCCGAAAAACGCCACTTGAGCGAGATTCACCTGGCCTGCGGCGCCCATCGTCAGGGCAAGACCGAGAGCGAGAATTCCGTAGATCACCGCAACGTCGGCTACGTGGATCCAGTAGATGTTCAGCTGGTGCGGCAACAGGCACGCCAAAACAGCGAGGAGAACGAGCCCCGCTGCCTTGCGGGTCACGCGCGATTCACCGTCAGCTCACCGAGGATCCCCGTCGGACGCACCATGATGGCGACCGCAAACACGAGGAACGTCACAGTGTCGGAATACTGCTGAAAGTGCCCGGCAGCGAAGCCGTCAAGGATCCCAAATGCAAGACCACCGATCACTGCGCCGTTGATATTCCCGAAACCGCCGAGGATCGCCGCGCAGAACCCTTTGATACCGAGAGAGGAACCAAGGGACGGGGTTACGTACAGCAGCGGCGCCGCCAGGCTGCCAGCCAGTGCGGCGAGTCCCGCGCCCAAGGCGAAGGCCATCGCGTTGCTGCGACCGACTCGGATGCCAACGGACGTCGCTGCATCGCGATCCATTGCGACTGCCTGCATCGCTGCGCCGGCCTTTGTGCGATTGAGCAGCACCCACACCGCCACAGTGGCGACCGCGCCGACACCGATGACGACTAGGTCGTACGTCCGGATGATGATGCCGAAGATCTGAAGTGGCCGGTCGACGGGAGCGGGGACAGCCCGTCCCGTCGCTCCCCAGATCCTCGTCGCGACAGCCTCGAGGACGACGCCAAACCCGAGGGTCCCGATGAGCATCAGGTCGAAGTCCCTCGCCTCGAGAGGCCGAAGGATGCCCTCGATTGCCAAGCCCACCACTGCGGTCGCCGCCATCGACATGATGGCGGCGACCGCGAACGGCAGCTTTGTGTCGAGGAAAAACGTTGCGCTAAGAAACGCGCCGATCATCGCGATCTGGCCATGCGCGAAGTTCACCAGACCCATCGTGCGGTATACGATGGTGAAGCCCATGCCGACGAGTGCATAGACCGCACCGAAGCCGATCCCACCCACCAGGGTCTGAAAGAACAACTGCATGTGATCTCCTTGCTCCCAGTGCTCGCGCTAGCTGGCCGCCGTCAGCACTCCGTTCTTGATAATTCCAATCTGCGTCTCGTGAACGCCGACACCTGTCGCGTCGAATGCGAAGTTGCCGACGAGGCCCTGATACTTCACCGCGCGGATGGCGTCGTCCAGTGCTTGACCGCCAGCCCCGTTCGTCGTTTTCAGCGCCTGCAGCATGATCTCGGCGCCGTCATACGCCTTTGCGCCGTGCAGCTCGGGCTCGGTTCCGTATGCGGCGTCATAGGCTGCCGCGAACGCCTTGGTCTGTGCGTTCGTGTCGTTGGTCAGATACGGGGTACTGCTCACCGCACCCTCGGCGTTTGCGGTGCCCGCGGTTTGGACGAATATCGGAGTGCTCGTCGGCGCGGCACCGATGATGGTGGCCTTGATGCCGAGCCCACGCGCCTGCTTCACGATCAAACCCGACTCGACCTCCTCGGCGCCGATGAACAAGGCATCGGGATTCTTCTGACGGATGGACGTCAGTGCCGCGCTGAAGTCCGTCTGGTCCGGCGTCACGATCTGGTCGGTCACGGGCGTGACGTTCAAGGCTTTGAGCGCTGCCGTGAAAGCGTCGTGCTCGCCCTTGCCATAAGCACCGTTGTTCGTGATCATCGCGATGTGGGTGAAGTTGGCGGTCTTCACGGCATAGTTCGCCAGGGTGGTGTCATACGTCGTGCTGGTCGGGCTGTTCAGAAACAGGTAGGGGTCACCGAGCTTCGGCATCGCTGGCGACTGCCCCGACGTGATGTACGGAATCTTTGCCTGCTGAAGGATCGGTGACATGGCAATGGCATCTGCGCTCTCGGCGGGACCAAGTATCGCGATGAAACCGCCACTCACTGCCTTACGGGCCAGGTTGGTGCTGACCGTGGGGTCAGCCTGATCGTCGAACACCGTGAGCTCGACCTTGCGGCCGTTGATGCCGCCGGCCGCATTTGCCTGATCGACCGCAAGCTTGACACCGTCGTATTCCCGTTTGCCGAGCGAGCTGCTTTGGCCGCTTTGGGCATCGATGACTGCAATCTTGATCGCGCTGGTGTCGGCTGGGGCCGCGCTACTGCCCGCGGTGCTCGCGGACGCAGTGCTAGCGGACGCAGTGCTCGCCCCCCCGCTTGCGGCCGACGTGCTGCCCACCGCGGCAGGCGGTGTGCTGGTAGTACCGCTCGTTTTCTTGCTCGACGAGCAACCTGCGACGACGACTAATACGGTGCACGCGGAGACGGCGAGCAGCCATCGGCGGCTCATGGTGGTGACTCTCATTGCAAGTCCTCCTGATGGAAGCTGCGTCCGGTCGGGTTGGTTTGGTCGGAGGTGAAGCCGACCGATTCGAGGCAAATCCGAACTCGTTGCTATTGCGTCCAGTGCGTGAGATCCAGCCATGACTTCCCAGCAATTTCGCCGGCTTCGCCGAAGGCCCGGTCGGCGTCAAACGGTGAGTAGCTCGCTTGCATCACCGATGCGATCCCGGGGTCGCTGTCGGCGAGTGCCCGGACTGCATCGGCGAAGTCCTCAGGGTGGTCGTAAATCAGCGAACCGCGGACGGTCAGCTGCCGTTGCACGAGCTCGCGGGTGGTGATCGCGACATCCGCGCTGCTCTGGCCGATCAAAACAAGCTGGCCACCGGGGCCGACCGCGTCCAATGCCGGTCGGAACGCCGACTGCGCGCCGGAAGTCTCAAACACGAACGGATATCCATCGAATCCTGGTTCGTGCGTTCGAGCGCCGAGGTGAAGAGCGAGCTGGAGGCGGCCCACGTGCGGTTCCACCACGAATGGATGGATCCCAAGTGAGCGCAAGTGAAGGCACATCATGAGGCCTTGCGACCCCGCACCGAAAACCAGACAACGATCGCCTGCTTGCACGCCGACGCGTCGAAGAGTTGCCCTTGCAACGACACTTGGCTCGAAACCGGCAATGGTTGCTGACGGCGTCGCGTCCGGGACCGGCCAGCAGAACTGCGCTGGAACACTGAATCGCTCGGCGGCAATTCCCGCCTCGTTCACTCCGAGGGCTCGGCGGCTCGTGCACGAGGAAGTTTGACCAGCCTTGCACGGAGCGCAACGCAAGCAGGAGATGTTTGGTTCGATGACCACGAGTTGGCCGGCGTGTCGATCCCGTACCTCCGCGCCCACCGCGACAATCTCGCCGCCGCCTTCGTGGCCGATCACCCACGGATACTCCGACACGGGGATCGCTCCGGAGTACACGCTCAGATCGGAGCCACACAATCCGACCGATCGCATCTGCATGATGACGTCGCCCGGGCCGCACGTTGGCTCGGGCCGGTCGACGATGGCAACCCTCCCAGGCTCGAGCAGGGCGATGGCTTTGACGATGCCCTCCTCACAATGTACGGACTGGTCCGTTCGTTATACGCGACGCGCGGACGGAGCGGAAGACCCCGTTACGAAAATGCAACCGGTCTCACGAAAAATGGCGCGCGGAGGCAACTCCTCCGGCGGAGTCAACTCTTGAGATAGGCCAGCACGATGTCGCAGGTCAGTTGCCGCTGGCGAGCCCGGTGGGCTTTCGTCCCGGTGTCGTAACCGAAGACGGCTTTCAGCGACGGCCGGTTGGCCACTCTGAAGAAACACAAAGCACTGATCATCATGTGCAGCTCAAGTGCGGTGACCGTTACCGTGAACTCCCCGGTTGCCCGACCAGCGTCAAGGAATTCGGCCAGCAAATCCACCGCCGAGCTATTCGTCGGCACCAGTGCGTCCGATTTCGCCAGGTACTCGGCCTCGTGGATGTTTTCGATGCTCACGAGCTTGATGAACTCGGGATGCGACTCCTGATAGTCGAAAGTGAACTCGATCAGGCGCCGCACAGCGGCGGTTGGCGACAGGTGGGACATCTCGAGGCGACGCTCATGCTCGCGGATACCTTCGTACGCTCGCTCGAGCACGGCGATGTAGAGGTTCTCCTTACCGCCAAAGTAGTAGTAGATCATTCGCTTCGTGGTTCGGGTCCGGGCCGCGATCTCGTCTACCCGCGCTCCTGAGTACCCGTTTCGAGCGAACTCGGCAGTCGCGACTTCCAGTAGTTCGGCACGCGTCCGCTCAGCGTCACGTTGTCGGTCACCGGGGTCCGCTGCGGCATCCTCTTTGCCCGCCATGTCGCGCACTCCTTCCTGTCCACCGCGCCGGCACCGACTGCAGGCAATCGTAGGTTCTGCGGAGCCGAATGCAGGGCGACGCCCACGAGTCGGAGCAGAAGTCCGCCCCAGACCCTTCACGTGACCTGGCCTACTCGATACGATTTAACGAACTAGTCCGTTCACTGCAAAGGTACCGGATGCCAAGTCAAACCAGCGTCCAGCCAAGGACGGTCGCGGTCTTCAACGGCCCGAATCTCAATCTCCTTGGCGTTCGTGAACCCGAGAAGTACGGGCTCCGAACGCTGTCAGAAATCGAGCAAGCTTGCCGAGACGTGGCCGCACCGTTCGAGGTGTCGATTGACTTCCGCCAGACGAATCACGAAGGCGTGTTAATCGATTGGATACAAGAAGTGCGGGAGAACATCAGCGGCTTGGTATTGAACCCGGCCGCGCTCACCCATTCCTCAGTCGCGCTCATGGATGCGCTTGCGACCGTGCCGGTGAAGGTGGTCGTGGTCCATCTCACCAACATTCATCGCCGCGAGCCATTCCGCGCCACGGACTACCCCGCGAAGGTGTCCCATGGCGTCATCGCGGGCCTTGGCGTTGGGAGCTATACGGCCGCAGTCCGTTATCTGGCCGAGGACACCGACTAGCTGTGCGGTCTTGCATCGCGACCGTCTCGGTGAGCGGCTCTCTTGAGGAGAAGTTGCCGGCAATCGCCGGCGCCGGGTTCGATGGCATCGAACTGTTCGAGGCTGATCTCATTGCCTCTCCAATGCGGCCCGTCGAGATTGCGAAACGAGTGACGGACCTCGGGCTGACGATCGAGCTATACCAACCGTTCAGAGACTTCGAAGCCCTGCCGGCGCAGCGGTTCCACCGCAACCTGCGGCGCGCCGAGGCGAAGTTCGAACTGATGGCCACGCTGGGTGTCGACCTCATGTTGGTGTGTTCGAACGTCAGCTCGGAAGCCATCGACGATCACGACCTTGCAGCCGAACACCTTCATGCTCTAGGCGACCTTGCCCGTGGCGCCGGGGTACGGATCGCCTACGAGGCACTCGCGTGGGGTACCCACGTGCGGCACTACATGGACGCCTACGACATCGTCCGGAGAGCCGGCCATCCCGCTGTGGGGATCTGCCTCGATAGTTTCCATATCATGTCCGTAGGCGACAGTCTCGATGACATTGCGCAGATCGAACCAGGGTCACTACTTTTCGTCCAGCTCGCAGATGCGCCGCATCAGACGATGGACGTCTTGCGCCTGAGCCGGCATTACCGATGCTTCCCGGGCCAAGGCACTCTTGACCTGGCCAACTTCACTTCCGCGGTACTGCGTGCGGGCTATCGCGGGCCCTTGTCACTGGAGGTTTTCAGCGACACGGTGCGTGCTGCTCCGGCGGATCAGATCGCGCGCGACGCGCGCAGATCGCTCCGTTACCTCGAGGACGCGACTCGTCGCGAACTCGAGCGCAGCGATGGCCTCGGCACTACCGTGACCGCGCAACTCACGCTGCTACCGCCGGCTCCGAAGGTCGACGGCGTTGCGTTTGTCGAAGTTGCTGTTGCTGGTCAGATGGTGTCGCGATTTTCCGCGTGGTTGCAACTGTTCGGGTTCACCCTCGTCGGCGTCCATCGTTCGAAAGCGGTGCAGCTCTGGGAACAGGGCGACGTCCGGGTGGTACTCAACTCACAAGCCCAGGTCGCCGACCGACCATCGGTCGTCGGGATTGGGCTCCACACACCTGACATCGACGCGGCGGTGCGACGCGCCGCCGACCTGCAATTGCCGTTCGACGATCAACATCATGCCCCGAATGAAGCCGACTTGCCGTCGATCACGACACCTATGGGTTTGCAAATCGTCTTCTGCGGCCTGGCTGATCCCTATAGATGGCGGGCCGACTTCATCGACACCGGGAGTGTCCCACGGGGCGTCGGGGTGCAGGCGATCGACCATCTTGGCGGCACCGTCTCGCCGGATCTGTACGACGCGGAGATCTCTCTCTACCGGCTGATGCTGGGAATGCCCGCAGGGCCGATCGCCGAAATCAACCGTCCACACGGCCAACTCCAAAGCCGCGCACTGACCAGCCCCGACGCCGTTCTACGCATAGCGATCTCCGCAGGAGTGGCCGGGCGCGCATCGGCGCCCGGACTGCAACACGCACCAGGACTGCAACAGATTGCGCTGAGCACGCTCGACGTACTGGACACGGCGGCATCGCTTCGCGCAGCAGGCGCTCCGATGCTCGCGATTCCTGACAACTACTACGCCGATCTCACAGCACGCTACGACCTGCCGCCGGACCGACTCGACCACATGCGTTCGGTCGGGGTGTTGTACGACCGCAGCGACGACGGTGAGTTTCTCCACGCGTACAGCGCGTCGATCGGTGGCCTGTTCTTCGAGTTTGTCCAACGGATCGGTCGCTACAGCGGATTCGGCGAGGCAGACGCCCCGGTTCGCCTCGCGAGCCAGGAACCGGTCGACCTGGTCCCGGGATAGTCCGACGTCGCAGCATTCACCCGGTCACGAGGACTAGTCGAGGCGAGGAATTTCTCCCGCATCTTCCTCGACATCTGCATCGAGTTCGCGCGCCTCGCTCCTGTCGAGGTCGAACAGGTCGTCGAGCTCTGACTCGTCACCCTGTTCCGACTCGGTGTCTCGGAGCGACTCGACGCCGTCCTGGTCGCGGTCGAACCGCGGTGCATCAAGTGAGATGTCGTCGTTCTCGGTCATGGTTAGCTCCATTAGTTAACTGAGGGTCCAAGATGTGGCTCGAGCAAGGTCAGTTCGGGCGCGCCGAGCCGATCGCCTGAGGTGTTCGCCTGGTGCCAGTGCGGGTACAGCAGCGGCATCGCGCTGACGTCATCGAGCCTGCGCCGCTCGTCGGCAGACAACGTCAGATCGGCGGACTTCAGGTTGTCGGCGAGCTGCTCATCGGTTCGTGCACCAACGATCACCGAGGTGACGCCGGAGCGGCCCAGCAGCCACGCGAGCGACACCTGGGCGGCAGAAACGCTGTGTGCGCCTGCAATTTCGACCAACGCGTCGACGGTGTCGTACAGCTTGTCCTCGTCGTAGACCGGCGGCTCGTGCCAATCGCCGAGATGCCGGCTGCCGGCCGGCGCCTCGACACCGCGTCGGTACTTGCCCGACAGCAGACCACCAGCGAGTGGGCTCCAAATGAGAATCCCAAGACCCTGGTCGACGCTGACGGGAACCAACTCATACTCGGCGTCGCGGGCCTGCAGCGAGTAATAGATCTGCTGGGAGACGAAGCGGTGCAACCCGTGCCGGTCGGCGATACCGAGCGCCTTCATCAACTGCCAGCCGGCGTAGTTCGATGCGCCGATGTAGCGCACCTTCCCCGAGGTCACCAAGTCGTCGAGTGCACGCAAGGTCTCCTCGAGAGGTGTCTGGCCGTCCCACTCGTGCACCTGGTACAGATCGATGTAGTCCGTCCCGAGCCGCCGCAGGCTCGCGTCACAGGCCCTCATGATGTGGTGTCGCGACAGTCCGGCGTCGTTCGGGCCGTCCCCCGTCGGCATCCGGACCTTCGTCGCCAGCAGCACGTCCTCGCGCGCAACCGGCAGCGCCTTCGCCACGATCTCTTCCGAAAGCCCTGACGAGTAGACGTCGGCCGTGTCGATGAGATTCACACCGGCGTCCAGCGCCATGGAGATCTGGCGACGCGCGCCGTCGACGTCCGTCGTGCCAACTGCCGCGGCCCAGCCGGTGCCGCCGAACCCCATCGTCCCGAGAGTCAGTGCCGATACGCGCAGACCTGAGTTGCCGAGTTGTCTGTAGTCCATGCACGTATTCTTGCCCTACCACCACGAGAGCCACCACGAGGGCGACCAACGAGGGCAACACCGAGGGGACCCCGATGACCGACCGACCCACGAATTGGGCCGGGAATGTCGTGTTTGGCGCGGCGCGGCTGCACCACCCGACGTCCCTCGACGAGGTGCGCCGAATCGTGGCGGGCAACGAGCACGTGCGGGCGCTTGGCAGTGGGCACTCGTTCAACCCCATCGCCGACACCGTCGGTGACCAGATCTCGCTCGCCGCGATGCCGCCGTTGGTGCATATCGATCCCGAGCGCTCGACGGTGACGGTCGGGGGCGGCGTCCGGTATGGAGAGCTTGCCCCGCCGCTGCATCGGGCCGGCTACGCGCTGCACAACCTCGGCTCGCTGCCGCACATCTGCATCGCCGGAGCGACCGCAACGGGCACCCACGGCTCCGGCGTGACGAACGGCAATCTCGCCACCGCGGTCCGCGCCCTCGAAGTCGTGACGGCGAGCGGCGACGTTGTCACCATTGAGTTCGGCGACGGCGACTTCGCTGGTGCAGTAGTGGCGCTCGGAATGCTGGGCATCGTGACCTCCGTGACACTCGCGATCGAACCGACATTCGCCGTCGCGCAATACGTCTACGACGATCTGTCGTTAGCGCAGTTCACCGCCCATCTCGAGGCGACGATGTCGGCGGAGTACAGCGTCAGTGTGTTCACCGATTGGCGCGGCCCGGTGATGAACCAGGTGTGGATGAAACACCGAATCGACGCGTCGCAGCCGTGGCAGGTCTGGGGTCAGGCGCGATGGCTCGACGCGGCCGCCGCCGACGGTCCCCGGCATCCGGTGCCTGGTGTCGATCCCGCCGCGTGCACCGAACAACGCGGCGCGCCCGGCCCGTGGCATGAGCGATTGCCACACTTTCGGCTCGACTTCACACCGAGCAGCGGCGATGAGTTACAGTCGGAGTACTTCGTCCCTCGCGAGGCTGCGGTTGCTGCAGTCACGGCGATCAGCAGCATCGCGCACGTCATTGCACCCGCGCTACAGATCTGCGAGTTGCGCACGATCGCGGCCGACGAGCTGTGGCTCAGCCCGGCCTACGGTCGCGACAGCTTCGCACTCCATTTCACCTGGATCAGCGACATGGCCGCAGTGATTCCCGCACTGACTGCCATTGAGGAACAGCTCGCACCGTTCGACGCCAGACCTCATTGGGGAAAGGTGTTTCCCATGAGTCCCGACGTCGTCCGCACGCGTTACGAGCGGCTGCCCGACTTCAGCGAACTCGTTGCCCGATTCGATCCGGCCGGCAAATTCCGCAACGCATTCGTCGACCGGTTCGTCGCCCCAGCAAAGTAGTAACAGCTAGCGAACGGCGCGTACCAGTCTGCCTTTCGTACTCGTGTCAAATGGCGGTGGAATGGGCCGCCCAAACGCGGCGCTCGCCTCCGCCATCGTCTGCACGGTCGCCTGCCAACCACACTGGGCCAACCACTGCTCAGGGTCGGCGGTGGCCGCCGGATGCCACAGCGGATGCGCGAGGTTGTCAGTCCGCGTGCTGAGAGTCGCGCCAAGAACACTGCCAATAGCGGACGCCGAGGAGAGCTGCGTCAGCAGTTGCGTCCGCTCCTCGTGGTTCAGGTAGACCAACAACCCTTCCGCCACCCACACGGTGGGCTGCGCCGGCACCCACCCGGTATCAGTAAGGAGTGGCAACCAGTCGTCGGTGACAAGATCGGCGACGGCCACCCGACGCCGGCACTCGCTCATGAGCTCAAGCTCGTCGAGCAGTCGCTGTTTCAAGGCGAGCACTTCAGCATGGTCGATCTCGAAGACCGTGAGATCTCGCGGCAGTGCGAGTCGGTAGGCGCGCGCATCGAGCCCGGCGCCAACGATGACGACCTGCCTGATGCCGTCGGCGACAGCTTCTACGACGAGTTCGTCAAGGAATCGAGTGCGCACGGCCACCCAACGGACGAGCCCGCGCGAGACCGCCGGTGGTGCAATGGCGGCGGCGAGAACGTGCTGTGCGAGCTCGTCGTGGAACCACGCGTCGATCCGGGCGCTCTCGGTCGCCCGGCAGGCCGCAACAGACAACGCGGTCGCCCCAAGCACGGACAGCGGTGGGTCAGGCGGCACCAGATGATGCTACGTGCGACGACTCCTGGGCTCGAAGCAACAGTTCAAGAGCCTCGGGTCGCATCGGACGCGCGAGCAGGTAACCCTGGGCGTAGTCGCAGCCAAGAGCAGTGAGTTGGGTGAGCTGGCCGACCGTCTCGATCCCTTCTCCGATCACGATCATGTTCAAAACGTGCGCCATCGCGGTGACCGCGGCCACAATCTGACGTTCGCGGTCATTGGTCTCGAGGCGGTCGACGAAGCTGCGATCGATCTTCAAGATGTCGACCGGGAACTGTCGCAGGTGCGCGAGTGACGAGTACCCAGTACCGAAATCGTCCAACGCGATGTGCACGCCGAGCGCCGCGATTGCTTCCAGTGTTTCCCTCGCCTCGGCGGTCTCTTCGATCAACGCTGTTTCGGTGATCTCCAGGCACAACTGGCCCGGCGCAAGACCGTTGCGCTCCAATGCAACTTTGACGGCCGAGACGAAGTCACCGCTGCGTAGTTGTCGCCCGGAGACATTCACGGCGATGCCCAACGGTTCGAGCCCCGGATCGCGCCCGTAGCGCGGGAACAGCGACCCCCATTCGACCAACTGACGGCATGCTTCGTCGAGCACCCAGTTACCGATCCGAACGATCAGTCCGCGGCTCTCCGCAATCGCGATGAACTCCGCAGGAGGGACCGTGCCGCGCTCGGGGTGATCCCAGCGGATCAGCGCCTCCATGCCGACGATGGACTGGTCGCGAAGCGACACGACGGGTTGGTACTCGAGCCGGAATTGACCGCGCTCGAGCGCCTTTGCGAGTTCCCAACCGACGGCGTTCCTCGCGACTGCCCGATCCCGAAGGCCGGCGTCGAAGAACTGGTAGTGATCGCGGCCACGTTCCTTCGCCTGGTACATCGCAGCGTCCGCGTCTCGGACGACGTTCTCGCAACCGGCGTACGGATCGCTCGTGATGACGACACCAACACTCGCCGTGATGTTCAGCTCGAGACCGTCGCTGAAGAATGGTTCGCCAACGGCACGCACGACCCGATCGGCGACGACACGTACGTCCTCGTCGGTGGTCAACCTGTCGCACAGCAGCACGAACTCATCACCACCAAATCGCGCGACGGTGTCGAGTCGACGCGCAACAGCGGTCAGCCGCTCCCCGACCTCGACCAACAGACGATCGCCGATGTCATGGCCGTGCGTGTCGTTGATGACCTTGAAGTGGTCGAGGTCGATGAACAGCAACGCGAGCTTCCCTGGCTGGCGTTCCATCCGGAGCAGAGCCTGGGTCAATCTGTCGACCAGCAGCACCCGATTCGCCAGGCCGGTCAGCGGGTCGTGCACCGCCTGGTGGGCGAGCTTGCTCTGCGCGCGCTTGAGTTCGGTCACCTCGCGGGTGAACGCCACGACACCCACCGGCGTCCCTTGCTCGAACTCCCGTTGGGGAGCGAGATACGACGCGAACCAGCGCAGGCCTTCGCCGCTGCCGACGGAGAAGTCGACCGAGCACACCTCGCCAGTGAGCAGCACGCCCTTCAAGGCGGCCTCCCAGATCGCGAGGAACGCCGCATCGCGTCCGAGCTCACGGTCGCTGCGCCCGAGGGCCTCGCCGGTGGAGTCGTGCGTCATGCGCATCGCCACGACGTTCATGTACTGGTAGCACAGGTTGGCGTCGTACAGGGAGATCGCATCTGCTGAGGTGTCGAGCACGGTGCGCAGTTGCGCCTCGACACGACTCAGATCCGCGTGCGCAAGAGCAAGCGCGTCCGTCGCGCTCATCGCGTCGCGCTCGGCGATCACAGCACGGGTGATGTCGCGACGGATACCGAACGTGCCGATGATGCCGCCATCGAGGTCACGCAGCGGTCGCTTGTTACTCATCACCCAGGTGTCGCCACGATCGGGCCAAGTTTCGCGTTCTTCCTTGTCCAGCATGGAGATGCCGGTGGCAATCACTCGCTGCTCGTCCGCGTAGGCAGCGCTGGCATGCTCGTCGGTGAAGATGTCGAAATCGGTGCGCCCGAGAAGCTCCTCCGGCTCGCGGCCCATCCTCGTGGCGAGGCTGCGGCTCACCGCGATGAATCTGCTCTGGAGATCCTTGAAGTAGATCGCTTCGGCCGCGTACTCCAGCATGTTGTGAAACGCGATCCGATCGAGCTCGTCACCGACCGGATACGGGCGCTCCGCAAACGGAAGTGCTGAAGCCGGGAGCTCAGGGTCTCGGAACTCGCTCACCCTGCCGCACCTCGCGTCGTGTTATCCCGATGAGACCTTGCGTCCCCCATCGGCAGCGGCGGCGGCAAACATAGGCAAACGAGCGCTCAGGCCTTGCTCTCCTGCGGGGTTGCCGGTGCGACCGTGTTCAGCACGGCCCGCGCCTCTTCAGCGTGCCCGCCACGGGCCACGATGTCGTAGCGGGTCGCCGTGAGGGTCCGCTTCGAGGCGAAATCGCGCCGACCGCCGGTCGCTGCGTGCCCGACGAAGCCGAAGACGGCGCCCCAGACCGCACCGATGAGCAAACCACCCAGGATCAGCCCGAGCCACGTCCCGCCAGTCGTGAACAGGCCAACGAGCAAGCCGATGAACAGCCCGAACCAGGCACCACTAGCGGCGCCGGCTGCCGCCGCGTTGCGCTTGGTAAGGCGCCCGGTGACACGCTCGACGGTGCGAAGGTCCGAGCCGATGATGTCGATGTTCTCGACCGGGAATCCGGAGTCGGACAGCCGATCGACAGCCTCCTGAGCCTCTTCGTACGTACCGAAACTGGCGACCGTGTTCCAGGCCGCGTGGATCGGGTCGAGCCGGATTGTTGGGTCTCCGAACGTCATCGTCGTCTCCTGACTGATCGCGATCTGCTCAAAGAGTATTCGCTCGTCCAACGCTCGTCAGCCGCACCGCGTTCGCGGCCTTGCGCACCGCATCGACGGATGCCTCGACGTCGTCCGCGTCGGTCGACCAGTTACTGACCGACACCCGAAGCACGTCGCGCCCCTGCCACCGCGAGCCCGACATCCACGCCGTCCCGTCTGCAAGCAGTTGGGCCGTTACCGCCCGGGTGCGCTCGTCGTCCTCAAAGGCGACGCAGACCTGGGTGAAGACCACGTCGTTGAGCACCTGCGCGCCCTCGATCGTCTCGAGCCCGGCCGCGATCGCTCGCGCGTGCCGCACCAACCCGTCGACCAGATCCGCGACACCGTCTCGGCCGAGCGATCGCAACGCGGCCCACACCGGGATGCCACGAGCGCGGCGCGACAACTCGGGCGCCTTCTCGTCCGGATCGGCGGTCGGGCCGTCTGCCGAAATCAAATAGCTTGCCCGGACGCCGAGGGCTGCCCGCAGTGCCGCCGGCTGCGCGACGATCACAACGCCACAGTCGTACGGCACGTTGAGCGTCTTGTGGGCATCGGTGGCCCAAGAGTCGGCGTCCGCGAGACCTGGGACGAGCAGGCGAAGGTTTGGCGAGGCCGCTGCCCACAGTCCGAATGCGCCGTCAACGTGAACCCAGGGCCGCGCATCCGGCGTCCCGTGCGCGTGGGCAATGCGGGCCGCTGCGCCGATGTCATCGAAAGCCCCCGAATGCACGTTGCCGGCCTGCAGGCAGACGATCGTGGGGCCGGTCCCGCTGTCGAGTGCCGCGGCGAGGGCAGCGATCTCGATCCGGCCCTGGTCGTCGGAAGCCACCGGCGTCGGCTCACCTAGGCCGAGATAACGAAGTGCCGCGTCGACCGCACTGTGCCGCTCTGCACCGACGATCACCCGAATCGGCGGGCTGCCATTCAGACCCTTCGCGTTGACGTCCCAGCCCGCTTGTGCGAGCACCTGCTGGCGGGCGGCCGCCAGAGCGGAGAAGTTCGCCATCGTCGCGCCGGTGACGAATCCGACGTCGGCGCCCGCGGGAAGTCCGAGTAGGTCGAGAATCCAGCCACCCGCCGCCTCCTCAGCGGCGGCCGCGGCGGGCGTCGCGTAACGCATGCCGGTGTTCTGGTCCCAGGCACTGACCAGCCAGTCGGCCGCCAGCGCTGCCGGCAGCGCACCGCCGATCACCCAGCCGAAGAAGCGGCCGCTCGGCATGGCCATCAGGCCGGGCTCAGCGAGCGCGGCGAGCAGGTCGATGACCTCCGCGGGGTCAGTTGGACCATCAGGTAGCGGGCCCGCGAACGACGGCGCAATCTCGTCTGCGGACAGGCGCGGCGGGACAGCTCGATCCGGCATCGAGTCGAGCCACGACTTCGCGTGCACAACGGCACGGTCGAGTGCTGGGTCAAAAGCCTTGCCACGCGCGGTCATAGTTCGATCACCATGCCCTCATCATCGTTGGCGGCGGGCCTGCCGTCGACACCCTTTTGACCCGCCCCGGACAAGTCGCGAACCAAGTCGCGAACCCGGTCGCGAGGCGGTAGTGCGCGTAACGATCTCGGAACGGCTGCGGTCTATGTTGCTCGTCACCGGTAGCTCTTGCGGCTGCAGGTAGCGACAGCTGTGGGTGCGGCGGACCGAGGCCGATGGGTAGGCCCGCACGTGCGCGTCTCGAGCGACTGGCGTCGCCGACCAACGCTGCCGTGCTCGGCGCGATCGCGGTGGCGATCGGCGCGGCATCACTGATCGCGTCGGTCATCGACGACAAAGCCGGCGGTGCCGGGCCGATCTTGATACCGACGACCATGTTCGTCGCGGTCGGGGTAGTGGTGGCACGTCGCCAACCGCGGAATCCGATTGGGTGGCTGCTCATCTTCGTAGCGCTGCTGGAGAACATGTTCGTTTTCGCAACGGCGTACGTGGTGCTCAATCACTGGCTCGGCCACGGCGTAGGGGCACTTCCCCGCGCCGCGTTGTGGTTCCAGAACTTCTTTTGGGACCTCGGATTGATCGTCGGGCTGCCCTCGCTGCTGTTGTTTCCCAACGGCGGGGTCCCGGGCGGTGGCGGACCACGTTGCACATCTACGTGGTCGCCGCCGTGCTTGTGGTGGCCTCGCAGTGCGTCACGGCGACAATCCTCGTGCGCTGGCACAATCTGCAGCTCGATGCCAACGGAAACCCGATCGGCAGCCCGTCGACCTCCGGCTTTGTCGCCTTCGGAGGGTCCGGCCTGGCTGTGCTGGTGCTCCTGCCGTTGCTGGCTTCATGGGTGGTACGGCAGGTCAGCGCGTTCCGGCGATCGTCTGGAATTCTGCGTCAACAACTCAAGTGGTCTACCCTCGGCGCGCTGGTCCTGGTCATCAGCCTTGCCGTGCAAGTCCCGCTCGGCAACGACCTCGGGACATCGACGGCAGTCACGGTGTCGAACAATGTCGCCATTGCGATGTTCGGCGCGTTCCCAGTGGGGATGGGGCTGGGCATCCTGCGGTACCGGCTCTACGACATCGATCGCCTGATCAGCCGCACGCTGTCCTACACCGTCGTCACCGGTTTGCTCATCGGCGTGTACGTGGGAATCGTGGTCATCACGACCAACGTGTTGTCGTTCTCCTCACCGGTCGCGGTGACCGCGTCCACATTGGCTGCCGCGGCGCTGTTCAACCCGCTCCGCAGAGGATCGCAGCGAATCGTCGACCGCCGGTTCAACCGCGCGAGTTACGACGCGGAGGCGACCGTCGCAGCGTTCTCCGCCCGGTTGCGGGATGCAGTCGACCTCGAGACGGTGCGGCTCGATCTACTCGCCGTCGTGAGTCACGCCGTCGAGCCCGCCCACGCCGCGGTCTGGATCAGCCCTGCTCGCGCAACGCACGCAGGCTCTCCTTGATCGACCCCATCGTCGCGAGCACGGCAGTCGGCTCGTAGCCGCAGTGCGCCATGCAGTTGTTGCAGCGCTCGTCGCGGCCGCGACCGTACTTGCTCCAGTCGGTCTTTTCGATGAGTTCCTTGTAGGTCTTCACGTAACCGTCGGCCATCAGGTAGCACGGCTTTTGCCAGCCCAACAACGAGTACGACGGGATGCCCCACGCGGTGCACTCGAAGTCGACCTTGCCCTCGAGGAAGTCGAGGAACAGCGGTGAGTGGTTCAGGCGCCAGCGCTTGCGGTTGCCGCCGGCGAACGCCTTGGTGAACAACTCGCGGGTCTCGGTCACGCCCAGGAAGTGATCCTGGTCGGGCGCCTTCTCGTAGGCGTACGCCGGCGAGATCATCATCTGGTCGACCTTGACCTCGTCGTTGAGGAAGTTGAGCACGTCGATGATGTTTTGTGGTGTGTCGGTGTTGAAGAACGTCGAGTTCGTGGTGACGCGGAAGCCCTTTTCCTTCAAGAACTTGATCGCCTCGACCGCTTCTTCGAAGACGCCTTCCTTCGCGACGGACTCATCGTGCCGTTCCTGCAGGCCGTCGATGTGAATCGTGAACGCGAAGTACGGCGACGGCTTGAAGTTAAACCTGTCCCAGCGCTTGCGCACCAGTTCGGCGTTGGTGCACAGGTACACGTACTTCTTGCGCTTGACGAGCTCGTTGACCATCACGTCGATCTGCGGGTGCATCAACGGCTCACCGCCAGCGAGCGACACCATCGGCGCGCCGGCTTCCTCGATCGCCGCGATCGCCCGCTCGACCGGCATCCGCTGGGCCAGCAGATCGTGCGGCTGCTGGATCTTGCCGCAGCCGTTGCACTTGAGGTTGCAGGCGAACAGCGGCTCGAGCTCGACGATCAGCGGGAACTTCTCGCGTCGGTGCAGCTTCTGCGAGAACAGGTACCAGCCGATGCGTGCTCCTTGGCGCATGGGAATGGGCATCAGCCTGCAACACCTTTCGGTAGAGAAAACGTGACGTCTTCAGCTGCGACGGCACGCTGGACAACATCGACAGGGCCGAGCGCGCGAAGCGTTTCGATGACCTCGTCGACCAGGTGCGGCGGAGCCGACGCTCCGGCGGTGATACCGATCGTCGACGCACCATCGAGCCATTCGGGCAAGATGTCGGTGGCATCGTCAACGAGATGAGCACGCACTCCGAGGCGCTCGGCCACTTCGACCAAGCGGACGGAATTCGAGGAGTTCGCCGACCCGAGCACCATCATGACATCGGACTCGGCGGCGATGGCGCGCACCGCCTGTTGCCGGTTGGTGGTCGCGTAGCAGATGTCGTCGGTCGCCGACGACTCGATCGACGGGAACCGCCGGCGCAAGACGTCGACGGTGTCCATCGCGTCGTCGACGGCGAGCGTCGTCTGCATCAGGAACGACACGTGCTCGGGGTCTTCGGCGCTGACCCGCTCGGCGTCGGCGGCATTCTCAACGAGCAGGATCTTGCCCGGGGCCTCACCCATCGTGCCTTCGACCTCGTCGTGACCCGCGTGTCCGATGAGCAGCACGGTGTCACCGCGCGCGGTGAATCGGCGGGCCTCGCTGTGGACCTTCGCGACCAACGGGCAGGTGGCATCAATGACGTTGAGCCCGCGTCGCGCAGCCTCAGCCCGGACGGCGGGTGCGACGCCGTGTGCCGACAACACCACCGTCGTCCCGTCGGGTACTTGGTCGAGTTCTTCGACGAAGACCGCGCCCTGGCGTTGGAGGTCGGCGACCACGTGCGCGTTGTGCACGATCTGGCGGCGGACGTAGACCGGTCGCGGGTAGCGCTGCAGGGCAAGCTCGACGATGTCAATCGCGCGTTCGACGCCGGCACAGAACGACCGGGGTGCCGCGAGCAGCACGCGCCGGGGGCCGACGAGGTCGGCCCATTGCCGCAGCGCCGGACCGATCTTGTGCAGCGTCAGGAGCGCGCGCACGCCACCGGTCGCGGTGTTCAGGCTCGCGAAGGGGCTGTATGCGGTGTCGGAGATGACCCGAACGACAGCAGTCGGGACGCCGGGTGCTGCCCGCACGATCGCGGCTGACTCCATGTCGACGGCAATCGCGCCCGTTGCCGCGAGCCGCGCTCGAGCCGCGTGCCCGCGCACTATGTGGTCAGTGCTGACGATCGGGCCGGTCCGGACGCGCAACCCCATGCGCCGCAACTCCGCCACGAGCGGCGCAGCGGCGCGCTGCACGATCCGCCCACGCTCATCGCGCACTTCAGTAGCCACGACCACGTCGCCCGGGCGCAATGTCGGGTCGAGGCCGCCGGCAACGCCAACGACGACCACTGCCTTGGGCGCCAGTTGTGAAAGCCGCGGCAACCACTCCCGCACCTTCTCCGGCCCCATGCCGCAGCGGGCCAAGGTCGCACCGGGTACGCGGCCCGCCAGCGCGGCGTACTCGGTACGCAGCGCGGTGACAATCAGCAGATCGTTCACGGCAACCGGATGACCTTCTGCGCGCTCAGGTATCGGCCGAGCGCACTGAGCGGGAACACCACGCGATACATCTCGTAGTTGATGTAGAAGTCGCCGGGGAATCCAGTGCCGGTGTAGAGGTCTTCGTCCCAGCCGCCGTCGGTTCGCTGCGTACGCACCAGCCAGTCGACGCCGCGAGTGACAGCCTCGGTGTCGGGGTCGATCGCCATCAGACCCAGCAGCGCCCAGGCCGTCTGCGACGGGGTCGACTCTCCCTTGCCTCGCCACTCTTCCTCGGTGTAAGAACGCAGGTCCTCGCCCCACCCGCCGTCCGGATTCTGATGCTTTTCCAGCCAGTGCACGGCACGACGCACAGGTATCGAATCGCGATCGGCACCGACGGCCGCAAGCGCGGGAAGGACGGCGCCGGTTCCGTAGACGTAGTTTGCGCCCCAGCGGCCGAACCACGAACCGTCTGCTTCCTGCGCATCAAGTAGCCATTGGACGCCGCGCCGCGCTGCCGCTGTGTGCGCCATCCCGCTGTGCCCGAGCATCTCGACCACGTGCGCGGTGACGTCGGCGGACGGCGGATCGATCACCGCACCGAAGTCGCAGAACGGCACCTTCTCGACCAGTCGGCGCGTGTTGTCGGCGTCGAACGCGCCCCATCCGCCGTCACGTGACTGCATGCCGACGGCCCACCGGGTACCGCGCTGGACAGCTGCCGCGACGTCGGGCCGCAAGACCGGACCGGTGCGACGAAGTGCGAGCACCACCTCGGCGGTGTCGTCGATGTCGGGGTAGGCGTCGTTGGCGAATTCGAAGGCCCAGCCCGCGGCGTCGAGGTCAGGCCGCCTGACCGCCCAGTCGCCCTTGACCTGCACCTCTTCGGCGAGCAACCAGTCGACGGCCGAACGCACCGAAGGATCGTCGACCTCGGCGCCCGCGTCGAAGAGCGCGATCAGCGCGAGGCAGGTGTCCCACACCGGCGACTGGCAGGCCTCGAGCCGCCTGATGACGCCGTCGGGGGTCTCATCGCGAATCAAAAAGCCATCGAGGCCCTTGATCGCCGCGACCAGAGCGGGATCGTCGAGGGACCGGCCGGTCAAGTGCAACGCCAGGATCGAATACACCCATGGTGGCTGAATGCCGCCCCACCCGCCGTCGGCCTCTTGCCGCCGCAGCACCCAGTCCGTGGCGTGCTGGAACGCCATCGCCCGGCCGGGCTTGATGGGCGACCGATCGTAGAGCTTGAGGGCCTTGTCGAGCACCGTGAAAGCTGTCGCGACGGGGCCCGTCTTGGCCGGCGCCGGCCGCACCCCGGAGCGCAACTCGGTGACCGTAAAGGGCAGCGGGCGAACGGGTCGAAGCGTGGCCACGACGGTGATCGCTACCACGGTCTGCCGAGCCCAGCAGCCCCAGTCGTACACATTGAGGGGGAACCACTTCGGGAGCAGCACCAGCTCGGGGGGCATCGACGGAAGGTCGTCCCACGACCATTCGCCGAACAGCGCCAACCAAATCCGGGTGAAGACCCGGCTCGCCTCGATGCCGCCGCCGGCGAGGATGAAGGCGCGAGCGGCCGCCATGTGCGGCTCATCAACGCCGTCGCCCGCCAAGCGCAGCGCGGCGTACGCCTCGATCGTCGTCGACACATCGCCAGGGCCGCGCTCGAAGTTGGCCCAGGTGCCGTCGGCGCGCTGCTGGGAGCGGATCCAGCGCGCCGCCTCGGCAGTCTCCTCGGGCTTCAAGATCCCGAGGAATTGCCGCAGCAGCAGATCTTCTGCGTCCATCGTGACGTTGGTGCGCAGCTCGCCTTTCCACCAGCCAGCGGCATCCTGGCGGCCCACAAGGTGGGCTTGCGCGCGCTTCACCGCCAAACCGACCGCGTCGGTCAGGTCGGAGTACGTCAGCGCGGTCACGAGGTCTGTCCTCCTCGACTAACGATCACGTTCGACGACATACCGAGCCAGCGCCGCCAGGTCGGAAGTTGTTCCCGTCTCGGCGGGAATCTTCTGTTGGAGGCTGAGTGCGTCGAGGTATCCCAAGGCCAGCGCGAGCCTGCGGTCGGCCTCGTGTGCGGCCCACTCGAGGCCGCCCGCCTCGTCGATGAGCTTCGTCGCGTGGGTCACGTCGTCGTCGGAGACGAGCGGACCACCGGCGAGCATCTTCGCCAGCTGCTCGGACGCCGCTGTTCCGGAATTCAGCGCGGCAACGATGGGCGCACTCTGCTTTCCGGCCCGGACGTCGGACGATGACGACTTGCCGGTCGCAGCAGCGTCACCGGTGATGCCGAGGATGTCGTCGACGAGTTGGAACGCCATGCCGAGCTCGTGACCGTAGCCGGCGAGAGCGTCGACGACGCTGGCGTCAGCACCAGCCGCCAGTGCACCGATCGACGCCGAACAGGCGAGCAGCGCGGCCGTCTTGCCGGCCTCCATCGCGAGTACTTCATCGAGGTCGACGTCGCGGCGGGTGCTCAGGTCGAGATCGGCAGACTGCCCGTCGATGAGCCCTTCGACCGCGGTCACCAGGCTGGGCAGTGCGCGCTGCCCTGCGGCACCATCGCGGACAAGGACGTCGACTGCGGCCATCAGCATGGCGTTGCCCGCGAGGATGGCTTGGCCGTCGCCGAACACCACCCACGCGGTCGGGCGGTGCCGCCGCTCGACGTCGCGATCCATGATGTCGTCGTGCAGCAGGGAGAAGTTGTGCACCAGCTCGACCGCGACCGCTGCGGGGACGCCCTCCGCCCCGGTACCGCCGACTGCTTGCGCTGACAGCACGGCAAGCGTCGGCCGGATCGCCTTCCCGCCTACGCCGTCACCTGGCAGCGGTCGCCCGTCGGCGTCGAGCCAGCCGAGGTGATAGGCGGCGATCATGCGCATCTGCTCGCCGTGGAGGCGGTCGACGGCGGCGCGCAGGGCCGGGACGACGAGGGCTCTGGCCCGAGCGAGGACGGCGGGTGGCTCGACGGCGTCGAGGGAGGATGAGCGATCGACACCGTCAAGGGCGGCTTGCTCACCCTTGCCGGTAGCGCCAAGCTCAGTCATGTGGTCGCCCCGCCGTACGGTCTAGAACGGGTAAGTACGTACTAAGTAAACAGTTCTGTCCATGCGCTGTATATCAGATGGGGCAGATGAGGCGTCCAACTCATTGTGCTCCCAGCGATCGGTTACGGTGCCTTCTGAGGGCCCGAATGTGCGAGGAGGTGGGCTCACCGATGGGTGCGGACGAACGAGCCGACCAGCCATTCGACCTTCGCGACGTGCTCGCCCGGCGCGGCGACGAGCGGTACGAGCTGCATCGCCAGTATTTGAACCCGCAACTGCCGCGGATGCTGCACGCGATCGGCTTCGACAAGGTGTACGCCAGGGGGCAGGGTGCCTACCTCTACGACGCGGACGGCGTCGAGTACCTCGACATGCTCGCGGGCTTTGGGGTGTTCGCCCTCGGGCGCCATCACCCAGTCGTCCGGCAGGCGATCCACGACGTCATCGACGCCGACCTCGCCGATCTGACCCAGTTCGATGCTCCGCCGCTGGCCGGCCCGCTCGCTGAGGCGCTGCTCGCCAAAGTTCCCCATCTCGACCGGGTCTACTTCGGCAACAGCGGCACCGAGGCCGTCGAGGCCGCCCTGAAGTACGCGCGGTACGCGACCGGTCGCCGTCGCATCATCTACTGCGATCACGCGTTTCACGGCCTGACGGCGGGATCGCTGTCGGTGAACGGATCGAGCGCGTTCCGGAAGGGCTTCGGGCCGATGCTGCCCGACACGGCGATTCCGTTTGGCGACTTGAAAGCGCTCGAACGCGAGCTTCGCCGTGGTGACGTTGCCGGCTTCCTGATCGAGCCCATCCAGGGGAAAGGTGTCGCGGTCTCACCGCCGGGCTTTCTGCCTGCCGCGCAAGACCTGCTCCGCAGCCACAAGGCGCTGCTGATCGCCGACGAGGTGCAGACCGGGGTCGGTCGCACCGGCGATTTCTTCGCGTTCCAACACGACGGCGTCGAGCCCGACCTGGTCGCCACTGCAAAAGCTCTGTCTGGCGGTTACATCCCGGTCGGCGCCACGATCGGCCGTGAGTGGATCTTCGCCAAGGTCTACTCGTCGATGGACCGCGTGCTGGTACACGACTCGACGTTCGGTTCGAACGCTCAGGCGATGGCGGCGGGCCTTGCCACCCTGCACGTTTTGGAGCACGAGAACGTGGTCGACAACGCGCGCAAGATGGGCGAGCTGTTGCAATCGCGGCTTGCCGATCTCGTCGATCGCTACGAACTACTGCATGAGGTTCGCGGTCGAGGCCTCATGATCGGGATCGAGTTCGGCCGCCCGACGTCGTGGAAGCTGCGCGGGTCATGGACCGCGTTGCAGGCCGCCCGCAAGGGGCTCTTCGCGCAGACCATCGTGCACGCCTTGTTCCACCAGCATCGGATCCTCACGCAGGTCTCGGGCGATCACCTCGAAGTGATCAAGCTGATCCCACCGCTGATCATCGGCGAGCGCGAGGTCGACCTTTTTGTCGACGCGTTCGTCGATGTCATGGACGAGGCGCACCGTGGATCGGGCCTCGTCTGGGACTTCGGTAAAACTCTGGTCAAGCAGGCCCGCGCCAAGTAGTTGGTGTCGCTGTGCGGGAATGCGGCGTGCATGACAGGCGCTGGGCGTAGGTATGAGCGATCTACTCGAGCTTCCCGTGACAACTTTGCAAGGTAAGCACACGACGTTCGGCGAACTCGCTGCCGGCCGGGTCGCGTTGGTGGTCAACGTCGCCAGCCGATGTGGCAACACCCCGCAGTACGCCAAGCTCGAGGAGTTACAGCAGACGCTCGCTGATCGCGGCTTCACGGTCCTGGGCTTCCCGTGCAACCAGTTCAAGGGCCAGGAGCCTGGCACAGCCGCCGACATCGCCGAGTTCTGCTCGGCCACGTACGGAGTCACCTTCCCGATGTCGGACAAGATCGAGGTCAACGGCGCGAACCGCGATCCGATCTACGCGGTGCTCACGCAGACGCCCTATGCACAGGCCACGAGCCTGCCGGCCCCGCGTGGGGATGGCGACCCAGCCAATGTCGACTGGAACTTCGAGAAGTTCGTCGTCGCGCCAGACGGCAAGGTCCTTGGACGCTTCACACCTAAGACGCAACCCGACGATCCGGCTGTCCTCGGCTGCATCGACAGTGCACTTGACGACAAGGCGCTCTCGTAACGCGCACCCCCGCCCCTCGACGTCCGATCTATTGAGTGACGTCAGCCGATCGCGGCGAACACGTCCGTGCACAACGCACCAAGCTTGATTGCATATGCGGCCGCGCTCGCGGCGGTGACTCCCCCGTCGACGACGCTCGGGTCGTAGGTCAGATTGAGCACCTGCGTGTCACTCGTCTTCACTTCACACGTGACGTGGCCCTTGTGCGCGTAAACGTCGGGCGGGTTGTTCGCCACCTGAGTCCACACGGCAACATCGCCGACTCCGGGTAACGACGGCACCGCGGGGACGTTCTCCGCCGCGACGTCGGACTCGTAGTTCGCCATCGCGACATCTTCGGGCTCGACCGTCACCGTCACTGCCTGGTCGGCTGCGTCGATGGTGCACGTGAAGATGCCGGCCGGGTCCTGGTTGTCCGTGTCGAATCCGATCGCATCGATCGCCGGCTGCACGGTGGCCTGCGCATCGGCGATCGTGATCGCTGAGCAGACGTTGGTGATGAAGCCCGAGGACGCCGGCCCGACCGTCGGAACGGCCCCGTCGCCCCCGTCGCCCGCGTCGCTGGTCGCCGCTCCCGACGAGGCGACTGCGGAGGACGCCGGAGCAACAGAGGATGAGGGAGCAGTCACGGAAGCCGACGGCGTCGCTGTCGCTGTGGTCTTCGCGTGAGAGGCCGAGCCACATCCGGCGACGAGACAGGTTGCGGCGAGAAGCGTCGCAAGGCGGAGAACGGCTGGTTGCGTCACGAGATTCGTGGTCAGTGCAACGCCGTGCATGACGAGCCGGACAAGACTGTCGGGCATAGCCTCGACAACCGCAGCGCGATGTTCAGGTTCTGCACTACTGGCGTGTTCGCATCAGCAACGGCTCCTGCATCGACGATACCGACGACGTTGCCCGATCGGTCGACCACCGGACCTCCCGAGCTGCCATTGCTGATCGGCGCACTGTCAAGGAAGTACGACGAGTACACCTGCGACACGTTGCCTGACGTGACGTTGTCATTGACGCCGAGCGGGTTACCGACCGCCATCAGGAACTCGCCGACGACCGGGGCAGCCGCGGGCTTCAGCGTCGGCAACTTGGCGGTCGTGTCGAGTATCGCGACGTCCTGGCGCGGGTCGTAGGCACGAAGGTGCACCGACAATGTCTGGCCGCCGCGTGCCAACGAGATGAATGCACCCGTCAACGGGTTGGTACACGCGTCGATGACGTGCTCAGCCGTGATGATGGTCGTGACATAGCCGGCTGCGGCCGGCAGCGCGATCGCGAACCCGGTGCCGGTGTCGCCGCCGCCGCCCGTCGTGCAGGTGATGAGCACCACCGATGGTGAAACCTGCGTCGCCAGTGCAACGAGATCCGGGGGCAACTGCTTGGTGGTGACGTTCAGCTGTTTGGTCGTCGAGTTCAGCTGCGCCTCGTCGGTGCCCAGGCGAGTTTGGGCTGTCTGCAGCTGCGACTGGGTCGTACCCAACTTGCTTTGGGTCGTCGCCAACTGCGTTTGGGTAGCGCCGAGTTGGGTGCCGAGGTCGGTCAAGGTCTTCTGCTGCGCGTCGACGGTGGTCGCGAGGGCCGACACCTGCGCCTGTTCTGAGGCCGCGGCCGCCTTCAGCGTCGCGAGCTGATCCCGAGTACTCGACAGCCGGTGCGCCTGATTCCAACTGAAGGCCACGGCGCCGATGACCGCGAGCACCAAAACCACCGCGACCGCTAGCAGCCAGCGAGCGGACCGCGGGGATCGCGGCGAGAACTTCGGCGACTGTCGGGGAAGCGGCGGGGGCGAAGGCGGCGGGTAGGCCTGCACGACATCCACGCCCGCAAACCTCCCCACCCGTTACCCGCGCCTCGCCTGAGTCCGTTGTACCTCATTCAAGACGCAGGGCGGTAAATCTGCAGTGTGGCACCGCTGTCGTAGCGCACCAGCTCGGTGAGTTCGAACTCGAGCTTCTTACGGTCATCGGGGAACATCCTTAAGCCTCCACCGATGGCGACGGGAAAGACCATCAGGTGCAGCTCGTCGACGAGGTGCTCGGCGAGCAGGAACCGAACGAGGGTCGCGCTGCCGTGGACCAGGATCGGGCCGCCGTCGCCCTGCTTCAGCTCGGTCACGGCCGCGGCGATGTCGCCGCTCAACGGCGCCGCGTTCCACTCGAGCTCAGTGAGGGTGTTCGTGACGACGTGCTTGGGCATCGAGTTCATCTTGTCCGCGAACACGTCGCTCATCGTGGGCCACACGGCGGCGAATCCCTCGTAGGTGACTCGGCCGAGCAGCAACGACTGCGCGTCCATGGTCTCCTTCAGCTTGAACGCGTAGCTCTCGGGGACGCCGTACGTCATCGTCCAGCCGGCTTGGGGGTGCGACGTCTCGACTCCTCCTGGCGCCTCGACGACGCCGTCAAGACTGATGAACTCGGTCACAATCAGGGTGCGCACGATGAGATCCTTCCGGTTGCCAGCAACAGTTGACGTGTCAGTGATGTGGACGCTGCGATGGGCCAGAACTCATCGGCTGCTTCGCGAGTTCGAATGCAAGCGGGCCGGCACAGACCACGCCCGCAGCAAGCTCCGGGACCGGCGTAACGATGGCCGCCAGCACCAGCAACCGATCGCCGCGCCGGAACGCCAACCGCACACCGCCGCGTTTCTCACAACCGTGCGCTCGTTGGTCGCGCAGACCCGCGTCGAGTACCTGTCGCGAACTCAGTCCGCGACCTGAACCGGGCCCCATCGCCCACCACTCGACGACTTCGCATTCCGGGTGGTTGCGAATCGCACCAATTCTCACCGGATCACGACCACCCCGGATGCGAAGTGCGGTCGCTGCGGCAGTCAGTGGCGCCTCAGGCGGCTGGTGACGAGGCCACCTGGACCTGCGTGACGGTGGCTCCGGGCGGCAACTCAAACAGCGAGGCATCCGGCGACGCCGAGTAGCTCTTGATTTCGAAACTCGTGGTGTCGCCCGCCACCTTGACGTAGCCCAGGATGCCCTGAGCAGTGGTGCAGATCGTGCTCTCCCCGGATTGCCCAGGGGTTGCGAAGTCGACGCACGACATCGCGAACCCATTGACAGTCATCGTCGACGACGTGACCTTGTCGCCGGCGAATCCAGCGGCGAGAGAGAACCCCTTCAGGAAGTTGATCCAGTGCGCGGGTGTGTAAAAGTCGAAGATCGCGTTCTGCTCCTGCGCGTCGCCGGGCGACAGCATTTGACACGCCCAGGTCCCCTTGCCTGCCGTGCCAGATGTGTCGGGCGGAGTGCAGGAGTACTCGCCTGTTGAGTTCACGATGATGTCGACATTTGGCACGGCGGCGCCGCCCGTGCCTGCGCTGCTCGTACTCGAAGGCGTGTTCGTGAACGAGAGACCCTTCGGTGGCTGGACGGCGTACACGACCGTCGTCGGGTTGTCACCGGTCGTCACATAGGTCGCCTCGAACGGCTTCGCTTCATCGGACTGGATCTTGGTCGTGAACGAGTCCATCGTCTTCCGGTTGGTTTCCACGTTGTGCGCAACCGACTTGACCTTGCTGATCGCCGAGCACCCGCTGAGCCCCAATCCGCCCAGCGTGACCGCGAGCGCGACAACTCCGGCAACCCGACGATGGCGAAGGATGCCAACTGCGCGGTCGGTGTGTGGGGTCATGCTGGGCCTCCGATGCTGGCACGCGAACCTGCAGATCCTGACGTTCTCATCGCGGAGAATACGACCTCCAAGGCCCAACGGGCGGCGTCGCAGCGATGAATTCCGGCCGTCACCATCGTCTGTATCCAGATGGTTACGTCTGCGCCGCGCCCGACCAACCGCGTGGTCGTCGACTGGGACGTCGCTGGCCTGCCCGCCGACGTGGCCACGGTCGAGACACTCGCGCGATTCGAGCTTGCCGGTCGACGGCACGGGTACACGCTTCGACTGCGCAACGCTCGCGCCGAGCTCCTCGAGCTGATCGCGCTGTTAGGGCTGGGCGACGTGCTGCGCAGCTGACAATCAGCCCTCGAACTCCAGCGGCAGGCCGAACAACGGAAAGAGTGTCTCCGTCGCCAGGAAGAAGGTCAGCTCGCCGATCTTGCCGTCGCGCAGTTCGACAACCTGGAGCGCCCACGGCTCATAGCCGCCGTCCGCGCTCGGCTTGTATTGGCCGAACGCAGCCGACCCGTTTGCGGTCATCGTCGGGATCACCCGCGAGCCCTGACAGCCGATGCCAGGTCCGAACCACCATTCGAAGATGTCGTCGCGACCGGACAGCCACATGTCGTAAGGCGGCATCGATTGAATGGCGTCGTCGTGAATCAAGGCGGTCAGCGCCTCGATGTCATAGGCCTCGAACGCCTTGACGTAACGGGCGAGCAGTTCGCGATCTGCCGCCTTCAACTCCGACGCCGGTTCGGCCGCCGACGGCTTCGCCGTTTCGAGCGTGGCGCGGGCACGTTGCAAGGCGCTGTTGACCGACGCCGTCGTGGTCTCGAGAAGCTCGGCGACCTCGGTCGCCTTCCACTGCAGCACCTCGCACAGGATCAGCACCGCGCGCTGGCGGGGTGGGAGGTGTTGCAGCGCAGCGACGAACGCGAGCCGGACGCTGTCGCGCGCGACGGCGACGTCCGCCGGGTCGCCGTCTGCGGCAACGATCAACTCGTCGGGTGCCGGCTCAAGCCACGTCGTCTCCGCCAGCATGTTCAGATTCGTGGCGACCGGTTCTTGGGACGGCCCGAAATCCATCGGCCGCGCACGTCGCTCGCCGCTTCGGCGCATGTCGAGGCAGACGTTGGTCGCGATCTTGTAAAGCCACGACCGCAGCGATGCCCGGCCCTCGAAGCTTTCGTAGCCCCGCCACGCTCGAATGAAGGTCTCCTGCACCGCATCTTCGGCGTCGAACGGGGACGCGAGCATGCGATAGCAGAACCCGCGCAATTCGACTCGGTGCTGCTCGAACCGATCTTCGAGCTCCTGCGGCATGGCGGTCATTGTGCCCATGGGCACATCACCGGTGATTGTGCCCATGGGCGTATCCCGGTGATGGTGCTCATGGGCACATGGTAGGCACGACGCCCGACAATGTCTCGACCCCATCTCCGACAGGGCGCGATACGCGGTGCAGTACCGATGAATTCGCTAGCCACCCGACGTCCATTCAGTGAAAGCCTTGACCTCGCCACTGCGAACCTAGGGAGAGCCACATGCCTGCACGCGAAGACGCCCCGCTCGGAGCGCCCTGCTGGGTCGACCTGATGACGTCCGACACGCAGCGCAGCCGGGCGTTTTACATCGAGCTCTTCGGCTGGACCGCAGACGAAGCCAACGCGGAGTTCGGCGGCTACTTCAACTTCCGCAAGGACGGCGTGCTGGTGGCCGGCTGCATGGCTCGCGACTCCGGCAATCCGATGCCCGACACCTGGTCAGTGCACCTGGCCACCGACGACGCCGCGAAGACCCTGGAAATGGCACTCGCACACGGCGGGCGGGTCATGATCGAGCCGATGCACGTCGGCGAGCTGGGCACGATGGCCGCCGTCATCGATCCCGGCGGCGCCGTCGTCGGCGTCTGGAAGCCCGGCCGGCACAAGGGCTTCGGCGTCCTCGGCGAGCCCGGCACGCCGAGCTGGTTCGAGTTGCACACGCGCGACTACAGCGCCGCCGTCGCCTTCTACCGCGACGTTTTCCACTGGGACACGCAGGCACTGAGCGACACACCTGAGTTCCGGTACACGGTGCTGCAGCACGGTGACACCCAGCTGGCCGGGATCATCGACGCCTCGGTCTTCCCGCCCGACGGCGTTCCCGCCCACTGGGGCGTCTACTTCGGGGTCGCCGACACCGACGCCGCGGTCGCGACGACGCTCGCGTTGGGCGGGGCGATAGTGAGGGCCGCCGAGGACACGCCCTACGGTCGGCTCGCCGTGGCGACCGACCCCACGGGCGCGCAGTTCCGGCTGATGAACCTCGACGCCTCCGCCTGAACGGTGGCCATCGGTGTCTGTTCGGCACCTATACATAAGCGGAATTTCCGGCTACACATGATTGGTAGGTACTAAATAGGGCGAATCGCCTGATTTTTCCTGGCATTCGCTCACGTACAGACCGGGAGCCGACGATGACGGCGCAACCAGAACAGCCAGAGCCAGAGCAGCCAGAGCAGCCACAGCCAGCTCCCCCGCACACGCTCTGGATGATGGCCGGTGGCGAGGTCACGTTGCTCCCCGTCGACCTCGAGAGCGGCCTGCAGCGCGGCGTCATTACGCATTGGCTCACCGGTGCGGCCGGCCTCATCGTCACCATCGGCGTCCGCACCAGCCGCGAGGCCGCGGCGATGTGCTCGGGCCAGCGGGTGTGGGTGGCCGGTCGAGAGGCCGCCGACGCGGAGCTCATCGTGCTCGAGGTGGTTGCCAGGCGTGCCTCGGATCAGGACGACACCACCCTGATCATGACCGGCGTCCTGCCACTCGCCCGCGAACGCCGGCGCAGTGCAGTGCGCGCGGCGACTCGGCATCCTGCGACGCTGACGTACTCAGACGGGACGACGGCTCAGGGCGTCGCGACGGATCTCTCCCACGACGGTTGCCGCATCGACCTCAACCAGCCCGACCTCGTGCGATCGGTCGGCACAGCTGCGGAAGTACTCATCGAACTTCCAGGCAACAAGAACTTCGCGCTGGAGGCCGAAGTCGTGCGCATCGACACGCAGACCGGCGAGCTGGGCATGCGCTTCGACCCCACCGAACTCGACCTTGCGCCGATCGACCGCCTCGTCTACGCGACAGTAAAACGGCAGAAGATCACCGAGGAGTACTGAGCGAGTCGATCGACTAACGGAGCCGCTCTACTAGCCGACGCTGGCGCGGTTTGATCACGTAAGGGCGGTGTCGGGGTCCCTCAATAGGTGGGCGCACCTACTGAAGTGACGGTTCGCCTAGCGCGACGGGGCTCGCAGCTCGACAGCCTCAGCTTCCCGCCGTCCCGACTAACCTGCCGATCGCCGTCCAGTGCAGGAATATCGCTGTGTCGGCAAAAGGACCACGAATTCCTTCAGTCGGCGGGCAAACAAGGCCGCAATCGGACGCCGGGTGGCGCGCGTCGTTGACGGCTACCCCTTGACTTGCGGCGACGCACACTTAACTATTGTGCTAGTTACCTAGTTAATCAGGAGCCGCCGTGATCGAGTTCCATCTCAACGCATCGTCGGGGGTGTCCCCCTACCAGCAACTGGTGCAGCAAGTTCGACGTGCGTTGGTGTTGGGCTTGCTCACCGCGGGCGACCAGCTGCCGACCGTCAAAGACGTCGTCGCACAACTGGCGATCAACCCCAACACGGTCCTCAAGGCCTACCGCGAGCTCGAGCACAGCGGGCTTGTCGCAGCCCGCGCCGGCGTCGGCACCTTCGTCACCTCGACACTGAGCGACTCCTCGCGTGCCGCGCACGGACCTTTGCGTACGGAACTCGAGCACTGGATGGGAAAGGCGCGTCGGGCCGGGCTCGACGATGAGAGCATCGAGGCCCTGTTTCAGGACACCTTTCGGAACCTAGACGCGCAAGGTGTGGCGTGACCGCCGTCCTCGATGCCAACGGTCTCGGCAAGCGCTATCGCCAACGCTGGGCATTGCGAGATTGCACGCTGCAGGTACCCGCCGGACGTGTCGTCGGCCTCGTCGGGCCAAACGGAGCCGGCAAGACGACGCTGCTCCAGCTCGCGGTCGGCTTGCTGCAGCCCAGCGCCGGGCACATCGCCGTTCTGGGCGGCAGGCCAGCCGAGGGCCCGGAGCAACTCGGGCGCGTCGGTTTCGTCGCCCAGGACACTCCGGTCTACGCCGCGCTTTCGGTCGGCGAGCACCTGCAGTTGGGCGGCTGGCTGAATCCGCGCTTCGACGCAGCCGCGGCGCAACGCCGCATCGACCAGCTTGGCCTCGACCGCAAGCAGCGCGCGGGAAAGCTGTCGGGGGGCCAGCGCGCACAGTTGGCACTCACCCTCGCGCTCGCAAAACGACCCGAGTTGCTGGTACTCGACGAACCGGTGGCGAGCCTCGATCCCCTCGCTCGGCACGAGTTTCTGCAGCATCTGATGGAGAGCGTTGCGGAACATGAGGTCAGTGTTGTGCTTTCATCGCACCTGGTTGCCGACGTCCAGCGCGTGTGCGACTACGTGATCGTGCTTGCCGGGTCGCGGGTGCAAGTCGCCGGTGATGTCGAAGAGTTGCTCGCGTGTCACCACCGGCTGTCCGGTCCGCGGCGCGACGAGACTCAGCTCCCTTCCGACCAAGAAGTCATCGAGGCCAGTCACACCGATCGCCAAACCACATTGCTCGTGCGAACCAGCGGTCCGATTCTCGACCCGGCCTGGACCGTCGAGTCCGTCGGTCTCGAAGACCTCGTGTTGGCGTACATGCGCCGCGCCGGCGAGTCCGAGCGCGTCCGCAAGTCGCACATTGGGAGCGTCAAATGATCCGGCTCAGTTGGCGCCAGTTCCAAGCCCAGGCTGTGGTTGCAGTCGGCCTCCTCGCGGCGGTGTTGATTCTGTTCGCCATCACCCGGGGGAACATCGATCACCTTTACACCGTCTTCGCCAAGGCCAACGCCGCGTGCGTCAACAACCCCGGCTGTCCAGGCGTCAGCATCAACCTCAGCAAGCTCGACCAACTACTTGAGCTCATCGGTACCGCACTGGTCGTCGTCCCGGCCTTGATCGGAGTGTTCTGGGGCGCGCCACTCATCGCTCGGGAGTTCGAGAACGGTACGCATCGTCTCGCGTGGACACAAAGCGTCACGCGCACCCGATGGCTTGCATGCAAGCTCGCCGTGGTGGGACTGGCCAGCATCCTGGTGACCGGATTGTTGAGCCTGCTGGTCACCTGGTGGTCGTCACCAATCGACCGCGCGCACCAGAACCGGTTCGGGTCGGGGTTGTTCGGCGAGCGCAACATCACGCCACTTGGATATGCGGCCTTCGGGTTTGCGCTCGGCGTGGTCGCCGGCCTACTGATTCGGCGAACGCTGCCCGCGATGGCGGCGACAATTGTCGGCTTCTTAGCTGTCCGACTGACAGCCACCTACGTGGTGCGTCCGAACATCTTCTCGCCGCGCCACAAAACGCTTGCCCTCGATCCCAACAACATGGGCTTCGGGACCACAAATGGTGGTCCGGCGACGTTGATGCCCAACCCACCGAACCTCCCGAATGCGTGGATCTACTCGACGCACATCGTCGACAACGCGGGCCACGGGCTCACCTCCGCGACCGTGAAGGCCACCTGCCCAACTCTGCCCTTCCCGGGTAACGGTGGCGGGCCGCCGCCAGGATCAGGTACTCGCGTACGGGTCGCGGGCGGCGGCGTGCAGGATGCACTGCACGATTGCGTGACGAAACTCGGCGCTACGTACCACGAAGTGCTGACCTACCAGCCCGCGAACCGTTACTGGACGCTGCAATGGGGCGAGACCTTGGTCTACCTCGCCGCCGCTCTCGCCATCGCCGGCTTCTGCTTCTGGTGGATTCGCCGCCGCGCGAGGTGAGGTAGAGACAACCGACATGCCTGCCGCTGCGTCCTTGGTACAACGATCGGGCTGGACGGCGGGAGGCGGCTGACAGTGCGCCTGCGTGCGGTGCCCACTTGGCGAAGCGCTAGTTCGTCGGGCCGCGCGGTCGGCACGGTCGCCGTGGTTGCCGCGTTGGTCGGCTGCGGCAGCGGGGTGCACGATGGCTCGGCCTCCGGTTCGGCGCCGGCACTCTCCAGTCCCGCACTGCCGAGCCCACCACCGTCGTCCAGCCCGCTCTCGCTCTCAAGCGTGGCACCCGCGCCGTCCGTCCCTTCGTCGTTGGCAGCGAGTTCGCCCGTCGCTTCGTGGCCGAATCCGGCTGCCTCGAACTTTTCGGTTCCCCCGGCCGTATCGACACCGTCGGTGAGCCTGATCTATGTCGACCATGGTGTCGCCCTCGTCGGAGTCTCACCGATCGGCGGAGGCGATCAAAGTGCTCAGCCATCGACGTTGTGGATGAGCACAGACCGCAGTCACTGGCGCGACGTCACTCCGCCCGCCTCACGACAGCCGTTCGAGGGCAACCTGTACGTGATGTTCGACCAGGCCTCGTTCATCAGCCCGACCACCGGCTGGGTCACCACCTGGAACGGCTGGAATCTGGCGGTGACGATCTATCGCACGGCGGACGGGGGAAAGAGCTGGACATCCGCGCCAGGTGGGGGACATAGCTTTCACGCGGGAGACGCCGAATGGATCCAACTCCTGAGCCCGACATTGGCATTCTCCGAGACAGTTACGCCCGTCGCACCCCGCATGTATCTCAGAGTCACTACAGATGCCGGGGCATCGTGGCGCACGCTGTATACCGGTCCGTCGTTCGACAACGGAAACCCGCCGCCGAATCCGTTCCTCCTGCCGATGGTTTTCACGTCGCAGTTGCGAGGGTTCGCTGCCACCGCGATCCCACCCTCCGATTTCGAAGTCGCGCAGGGTGAGGGGTTCTTCCAGACCACCGACGGCGGGGTCTCGTGGACCGTTCTGACACCACCGCGCGCACCGTCGGCGGCATGTCCGCCGCCCGACGACAGCGCCATCGAGTGCCTGTTCGGCCTGCCATCCTTCAGCGACTCGAATCACGCCGTGCTCGCGAGCGAGGTCGTCGACGGTGCGCACACCACCGTTGGATTCGACATCACCACCGACGGCGGTTCGACCTGGCGACTGACGACCACCGTCGACGTCCCCATACCGCTTGTTCCTCCTGGCAGCTACCCGAAGACTTACGCGCTCGTCGCCACACCGTCGAGTCGCGCCTGGTGGATCGTGTCCCCGAACGCAGGTGGCGTTACGACGCGAGTCACCGCGGATGCTGGACAACACTGGTCAGCGATCGACAGCAACGACGTGCTCGGCCTGCCAGACAAGCTCGAAGCACTCGATGCCACGCACGCCCTCCTCAACACCGAAATCACAACGTCGAACGGCACGACTGGCGCGCTCTATGTCACGAACGACGGCGGACGCAGCTGGAAATCGCTGTTCGGTAGCTGAGCAATTTGATTGCGGCGCGATAACTTCGAGGCATGAATCTCGTGAACGGCTTCCTGACATTCATCGGTGTCTACAACGGCAACAGCCGGTGGTACCTCTTCTGGGGCGGCTTCGGTAGTTGTCTGAGCGAACTCGCGATCCTCGTGGTCGTGTGGCGCAAGATCAACTGCCACGCCAAGGGCTGCTACCGGATCGGCCTGCACCACGTCGAGGGCACGCCCTACATCACCTGCGGCAAGCACCATCCGACTCATCCCGGCAGTGGCGCATGCACCGCTGAGGAGATCGCTCAGGCGCACGCCGACGCTCACGCCGCGTAGCACTGGTTCCTCTAGTCGGACGGCGATGAGTTCTCGATGCATGGACCGTCTGAGTAGGTGGAACATGGATGGGGAGAGAGTGCCGCCGTAGTCGAGAGGACGTACCCCTATGCCGGACAAGATCACCGCGAGCCTGTGGTTCGACACCGACGCCGAGGAAGCCGCGCACTTCTACACCTCCGTCTTCAAGAACTCGCGCGTCATCAGAGTCAACCGCTATACCGAAGCCGGCCCACGCCCTGCCGGGACGGTAATGACGGTCGAGTTCGAGCTGGACGGCACACGATTCGTCGGCATCAACGGCGGCCCGCAGTTCAAGTTCGATGAGGCCGTCTCGTTCCAGATCAGCTGCGAAGACCAGGGCGAGATCGACTACTTCTGGGAGCGGCTTACCGACGGCGGCGACGAAGGTCCGTGCGGCTGGCTCAAGGACAAGTTCGGCCTGTCGTGGCAAGTCGTCCCGACGGGGATGGAGGAGTTTTTCGGCGATCCCGATCCACGGCGGGCAGAGCGCGCGATGACGGCGATGCTCAGCATGGGCAAGATCGACATCGTCGAGATCCGACGCGCTGCTGACGACGTCTCGGCCTCCTGATGCGCTGCACTACCTTGAGACCGTGACTGACCGGCAGATACCGAAGTGGCGCGAGCTCAAGCCGCTCCTGCGCCCGAAGCCGTTCGACCCCAATCCGACCCGCCGTCGGTTAGCGGCTGCACTGACGATCGCCGATCTCCGATCAATCGCCCGCCGTCGCACGCCCCGCTCGGTGTTCGACTACACCGACGGTGCCGCCGGCGACGAGATCAGCTTGCGCCGTGCCCGCACCCTCTTCAGGGACGTCGAGTTCCAGCCGTCGATCCTGCGCGACGTCTCCGGCGCCGACATGACCACCCGCATGCTGGGCAAGCCGTCGGCGCTGCCGTTCGCTTTTGCTCCAACAGGCTTCACGCGATTGATGCATCACGAAGGTGAGCGCGCGGTCGTCCGGGTCGCCGCGCGTCGCGACATTCCCTACGCGTTGTCGACGATGGGCACCACGTCGATCGAGGACGTCGCAGCCACGGCGCCCGATGCCCGCAAATGGTTCCAGCTGTATGTGTGGAGAGACCGCGCCGCCGCAGAGGATTTGATGAACCGCGCAAAGGCATCCGGGTTCGAGGCGCTGATTCTCACGGTCGACGTGCCGGTCGCGGGCCCTCGGCTGCGCGATACACGCAACGGGTTCTCGATTCCGCCCGCATTGACGGCGAAGACAGTTATCGATGCAGCCACCCATCCGGCATGGTGGATCAATTTGCTCAGCACTCCCCCACTCACGTTCGCATCCCTTACCGAATCCGGCGGCACGGTCGGTGAGCTCATCGACGCTCTGTTCGACCCGTCGATGACGATCGCCGATCTCGAATGGTTGCGCTCGTTTTGGGACGGGCCGCTCATCATCAAGGGCATTCAGACTGTCGACGATGCCCGGCGGGTCGTCGATGCGGGCGCCGACGCAGTCGTGTTGTCCAATCACGGCGGGCGTCAACTCGACAAGGCGCCGGTGCCTCTCCGCTTGATCCCCGATGTTCTCGATGCAGTCGGCGATCGCACCGAGGTATGGACCGATACCGGCATCATGGCTGGCGCCGACATCGTGGCCGCAATTGCCCTTGGCGCCCGAGCCACCCTGGTCGGCCGTGCGTATCTGTACGGCCTCATGGCGGGCGGCGAACGCGGCGTCGACCGCGCGGTGGAGATTCTGTCGCGCGAGGTGCGCCGCACGATGCAACTACTTGGCGTACGCACGATCGACGAACTGAATCCCGCGCACGTGAAGCTGCCCTGAATGTCGTCTGACACGGGTTTGAACTGATGGCTCAGGTACCGATCGCCCGACACCTGCTGCGCGCCAAGGACCTCGCCGATGCGCGGTATGCCGAGTCGCTCGACGTGGCTGAGCTCGCCAAAGCCGCAGGACTGTCCCCGGCGCATTTCAGCCGGGCGTTTCGCAAGGCGTTCGGTGAGTCACCACACGCGTACTTGCTGACCCGCCGCCTCGAACGAGCTGCTGCGCTGCTGCGCAACACCGACAACTCCGTCGCTGATATCTGCGTCGCGGTCGGGTTGTCGAGCATCGGTTCGTTCACGACGAGCTTCAGACGCATGTTCGGCACCACACCCACCGCGTATCGCGCATCTTTCCCGCCTGCCGCCGCCTTCGCCCGGGTGCCTGCGTGCGTGGTGCGGGCCTACAGCCGGCCACTGTTGCGCACGTTTCGAGAAGACGGGACGGCGGTAGCGTCGGTAGCGTCGGCTGCACCGACACCAGATCCCGGAGGACGACATGTACAAGATCGCCAACACTCAGCTTTGGGTGCATGACCAGGACGAGGCCCTCAAGTTCTACACGACCAAGCTCGGCATGGAGGTCCGCTCCGACGTCACCATGGCGGAGATGGGCAATTTCCGCTGGCTGACCGTCGGGCCAGTCGACCAGCCTGACTTCGCGATCGTGCTCATGGCGATTCCCGGCGCGCCGGTGATGGACGAGCAGACCTCGGACGACGTCCGCGAACTGATGGCCAAGGGCTTCGCGGGCACGGTCTTTCTCACGACTGATGACTGCCGGGCGTCGTACGAGAGCCTTCGCGCACGTGGTGTGGAGTTCACCGAGGTTCCAGAGGAGCGTCCGTACGGAATCGATGCAGGATTCCGCGACCCGTCCGGCAACAGCTTCCGGCTCACCCAGGTAGCCGACTTCGTGAACGCCTAGGCGAGTCGCCCGCGGTGATTGTCACCTACGAGGCAGTGCCCACCAGGCCCACCGCTTGCCAGGTTGCCGCGTTGAGCGCCTCCGACGACGGCGAACTTTAAGCGCGCCGGATCGCTTGCCCAGGCAGGCGATCCGTCCGGTGGCCGTCGAGCAGCGTGTACTCGCCGTTCACCATCACGTGCTGAATCCCCTGTGGCTGGCGGCGTGGGTCGTCGTATGTTGCTGTTGCCGCGATCGTGTCCGGGTCGAAAACGACGATGTCTGCCACGGCGCCAACTCGCAGCACACCGCGGTCGGGCAGCCGCAGCCGCCGCGCGGGGCGCGAGGTCAGGTGGGCGACGCATTCTTCGAGGCTGAGAATGCCGAGTTCGCGCACGTACGTGCCGAGGTAGCGCGGGAAGGTCCCCCAGCCGCGTGGATGTGGTCGCTCACCGACGAGAATCCCGTCACTGCCGCCGGTATGCGCACGATGCCGCATGATGGCGCGGACGTTGTCTTCGTTGCCCACGTGCACGAGGCAGCCGACACGCAGTCGCTCGGCGACCAGCAGGTCGCAAAACAGCGCACCGGGCTCCTCGGTACGAGCAGTGGCGAGTTCGGCGATGGTCGCGCCGACCGCCCAGGCGGATCGCTGGTCGGCCACGCCCGACACGGAGATCGTCGCCCAGTCGACCGGCATGTCGTGCGATCCGTCCGAGCCGGATACTTCGACTTCATAGAGGATTCGTCGGCGCGTCTCCGGCTCTAGCAGTCGAGAAATGACGGCGTCCGTGCCACCCACATGCACCCAGCTCGGCAGCAGGGCCGCGAGATATGTCGCGCCCGCAAGGTAGGGGTAGGTGTCGAGGCTGACGTCAATCCCGTCGTGCGCGATGGCCGCGTCAATGGCATCGAGCACCTCCGATGCTCGACCTGCGTTCTGTGGATAGTTCACGTGGCAATGAGCAAGGTGCAAAGCGATATCTGCACGCTTGGCGATGTTCAGGCAGTCCTGGTAACCCTGCACCACTGAGCGGCCGTAGTTGCGATGGTGTGGGCAGTAATACCCGCCGGCATCGCGCACCGGCGCGCAGAGCGCGACGATTTCGTCATCGTCGGCGTACATGCCGGGTGTGTACGTCAGTCCGGTCGACAAGCCCACTGCCCCTTCGGCCAGACCCTGCGTGACGATCGCGATCATGCGTTGGAGCTCATCGGGCGTCGGAGCCCGCTGCTCAGTTCCCAGTACCTGCATCCGCACATTGCCGTGCGGCACGAGATACGCGACGTTCACCGGTGCCCCGAGGTCGACTCGTGCCAGATATTCCGCGACCGTTCGCCAGCCTGGCGCTACGTCGGGCTCGCCGTTCCAGCCTGCTATTTGTGAGACCAGCTGCGGCAGCGTCTCATCAGTGACGGGGGCGTAGCTCAAGCCGTCCTGGCCCAGAACTTCACACGTGACGCCCTGCCAGACCTTCGCGGTGTGCTCAGGATCGTTGAGCACGGCAAGATCGGAGTGGGCATGCATGTCGATGAAACCAGGCGCGACGACGAGCCCGGTCACATCTATTCGCGCACCCAGTGATTCGGCCTTGCCCGGCGACACTACTTCGGTGATGATCCCGTCAGACACCGTGACGTCTGCTCGAAAGCGATCGGCTCCAGTCCCGTCGACGATCGTGCCGCCGGTGAGAATCTGCGTAGTCATCTGGGCTCGTCGCCCCGTGTTTCGCTGTCACGAAGAGCTTGCAGCGCCACCGGAATGCGCCGCAGGTCGTTCAGCGGCGCCAGCCCGTAGTGGTAGAAGTCGACAGCGTCAGCCCCTGCGTCGATAACGGCAGCAACCTTCGCCGCGAGATGTGCAGCCGATTCGGTGTCGGGCAGGAACGGGCGCAGAACCACCCGGAGCTGGGGTTTGCCACCGAGTGCGGCCCGGTACGCGGCAACGTCGTCACGGGCTCGAGCGGTGTCGCGGGCATATGCGAGCACGCTGTACGCCGGCACGTGTTGACCGAGGCCTGCTGGGTCAACTCCGAGTTGCCAGGCGTCGTCCGCTGCAAGTCGACCGCCAGGAGTGCCTCCGGCGTACCCCTTGACAGCGCCCGTGCCGTCGAGAAAAGCCAGCCTGGAGCCAGCTTCGGTCACTGCCTCCGACACGACGGTTGCCAACTCCGTCACCGACTGGACCCGGCTGGTGGTGTAGTCGGCGAGGACACTTCCGCCGTAGATCGCGACGCCTTCCGGGCTCACTTTGTCCGAGCTTGGCGCACCGCCATCGAGAACGGCGGCGAGCGACTGTTGGCAGACGACGCGCGCCGTCTCGGCGTCCACCCCGCGTTGTTTCGCGAAATCCGTGCAGAACATGCAAAAGCAAAGCCCGAGCAGAAATCGATCGATCCCGCCGAGTGTCACGAAGCAGCGTTCGTGGTGATACCCGTGGTCGAACGTCCCGAAGTGAAGCGACTCCGCGACTACTTCGTCGACCTCCAACCGCGCGACGTTGCGCCCCAATGCAAGGGCATAAGCGCGGACGTCGGGATGCGACGGGCAGAGATCGGCGGGCGAACCCCGTTCACCGAAAGCATTTTCGATCGTGCAGTCGGGGTTAGCCTCCCCGAGGGTCGTGTTGTGACAGAAAACAGTCCAACCCGACAGCGCTACCCCACGTTCGGTCGTAGCCTCGCGCAGTGAGCGGAGGGGATGTTCGTTCGCTCCTCGCTGGACAGGCGGTTGCAAGCGAAGACCGCCGAACAGATCGTCGTCCGGAATGAAATGGACGCCGTCGTGGCGAATCGTGACGCGCGGGGATCCGTGCGGCGTCAGGTCGCGGGCGCGATGGTAGGCCGCGGCAACCGTGACACCGGTCGCTCCGAACTCGTTGACGACTCGGTCGAGGACAACGTCGGTGCCTTCCCCACGGAGGTCTTCGACGCCGACGAACACGGAACTCTCGACCGGCTTACCTGCCATCGCCCGCGGCACTCCCGCCATCGACCTTGACAGTCGCGTGTGCCGACACTCTAATGCCGTGAATGGGACGCTTCGATGGCCAGGTCGCGATTGTCACGGGCAGTGGTTCAGGAATCGGGCAGGCGATCGCTGCGCGATTGGCCGAGGAAGGCGCGTCGATCTGTGTTGCGGACGTCGACTTGCCATCGGCAGAGGTCACGGCATCGAAGCTTCGCGACCTCGGACGCACCGCGCTCGCCCGGCAGGTTGATGTCACCGACCGTGCAGGTGTGGTCGACGCAGTGGCCTGGACGAAGGAAGAGCTCGGTCCCGTTGACGTCCTCGTCAACAATGCGGCCGCCTGCAACGACATTCCGCTGCTCGAACTCACGGAGCAGGAGTGGGATCGCGACGTCGACGTCACGCTGAAAGGCTCGTTCTTTTGTGCGCAGGCGGTGCTGCCTCACATGGTCGCCCGCGGTACCGGCTCGATCGTCAACCTCGGCTCGGTAAACGGCTTTCACTATCTGGGAAATGACGCGTACAGCGCCGCGAAGGCGGGCCTGATCAGTCTGACCCGGTCGCTCGCTGTGACGTACGGGCGCTACGGGATACGGACCAACATGGTTGCACCGGGCACCATTCGCACCGCGGCCTGGGACGACCGACTTGCACGCAACCCAGCGGTTCTCGACGAGATCGCGAAGTGGTACCCACTTGGCCGTGTCGGCACCGTCGATGACGTCGCGGCCGCAGTTGCCTTTCTCGCGTCGCCCGAAGCCTCATGGATCAGCGGAACAGTGCTGACGGTCGATGGCGGCCTGCTCGCCGGGAACGCACCGATGGTCGCCGACATCTTCGACAGCACGGCCGCGCGAAGCTAGCGCTGCGAGCCGGTCGGCTTGGCTCGCAGCAATTCGCGGATGTGCACGCGTCGACCCGTCCGCAGAATCGCTCGGCGATAGATGGACGTCGCGAGGCGCGCGACGGCGACTGTGCTGGCGATACTCAAGACGACCGAGATGGCGAATTCCCACCACGTTGCTGCCCCGATGCCGACGAGAGTGGGCATGGCAAAGGGTGCCGTCGGCGGCAGGTAGGCGAGCACGTCGACGAACGTGTTCGGCGTACCCGTTGTGGCAACCGTCAGCGAGCTGATGTAGCCGACAATCACCGGAATCGTCAACGGAAACGCGAGGCTCTGCACCTGTTCTTGGCGTTCGACGGTCGAGCCAGCAGCCGCATATACCCAGCAGTAGAAGGCGTAGCCGAGCACGAGCCAGAGCAAGGCGGCCAGTACGGTGACCGGTCCGGTGCCGTGCAACAGGTCGGACCCCACGGCCGCGGACAATCCCAGGGCGACTGCGACCAGCATGCTCGCCTGTGCGGCGGCGACCAGTCCGATCCCGAGTACCTTGCCGCCGAGCAGCTGCGCTGGACGCACCGCCGCCAAGAGGACCTCGACCACGCGGCTGGTCTTCTCCTCGACAACTCCGGTCAGGATCCACGTGCTGTACTGCCCGAGCATGACGAATACCAGAACCAGCGTGAAGACGGACGCGGGCGAGTGCTTGTGATGCGAGACGCTTGCTGGTTGAAGTCCGACAAGCGACACCGGTTTCGCATGGATGATGGCGTTGGCTTGAGCCGCGGTGAGCCCAGCTGCCTGGAAGGCTGCGGCGGTTCCAAGGGTCTGGGCAGCGGCTCCCGCGAGTTGGGCCGTGGTGGAGGTGTCGCCCGCGCTGATCGCCGTGGCCACGACGACCTGCTTGGCATCGACGATCACCACATCGACGTGGCCAGACCGAAGGTCGGCATCGGCAGTCGATGGATCGGGCTCAGATACGAAAGTCATGGTCGTGCCGAGCGCATCGGCGCTTGCGAGCACGGCGGTGCGTAGCGGTGCGGACAGTGTGCCCACGACGCCAACCCGCTCGGGTTCGCTCTTACTGCGGGTAAGAACCGGGATCACGATGGCCGCGATCACGACAAGCAGGATGATCCCCGTTCCGACTTGGAAGACACGTCCCCGGATCCGTTCGCGCACCTCTCGTTGCGCCACGAGACCTACAACGCCGAACACACTCACCAACAGGGAACGCCGTGGCGGCTTCGTCTGGAGTGGCATCTGGGGCGGCACGGACGGCACGGCGCGTGCTCGGTGACGCCGGAACCGAAACGTCACCCTGACCGCGATGAACACGGCCACAATTGCCACGATGATGAACGGCTTCATGCCAACGCCTCGCGGAAGACTTCCGACAGACGCCGGCGCGCGAAGCTGAACTCGCTGACGCGGCCCGCTGCCATCGCCGCCCTGAGCACGACGTCGCTGTCGGTCGACTCGTCAAGAACGAGGCGTGCCTCACCGCCATTGACCTCGGACACCGTCACGCCTGCGAGCTTCTTGGCCCATGCGGCGTCCCGATCGCCCTCAACGCGCACGACCAACCGGCGCGGGCCACTGGTAGCCAGATCGTCGACGCGGCCACTCGTGACGAGCTTGCCGTGGTCGATGATCGTGACCCACTCACACAAATCCTCGACTAGGTCGAGCTGATGGCTGGAGAACACGACACAACACCCGGCGGCCGCGCGCTCAACGAGAACGGCGCCGATGTCGTCGATGCCGGCAGGATCCAACCCGGACAACGGCTCGTCGAGCACGATCAGCTCGGGCTCGTGCACGAGGGCTGCCGCAAGTTGAACGCGTTGCTGATTGCCGTGTGAGAGAACGTCGACCTTGCTGCCAGCCCGATCGGCAACGCCGAGACGCTCGAGCCACATCTTGGTCGCCACTTGGGCCTGCGCCGCACTCAATCCGTGCAACCGGCCCATGTACTCGACCTGATCCCCGACGAGCATCCCCGGGTAAAGACCGCGCTCTTCCGGCATGTACCCGAACCGACGCCGGGTGGGCTGGTCGATCTTGGCGCCGTTCCACCTGACCTCACCTGAGTCGAGATCGGTCAGTCCGAAGATGGCACGCATCGTGGTTGTCTTGCCAGCGCCGTTCGGGCCGAGGAAACCGACGACTTGGCCCGCTTGCACAGAAAACGACAGACCATCAAGAGCAACGACCGTTCCATAGCGTCGAGTCAGCTCGTCGATTTCGAGCAGGCCCCCGGTTTGGGCCGCCACGCGCATCCCTCGTTCGTGTGCGTCATCGCGCCCTCCACGAGGGTGCTTGATTCACACGGTAGTCCGACACGTCACGGCCGCTGCGGCACGGGCTCGCCCCAACCGCTTAGACAACAATCGCGACCTTCCCACGCACATTTCCACCCTCCAGATCGCGCATCGCTTGGGCGACCTGATCGAGTGGGATGGTTTTACCGACGCTTGGCGTGAGCTTGCCGGCGACGATAAGTTCGGCAAGCGTTTCGAGGTCGCTAAAACGCTCCTTACACAAGAGACCGGTCAGCCGCTGTGGCGTGAACATCGAGACAATGCGCGCACGCAATTGCCGGCCCATTCCACCCGTCAGGCTGTCGCCTTCTTCCCCACCGACCATGACCGCGGTCCCAGTTGGCGTGAGTGCACGCCTGAGCCGCGAAATGGAGGAGTTTCCTGCAATGTCGAGGATCAGGTCGTAGCGGTGCGTGCCGTCGGCGAAGTCGTTATGCGCGTAGTCGATGACGTGGTCCGCACCAAGCGATCGCACCAGATCGAGCTTTGCTGTACTGCACACGCCAGCGACCTCAGCACCAAAAGCCTTTGCAAGCTGGACGGCGTAACTGCCAACACCCCCGGAAGCGCCGACGATGAGCACCTTGTGTCTCTGCTGCACGCGGCCGACATCGCGAAGCGACTGGAGTGCAGTCAGCGCCGACACTGCGACCACAGCTGCCTGCTCGAAGGTGACACCAGCCGGCTTTGCTGCCAGCTTGTCTTCGCCCGCAACGGCGTACTCGGCGAACGCACCTCGGGCGATGCCGAATACCTCGTCGCCAACGGCGAACCTCGTGACTGCGGCGCCTATCGCGACGACGGTGCCGGCGACCTCTTGGCCGACCACCGAGTTCTTCGGCTTCCGGATGCCGAAGACGAGCCGCAGCGCATATGGCTTGCCGGTCATCACGTGCCACGCGCCGCGATCCAGACCGGCGGCCTGCACCCGAACGAGCACCTGACTCGCGGTCGGCGTAGGAACGGCGACCTGAGCCACGCGCAGGACGTCGGCGGTGCCGTAGGCGTCTTGAACCATCGCCCGCATCGTGCGTTCCGGTGTCGCCGGACGCCGCACATCGCCGTCCGCCATGGTCTCGTGCACGTTGACTGGCATTGCCGCCTGCTCTCGAATCGTTGGTGCGTGGCTACTGTTTCGTACTTAGTATGGGACTGTAGAGTACTAAGTACGAAACCGCTAGAGCAGTCGGGAGAAAGATCTTGAAGGCAGTCGACGTCGCTCCTGCGGAACGGGTGCCGCTGAGCCGCGACCGGGTGCTCCGTGGCGCCATGGCAGTCGCGGACGCGGGAGGAATCGGCGCGCTGACGATCCGAACGCTCGCTCAGTCACTGGGCGTCAAGCCCATGTCGGTGTACTACTACGTCGCCAATAAGGACGAGATCCTCGACGCGATCGTCGATCTCGTGTTCGCCGAGATCGAGCTACCGGTCGCCGGCGGTGTGTGGCGCGTCGAGATGGCGCGTCGCGCGAGCTCGGCCCGTGAGGTGTTGCGGCGCCACCCGTGGGCTACCGCGCTCTTGCAGTCGCGCGTCAACCCTGGTCCGGCGACCTTGCGTCACCACAACGCCGTGATCGGCAGCCTGCGCGAGGGCGGTTTCTCTCTCGAGCAGACCGCCCATGCGTTCGCGCTGATCGACAGTTACGTCTACGGATTCGCACTGTCAGAGCATGCGCTGCCCATCAACGGTCCACAGTCCGTCGCTGAGGTTGCTGGGTCGATGATGGAGAACTTTCCGCTCGACGAATATCCGTACCTGATGGAGTTCACTATGCAGCACGTCATGCAGCCCGGCTACGACTTCGGCAAGGAGTTCGAGTACGGGCTCGACCTGATTCTCGACGGGCTCGCCTAGCTCGGGAGCACGATGCCTAGCGACGCCATGTACAGGGCGGCAGCATTCGACGCATCCTCCGGCGTGCTCCCGCTCTCCCGCGCAGTCATGTAAGCGGCATACCAGTCCCACCAGTTGTGGGGCGGGGCGGCCTTGTCGAATGGGCCATGTTGCAGACAATGGACATGAAGCTCGAGGTCGTGGTGATCCCCGTCTCCGACGTCGACCGTGCCAAGGACTTCTACACCGGGCTCGGGTGGCGGTTGGATGCCAACTTCGTCGCCGACGACTTCCGGGTCGTGCAGCTGACGCCGCCCGGCTCGTTGTGCTCGGTCATCTTCGGAACTGGGGTCACAACCGCCGCGCCGGGCTCAACCCAGGGCCTCCAGCTGGTAGTGACGGACGTCGAGGCGGCTAGGGCCGCGCTCGCCAGTCACGGCGTCGATGTCAGCGAGGTCTTTCATGACGCCGGCGGGGTGTTCCACCACGCCGGCACGCAGGAACGGGTGTCGGGCAAAGACCCGAACGGCAAGAGCTACGCCTCGTTCGTGTCGTTCAGCGACCCCGACGGCAACAGCTAGTTCGTGCAAGAGATCACGACGCGCTTGCCGGGACGATGATCGTCCTTATCCGAACGGAGAGTTCAGCCCGTACTTCTCCATCAGCTCGGGCACCCAGGTCGGGTCGAAGAAGAGGCCGTAGGACGCGCCGAGAGATGCGACGTCAGTGGGGTCGGGTGGCCCCGACTCGATCATCTCGGCGAGTTCGCGGAAGAAGTTCTCGAATCCCGACGGCGTAATCACTTCGATCATGCGCGCTTCTTCGGATCCCGCGTTCCACATGGTGTGCAGTTCGCCGCGCGGCTTGCTGATGTACCCGCCCGCCTCGAGCACAACCTCGTCGGAACCGGAGCGAAAGCCGATCGCACCGGCCGTCACGATGGAGAATTCGTCCTCGCGCGTATGAACGTGCGGCGGAACGAGCGCGCCGACCGCAAACGGATGCTCGACGATCGCGACTTGCCCACCCGTATGCTCGCCGCTCAAGCGAAATCCCACACCGATCGATCCGAGCGAGCGCTCAGGCGGGTGTGGGGCGGCGAGCACGGTCAACGGCAGCGCGCGGCCGGACGCGGTTGCCTCGGCCAGCGTTCCAAGGATGACGGTCATTCTGCGCGCCTGCTTCCGGATTTGAGTGAACGGCTCTGTATACTCAAATGCACTGTCCTCCTCGGAACGGAAGGCGTCAACAGTGCCGCGAGCTGCGCCGCGCTCATACACGATGCGGGCGCGCCAAGACACCGTCGAGGAGACCCGCCTCGCGATCACCGAAGCGACAATGCGACTGCACGAGCGCGTCGGGCCACGGGCCACGACCGTCTCCGCCGTTGCCGAAGAAGCGAACGTCACCCGGCTGACGGTGTACCGGCATTTCCCCACGGACGAAGCGCTCGTCATCGCGTGTTCGGCGCATTGGAGCGAACTTCATCCACGGCCAGATCCGGCGGCCTGGGCGCGCATCCACGATCCTGACGCGCGGCTACGCATGGCGCTGAGCGAGACCTATCGATGGGCGGAAACCGCGGCGCCGATGATGACGATGATTCACCGGGACGTCGATGTGATGCCGAGCTTCGTCGGTGAATATCTGGCTGCCGACGAAAAGCACCGGGTTGCCGTTCTCGCAGTTGGCTTTCACACCAGGGGAAGAGATGCTCGGCGCTTGCGCGCTTCGCTTGCACATGCGCTGCGCCTCAGCACCTGGCAATCGCTGTGCGGCGAGAGCGGCCTCACCGGTGCCGAGGCGACCGACGTGATGGTCGGCGCCGTGCTCGCGGCCCTCGGACTGCGTGCCGCGAGCAAGTGTCCCTAGGGCGCCGCTACCCGGCGCCGAGAACTTGGAACATCTGGCTGACGAAGACGTGATGCGGCCAGTTGACGCCGATGTAGTGCACTTCGTAGTCGCCGCCGCTCAACTGCACTACGCGGTCAACCACGGCCCCGGGGTAGGCCGCCAACGCGGCTTCAGTCGCCTGATCGGCCGTTGTCCCACTGACGATCGTCCCTTGTCCCTCAACGTAATTCGCCGGGATCTGCCCCACCTGCTTTGTCGCGCTCGGCGCGCCCTGCTGGAACGGGACCACCCCTGCCGCGGACGCAACCGCCGATGCGTTGTCGGTCGTTTGCACGGTGATCTGCGCGGCGGTGATGGTGGTGCTGTTAGTGGTCCCGAGCACGAGGACGGTTTCGCCTTGGGTAATGGCACTCGGGGCGATGGAACTCGTGCCGTTCTTGTACGTCGTCGTGGCCACCTCATTCACGGTCACCTGCTGACCCGTGACTGTCGCCATGGTGAAGCCCGACGCGGACACGGTGCCGACTGTGCCAGCTGCTCCCCCTTCGGCCGGTCCTGACCGAGCGTTGGATCCCCCACCGCCGGCAGCACCGCCGCCGCCCGGGCCCGGGCGCCCCGATGTTGCTGGCGCAGAAGTTGCTGCCGTCGAGGGAGCCGTTGCTGCTGTCGAGGACGTAGCTGCCCTCGAGGACGTAGCTGCTGTCGAGGACGTAGCTGCTGGCGAGGCGGACGCACTGCAACCAGCAGCAAGCCCGATCACTGCAGCGGCCGTGATCCATTGAATTCGTTTGTTCGAAACTAATCGTCGCGTCGCGTTCATGATGAAGCTCCTCTGTCATGGATAACTACCTAGACAATGCGGGCGGCCCGTGTGCAATCCCTGTAGGCGGCCTGTCAGTGGCCCGTGAATCCCCTGGAACTCTTCTGAGTTAGGAGACGGCCTTGATGACTGCGTCGACGACGTCCTTGGTGAAGCGATCGTTAAGGGCCGCGTGGAGATGCAGTAGCCGGTGGTAGAACGGGCCGTACAGGAGATCGAGGCTGACTTCGAAATCCGTGTCCGCCGGGATCTCGCCACGCAAGGCGGCACGCAGAAGAATCCGGCGCGCTGCGTCGCGGCGCGGCTGGACGAAATGTTCGTGGTACAGCTGGGCGAACTCGGGATCGATCTGGGCCTCGGCGACCAAGCCGGCAAGCACGCGACCGTACGGCTTCTCGTTCAGCTGCCGGACCCACGGGCGGAGGACAGCCAGCAGGTCACCGCGCAAGCTGCCCGTATCGGTTCGCTTGCTGGGCGTCGGCGCAGCCCACTCGGTGGACAGTGCGTCGAGGGCTAGCAGCTCTTTGGAGGCCCACCACCGGTAGATGGTGGCCTTGCTAACGCCCGCTCGGTCGGCAACGTCGTCCATGCTCATCGCATGGAGTCCCTCGTCGAGTAGCAGCGCGATCGTGGCGGACAGGATCGCCGTCTGCGCCGTACTGCTGCGCGGCCGGCCACGCGGCCGAGTCTCCTCAGTGTTGTCGCTCATGAAGACTCCGGTGCTGCGCTGTTCGACTCGACGAGTTCGGAGAGCACTCGGAAAAAGGCATCGATGTCGCGATGCTCGTACCCGTGCTCGCGTGCCGTGCTCAGCAACTCGTCAGCGACGGCGGTCGACGGGAGCGGGACGTTGAGATCGCGCGCCGACTCGAGCGCGAGCCGCAGGTCCTTCTGCATCAAGCTCACGTCGAACCACGCCTCCTTCGGCAGGTCAAGAACAAGGGGCGCGCGCGCCTTGAGCATCGGCGAACCAATAGGGCTCTGCGTCATGATGCCAGCGGCGAGTGCGGGTTCGATACCGGCGCGCGCAGCTAGCAACAGCCCCTCGGAAAACGCGAGCATTTGGACGGCGAGGCTGATGTTGATCGCGAGCTTCAGCGCTAGTCCCTGCCCGTTGTCGCCGACGTGGGACGCCGAACCGAGCACGCGCAGGATTGGTTCGACTCGCGTGTAGGCCATCTCGTCGCCGCCGACCATGATGGTGAGAGTTCCAGTCTGAACCTGAGGAATGCTGCCCGAAACGGGCGCGTCGAGCATGGCCGCCCCGACCACGTTGACCCGCTCCGCGAGGTTGCGGCTCACGCGCGGACTCACGGTGCTCATGTCGACCCAGATCTTGCCGGCGGTGAGGCCAGCGATGATCCCACCTGGACCTGACGCCACCGTCTCAAGCACCCCGTCGTCCGGCAAAGAGGTGAACACGACATCGGCAACCTCAGCGACCGCACGCGGCGTCGTCCGCCAGCGCATTTGGTCGTGCGGCCGCACCAGCTTCCTGGGGCGGCTGCCGTCTACGCCGTAGACCTCGTAGCCGGCATCGAGCAAACGGACCGCCATGTTGCCGCCCATGTGCCCGAGGCCGACGAACCCGATCTTCGGCAATGTCGTCGTCGCCATCTCAAACCCTGCCCTCGATCGTGTCGACGTCGTCGCCGCTCAGTTCGAGGTTGGCTGCACCGAGGATGGCGGCAACCTGGCCTGGCCGACGTAACCCGACGATCGCGCCATCGACAGCGGGATTCATCAACGTCCACGCGACTGCGACCGCGCCGGGCGTTGAGTCGTGTCGCTCGGCAACCGTCGTGATCCGCCGAACTAACGCGATGTGCCTCGACAACTGCGGCTCGTGGAACTGCTCGCTGTGCTTGCGCCAATCATCCTCGGGCAGGCTAGCGATCCTCGAGCGGGTCATCGCGCCGGTAAGCAACCCTGACCCCATTGGTGAGTAGGCGATCACCCCAATGCCCTCGCGTTCCGCGAACGGCAGGAGGTCGTGTTCGACCTCGCGGTTGATCAGCGAGTAGGGCGGCTGCAAGGTCTCGACCGGGGCGATCTGCTGGATCCGCTGCAGCTGCGCGACATCGAAGTTGGAGACGCCGATATGACGCACGAGTCCTTGTTCCTTCAGCTCCGCGAGCGCCGACCAGCCCTCGTCGATGTCCTCCGCCGGCCGCGGCCAATGGATCTGGTACAGATCGATCGCGTCAATGCCGAGCCGCGCAAGGCTGCGTTCAGCCTCGCGAAGGATCGAGTCCCGCTTCAGGTTGTTGACCACGGTGCCGCCTGGTCCTGGCACGAGCGATGCCTTGGTGAAGACATAGGGGCGATTGTCAACGCCTTCGATGGCACGCCCGACCACTTCTTCCGACCGGCCTAACCCGTAGGCCGCTGCGGTGTCGATCCAGTTCACCCCGAGCCCGAGCGCCCAGTGGATGGTCTCGATCGATGCATCGTCGTCTTGGGGTCCCCACCCGAATTGCCATTTGCCCCCGCCGATCGCCCATGCGCCGAAGCCGACGCGGGTGATCTGCATACCGGTTTTCCCGAGCTCCGCTGTCCTGAGCTGCGTCTGCTGCATCACTCCTCCTTCACATGGAAACTGTACTACCAGTTTTGCATATCATCGTTCGTCTCGCGTCAAGTGGCGCGAGCAACGTGTTGACGCAGAGACGATCGACATGGCACAGTTACGAAACTAGAAGTATCGTATTGTTACACACCTTGGAAGAGGGATCACATGAGCGCGGTTCTTTCGGCCCCCGCGAACAAGGGCGTCAACAGCGTGAACGCCGAGATCGGTCAGACCCGATTCCCCCGTCTTGGCTTGGCCCTCATCCTTGTCGCGTCGTTCATGGTCGTTCTCGACTTCAGCATCGTGAACGTGGCGCTCGCTTCCATCGAGAACGAACTCGGCCTTGCGGCCACCACGGTGCAATGGGTTGTCACCGGGTACGCGATCGCCTTCGGTGGGCTGTTGATCTTGGGCGGGCGCGCCGCCGATCTGTTCGGTCGCCGACGCATGTTGATCACCGGGTTGCTGATCTTCTCGGCGGCGTCGCTCGCCGGCGGTCTTGCGTATGACCCGCTGCTGCTGATTGCCGCACGCGCGGTTCAGGGCGCCGGTGCCGCGTTAGTCGCGCCGGCAGCGTTCTCGCTGATCACAGCCGGCTTCGACGAAGGCCCGGCACGTACGCGCGCCCTAGGAATGTACGGCGCGACCGCTTCGATCGGCTTCGTGTCGGGCCAGGTCCTCGGCGGAGTACTTGTGCAGTTCACCAGCTGGCGGGCGGTGTTCCTTGTCAACGTGCCGGTCGGGCTGTTGGCCGCGATCGTCGCTCCGAAGCTGCTCGCCGAATCGCGGCGATCCAGCGCGAAGCGCCGACTCGACGCGGGCGGCGCCGTCCTCATTACCGCCGCCATGGTTGCGCTCGTATTCGCTCTGTCACAGGGCGACGCGCTCGGCTGGGCATCTCCCGCCGTCCTGGCGTCGTTGGCCTTGGCCTGCATCTGCGCTGCCGCGTTCACGTTGGTCGAGCGTCACCACCCCGACCCGCTCGTCCGTTCAGACCTCATGCGACTGTCGAGCCTGCGCACGGCGGGCGCGCTGAACCTGCTCCTTGGGCTGTGGAACGCCGGCGAGATGCTCGTGTTGTCGTTGTATTTTCAGCAGGTACTCGGCGAGAGCCCACTGGTGACCGGCTTGGCTATCGCACCTCAGGGCGTCATCGGATTCACCGCTGGGGCATTCGGTGCTCGGCTGGCGGGCCGCATCGGCGTCGGCCGGGTCCTCGTGCTGACCACTGTCTCCGCGACTCTGGGATTCCTCGTCCTCACCCAGCTACCCGCGACAGGCGGCTACAGCCCGCTGTTCGCAGCCGTGATGCTGATCGGGTTCGGAACGGCGGGTACCGCGTTCGGGACGATGGTGATCGCCAG
>DATCDK010000063.1:0-16158 GCA_036510735.1 Acidothermaceae bacterium | reverse complement strand
AACGGCGGTCGCGTAGCGGTCGGCACCTTGCAACGGAGTCGCAGCAGGATCGGCTGCGACAGCCGGACCGCCCACGGCGTAAACCGTGCCGGGGTGCGCAGTCAGATACGCCTTCACATCAGCCGGCAGAGTCGAGCCATCCGTCAGCAAGACCACACCATGCGATGCCGCCGCGGCGGGACCAGCGCTGAGCGCGTCGGGGAAGTTGATGCCGGTCGCGAGAAACACGGTGCTCGGGCTACCAAGTGCTGCGGCCACCTTCAGCGCCGTGTCATACCGGTCGGTGCCGGCGTAGCGCACGACATTGAAGCCGAGACCCGTCAGGGTGGTGGCGACGCTGTCCGGAATAGCTGCGGTGCCGCCAAGGAGATACACGGTGCCGTGGGCCGGCAGCACGCGCACAATGCCCGCTTGGGTTTCGGGCGTCAACGAGCCACCCTGCACGAACAGCAGCGGCGCGTTCTTGGCGGCCGCAAGTGCGGTGCCGACCAATGCGTCAGGGTAGTTGTCAGCGACCGCCAAGACGACTGCGCCCGCGCTGCCATCAGTCGGGTACTCGGCGTTCATCGTCGCAACGGCGGTCAAAAAGCGGTCAGCACCGGCAATGCGGACGACGGTGCTTGGCGTCGTTGCGGGAACCACACCGCCACCGCCGCCACCGCCACCGCCGCCACCGCCACCTCCACCGCCACCGCCACTGCCACCGCTAACCGCGTCGACTTCGTAGCTCAGCGCGGTGCTTGTCGACGTCGTGAACGCAGTCGGATCTGTCGGCGTGAACACGGCCGTGATCGAGTGCGTCACTCCGCCGCTCAACGCCGTCGTCGTGTCCGATGCCGTACCGCTGACCACAGTGACGGGCGAGTCCAATGTGGCCGAGCCATCCATGAACTGCACCGTCCCGTCGGCAGTCGGGCTCACGGTTGCAGTGAAGGTCACGGACGTGCCGGCGGTCACCGGGCTGGCGGGTGTCGCGCCGACTGACGTCGTAGTCGTGGTCGGAGGAACGACCGGCGCAGTCGGCGTGACCGAGTTAGAGGACGCGGACGGCGCTGATGTGCCCACGCCGTTCGTTGCGGTGACCTTGAACTTGTAGGACGTGCCGTCAGTGAGTCCGGTCACCGTCGCGCTGGTGGCGCCGGTGGTCGTGGCGACGATGGCACCAAGAGTCGAGGTCACGGTGTAGCCAGTGATCGGCGAGCCGCCGTCGTACGGCGCGGTCCAGTTCACGGTAGCCGTCGTGTCTCCAGCCGTCGCTGTGCCGATCACGGGAGCACCGGGCGCTGTCGCGGCACCGGGGGTGAAGGAGAACGCGATGAGGGACTTGTCGACGAGGTTCTGGCTTTCCCACGTGGCAAAGGCACCAGCCATGTAGAGCGTGTGCGTGGTCTGGTTCACGTAAATCGCCTGGACGCCGCCGTTCCCGCCGTCCGCGTTGCCGCCCGATGAGCCCTGTACCGCGGGGTCCCATGAAGTAGCGGCCGCGTTCGTGGCGTCGAGCTGAATGCCGAAGTAGTTCGGCGAAGTCGCCGGGTCATCGGCGGTGCTGTTGTGGTAGCCCCCCACCGCGGTGTCTCCGACGGTTCCGACCGCCTGCGAGTCGCCACGCGTGCCGTAACGCCAGACACGCGCACCGGTTGTGGCATCGGTCAGGATCGTTTCGTTCGACGAGTCGCCCGCGGGCGCATTGCCGCCCGAACCGATGAGAATCTGGTTCGCATCGGGTCCCACCGACAACGAGATGATTTCCTCGCCGTCGTAGGACCCGTGGATGCCCACGCCGTCGTCAGGTCGCAGGTTCGCATTGAAGGTGGGCACGACCGTGCCATCGCCGAGGTTGACCTCGACCAAGCCGTGCTGCGTCACACCGCCGTACGTCTCGAAAAGTCCACCGACGTAAAGAAAACTACCGGTCTCGAGCAGCGCATGCACGCCACCATCGGTGACAGGCTGCGACCAGAGTTGGCGCCCGGTCGTTGCGTTGAACGCCTTCACGAATCCCAAGTCGCCGCCCATGTAGACGTCGTTCGAGTCAGCAGCGACGGCACGGATCGTGCCGGTCACGCTGGGCGCCCATGCAGTGGGGACAAACGATGCGTCGAGCGCTGCCACGTAGTTGCGCGGGACGAGAGTGCCGCCTTGGGCGCCGACCGAGGTGAAGTCGCCGCCGATGTAGGTGACGCCACCGAAGCTCGTGATGGCTCGCACGTAACCGTTGGTGGCCGAACTCGCCCCGGAGCCGACAGTCTGGCCGGCAAAGATGACCTGCCCCGTCAGCTCGTCGATGACGGCGAAGTTGGTAGCGGCGACATTGGTCCAGGTCACGGCCGGCGCAACCGGCGGCACGACGACGTTCGTGAAGTTGCCACCGATCGCCAGCTCGTTGTGGCCAACCTCGGTGATCGCGAGAATGTCGCCGTCCGTACGGGCGAAGGTCAGCGGGGTCGGGTTGATCACCGTCGTCGCGACGAGCGTGGCAGGGGCGAGTGCATTGGCGTGGACGGCGGGTGCGCCAGGGGTCGGGCAGTCGGCTGACGCAGGCAGGTCGTTCATGGCCTTGGGCGCGTCGATGGCGTTGCAGGTTGTGGTCGAGGCGGCGGACGCCGAGACGGCGAGCACCACGCTGGTCGTCAACAGGGCGGTCAAAGCCACGCCGGTGGCCATCGAAGCAATTGCCTTGCGCATAAAAACGTCCCCCAGGACGGAACTGAACGGGCACGTTGCCCACCGAGCGGCATGTCCGCGTCTTGGATGAATCCTCTGTCACGCCGTGCCCGCCCGCCACCGAAACCACCGAATTTGGTCCGATTGGCCCAGGAGACCGCCTGTTCGACCAAATCTGAACAGCGCCTCATCGGCACCTGAGCCCACCCTCGGCTAGTTACTTCGACCCAGACGGTCCCGCCGCCCAAACGACCGCAGGTCCTCAACGGGCGCAAGAACGCCCGCTGAAGACCAACGCTCGGCGGGTCAGGGTCGCCGCCGCCCCGTCGCCGCTCTAAGGCCCGCCCCCCCGCCGTCCAAGAATCTAGGTAGTACCTACGGCTCATCTGAGGAGGTCTCCCGATGCCGGCCCTTACTCCTTACGAGCACCTTGAAGTCAAGGCGATCACCACCCGGGTGATCGAGTGAGAAGGGGAACATCATGAGCACCACCACAGTCCGCGGCCAGGTCAGCACCGATCAGCCCTCGACCCACTCCAAGCGCAACGCCGTCATCGCACTGACCGTCATCGCACTCTCGATCCTGTCCTTCTTCGTCGGCCGCGTGACGGCACCCAGCCACGTCAGCTCGGCCGCCCAGGTCGCGACGCACGCACAGTTCAGTCCGGCTGACCGCGCCATCGTCGCGAACGACGTTGCCACCGGCCCTGTCTCCGCCAACCTCAGCCCCGCCGACCGTGCGATCGTCGCCGACGACGTGGCCAAGACCGGCCCGGTCACCACGGAGAAGATGAGCGCCGCGAACCGCGCCGAGATCACGAACGACATTGCTCCGCTCAGCAACAACGGCGCCAGCACGCTCAGCCCCGCAAACCGCGCCCAGATCGCCAAGGACGTCGCGCCGGTCACACCGCTCAGCCAGGCCAACACCACGTCATGCATCGCCGGTCGGCCCTGCTAAGTGACTGCCAGTGATGTCGCGCCGGCAGTAACCTCAGGTCAGTCGAGCCGGCGCATGGGGATGGGTGAAGCTGTGGGGGGTCGCGTCTCGTCCCCACAGTTCGTGGGCCGCGCCGAGCAGCTCGCGGTTCTGAGCGCAGCGTTCGAACAAGTAAGTAACGGCCGGACGACGACGGTGCTCATCGGCGGGGACGCCGGGGTCGGCAAGACGCGGCTCGTCGAGGAGTTCAGCACCGAGGTTCGCGGCGCCGGCGCACTCGTGGCCACCGGGGTTTGCGTCCCGACAGACAGCGGCGGACTCCCCTACGCACCCATCGTCGGCATCGTGCGTGATGTGCTCGGCCAAGTCGATACGGCGGCCGATGTCGCTGGCCCGGTAGCCCGCGGGCTCGCCATCGACATCTCCGGTGAAGCTCTACCGGTCGACGAGTTCGCCAAGACCCGCCTGTTCGAATCGATCCTCACCTTCATCACCAAGACCGCACACGAAGCGCCGGTCGTGTTCGTTTTCGAAGACCTGCACTGGGCCGACTCCGCGAGCGCCGAACTGCTCAGTTACCTGGTGCGCAACCTCACCGATGCGAAGGCACTTCTCGTCGTTACTTACCGCGCCGAAGAAGTGCTGCGCGATCACCCGCTGCACGGCTGGCTCACCGAACTGACGCGGCATCCGCGCACCACTCAACTGCGTCTGGGCGGACTCGACCGCGACGAGACCGCGACTCTTATCGGTGCGATCCTCGGCCAGCAGCCGAACTGGGCGCTCGCCGACGGAGTGTGGGCGCGTTCGCAAGGCAATCCGTTCTTCGCCGAGGAGCTCATCGCGGCGCGCGACGACCCATCGTTGTCGCCGGAGTTGCAAGGCGTGATCCTCAGCCGCGTCGAAGCACTCGCAAAGCCGACGCAGCAAGTGCTGCGGGTCATTGCCACAGCGGGGACGACGGTCACCGACCGTCTGGTGGCAGCGCTGCGCGTCCTCGATTCTGATGCTCTTGACCTTGCCCTAGCCGAAGCTGTCGACCGGCAGATCCTTGTAGTCGACGCCAGTGTTGCGGGTTACCGCTTCCGGCATGCGTTGTTGCGCGAGGCCGTGTACGCAGCGATGTTGCCTGGCGAAACGCGCCGGTTGCATCGCGCGCTGGCGACAACACTCACCGCGGATCCGTCGCTTGGAGCATCGGGGCCGGGCTATCGGGTCGCCGAACTCGCCGGCCATTGGTGGGCAGCAGGTGAGTGGCCGCAAGCACTCGCCGCGTCACTCGCCGCCGCCGATGCAGCCGAGGCCGTGTGGGCTTTCCCCGAAACACTCGCCCATCTCGAGCACGCGTTGTCAGCGCTCGATCGAATGCCAGGCGATGCCCGAACCGATCGTGTGCAGTTGCTCGCCAAGGTGTCGGAAGTCGCCCACTTGGCAGGCGCGGGTTCGCGCGCCGCCGAGTTAGCACAGGCAGCCATCGATGGTTCTGACGCCGCCGCCGATCCGTTTGGTGTGGCGCGGTATTACACGTTGCTCGGGCGCCACCGATGGGCACTCGGCGAATCACAGGCAGCCTTCGATGCGTACCGAACGGCGGCGGCGCTGCTTCCGACCAACCCCCCTTCGGTTGAGCTAGCCGGGATCATCGCGGAAGAGGCCCGGTGGCTCATGCTCGTCGCGCGCAACGGGGAGTCTGAGGCTCGGTGTTATGAGGCGATCGCCGTCGCGAGAGCAGTCGGTGCCCGCGGTGTCGAAGGACACGCCCTGAATACGTTGGGAGTCTGCCGTGCCGATCTTGGTCATCCCGACGACGGCATCCGGTTGCTGCGCGATGCACTCACCATCGCGCTAGAAGTTGGCAACGCGTGGGATCTCGATCGAGCCTTTATCAACCTCGGCCACGTGCTCACCGATTGGGGCGATCTCGAGGGGGCTGTGAACCTCGTGCTGGAGAGTCGTCTGGCCGGCGAGCAACGCGGATTTCCCCGGCTGAACGGCGTTGTCGTCAACGGATTGTGGGCGCTCGTTCGCCTCAGCCGCTACGAGGAAGCCGAAGCGATGCTGGCCAGTTGGGGGCGCAGAGGAGTCGGCACGTCTGACATCGCCCCACAGCTGGTGCCCGCGATTATCGCGATCCGTCGCGGCCGACTCGACGAAGCTGCTCAGATGCTGGCCGACGTGGAGCGGTCGACAGTCAACCTCAACGATATTCAGACGCGGGGGCTGCTCTACATGGAGATTGCCGAGTTGGCCATCGAGCGCGGTTTACCCGAGGACGCCTACGCCGCCGTCGAACGTGCACTAGCGCTCGTGACGGCGACCGATGACGCATCACGTCGTGCACACATTTGTGCGTTGGGCGTGCACGCTCTCGCCGACCGATTGGCCGACGACCGAGCTCGAGGCCGACAGGCCGACGTCGACACTGCCCAAAGGCTCGCCGCCGACCTGATCCAAGAGGCCAACCGACCGGTTGACGGCGGCGCAGGTTCCCGGGCGCCCCAGGCAAGGGCGTGCATAGCGATGGCCGTTGCGGAGCAGTCTCGTCTCACGCGGTCCGATGCGTTGTTATGGGCGGATGCCGTGTCGCTGTGGGAGGCCGCCCACGAGCCGTACCGCACCGCCGATTGCCAGTGGCGGCAGGCGGAGGCATTGCTAGAAAATCGAGTTGGACGCCGAGAAGCGGCCGATTGCCTTCAAGCTGCGTTTGCTACGGCCTCGCGGATCGGCGCGATCCCGTTGCGCACGCGCATCGAACAGCTCGCGCAACGTGCGCGCATCACGCTTACGGTTGACCTCGCCTCGGTTTCGCCTGCGTCCTCGGCTGACTCCCTCGGACTGACGCCGCGTGAGATGGAGATCCTTGGCCAACTCGCTGACGGACTCTCCGACCGCGAGATCGCTGAGGCGCTGTTCATCAGCAAGAAGACCGCGAGCGTTCACGTGTCGAACGTGCTGCACAAACTCGACGTCAGCAACCGCGTCGAGGCAGGCCGAGTCGGCCAAGCACACGGCCTCGGAATGCGAGGCACACCCGCACCCGCCGCCGTCCGCTAGCCCACACAAGCCACTTTGCATCCCGAGTGGCTGCGTCCAGACCCGATTTGGGCCGGAATCACAACCACCAGGGATGCGAAGTGGGGTAGGTGGACAAGCGGCAAGCCGCGGCGGTCAGAAGCGGGCGGCTGCGGCTTTCGCGAGAGTGACCATGTTGGCCTTGATCGCGGCCGGGTCGGTCGTGAGGTTGGCCAGCGAGGGGAGCGTGAAGCTGAAGCCGCGGTCGCCCTTACGCACAAAGACCATCCCGGCGGTCTTGTTGAAGAACGCGTCGTCGCCGAGACCGTCAATGTGGTCGCTGCCGTCCTCGATCCCCAACGGCGTGGCCATGCTGTTCTTGTCGTTATAGACCTGCACGTACATGAAGAAGCTCGGGTCGTCGACGGCGCCGAATGCGCAGATCGTGTCTGCGCCACCGGTGAGCTTCATCGGCTTGCCGGCTCCGGCACTAACTTCGGCGGCGGTCGCGAGGTCGCAAGCGGATCCGTTGTTGGCAGCATCCGAGCCAGCCGCCGCATTGTTGCTGTCGCCAGCGGCTGCCGCCGCGGCCGCGCTCGCGGCAGCAACTCCGCCGCCGCCGAGATCGATGCCACAGGTTCCCTTGACGTAGTCCTGCAAGTGCTGTTCTGCCGCGGCGACGTCAGGTGCCGACAGACCCGCGGTATCGGCCGGGGTGAGTTTGCTGTAGTCGTAGTTCACCTTGGACAGTGCGTCGTACATGGCGTTCGATGCTTTCACCAGCAGTTGGACATCCGACTTGATGGCCCCCGGCGCATCGCCAACGATCTTGTTGGTGGCCGCGCGGGCTGCCAGGATCTGCGCCTTTGGATCGGTGCCGGCTTGCGCGGCCGATGCCGCCGACGAGTTCATTGCCGTCGCGAGCTCGGTGCAGAACTTTCCGCCGCCCGTGGCTTTGACCGGCGCGGCAGCGGCGGCTGAGTCAACCGGCGCTGCCGAATCAACGGCGGCGGCCGAGTCCGCGACGGATGCGTTGGCCGCAGCCGAGTCGGCGGTGGTTGCGGTAGCTGCAGTCTTCGTTCCGTTGCAACCGCTCACCATGACTGTCACACCGACGACGAACGCGATCGGGGCGAGACGCAGGGTGCGTGCACTGTTCATGGCGAGCCCTTCAGAGAATTGTTTGAGTGGGTTTACAACTTGGCGATGGCGAGCTTGGCGATCTGTTGCAGCTGGTCACCGTCGCCGAGGCTGCCGTAGATCTCGAGCATGGTTCCCTTGCTGAACACGAAAACGTCGATCTGCGCGTCGGCGGTGGCGGAGTCACCAAGACCAGGGACGGCGGAGTGGTCGGAGTCATTCGCGGTCTCGTCGAAGTACTTACGGTTCGCGCCGTCAAACACGCCGATGTAGATCTCGTGACCCGTTTGGTCGCTGGTGATGAGGTTGTAGCTGCAGAGGTTCTCGGTCACCGGCAAGTCGGCGCCGCCGATGCCTGCCTTCGGGTCAGCGACCTTGTGTGCAGCCGGGCCGCCCAGTGCAGTGCTTGCCTCGGCGTCGGTGAGCAAACTGCACGGGTCGATAGAGCCATGTGCTGGTGCCGCGCCATCAGCGGGCGTCGAGCCGTCAGCCGACGCCGAGGCCTGCGCCGTCGCATCGCTTGCAGCCGCGGCAGTTACGTCAGCTTTCGACGTCCCGGCTGAGGCTTGTGCATTGTTGCTTTTAGCGGAGCAGGAGGCGAGGCACACGCAGAGCGCAGCGAAGCCAACGGCAATGCTTGCTGGACGTCGAGTGGTCGCGGTCATCGAGATCTCCTCGTACTAGAGGGCGAGAGCGGGCAGCACTCTGGCCGCGGTTGCGCCAGCGCGTCGGAGGGCCTCCATGACGGTGGCCGCATCGTCGGCGTCCATCAGGCAGAGACAGGTTTGATCGGCAGGCACGTAAGTCGTGTGCAGGACCTTCACCGGCAGTCCGGTCGCTGTCATCGCCAATGCAGCGGCTTGGATTGCCGCGACTTCAGCTCCGAGTTCGGCGACTTCGCCGGCCCCGACCGGGCGCTGGATCAGGTAGGTGCTCACATCGGCTGACGCTAGGGAGCGGGGCGGTTGCCCGTATCCGTAGAAGGACTGGTCTTGGTACGTAGATGACACGCGCTTGACCTGACTGCGACACCTTGACCTGACTGCGACACTGAGAACGGCGAGCAGGCTGTGACACTGATCGCGACCAGCGATAGGTGCGCCGCAGCGCCCGACGGGTCGTGACACCTATGACAGGAACGGTCCCGGCCCCCGTTTCTGCCGTGCCCGCCTGTCGCCACGCCGAGAACGATGCGGTTGCCGCGTTCTTGAGTTCCCCGACTCCCGCCGCGCTGGTGATCGAGGGCGAGGCCGGTATCGGGAAGTCGACCCTGTGGGGTTTCGGAGTCACTGAAGCCATGCGGCGCGGCGACGTCGTGCTGTCGGTGCGGCCGGCGCAATCGGAGGCTCGGATGTCCTTCGCCGGGCTCGGGGATCTGCTCGATCCGGTGGCCGACATGCTGCTGCCGCGGCTCGGGGCTCCGCAACGGACCGCCCTCGAGGTTGCGCTGCTGCGACGAGTACCTGCCGGTGTGCCGCCGAACGAACGCGAAATCGGTGCGGCCGTGCTCGCTTTGCTGCGGGTCTTGGCTGCCGACGCGGCGGTGCTATTAGCGATCGATGACGTGCAGTGGCTGGATCGCGCAAGCGCCGAGGTACTCGCGTTCGCGCTACGACGACTGCGCAGTGAGTCCGTATCGGTCTTGATCACTCGGCGCACGGCCGATGTTGCCGGCGGGTCGGCGTCCGATCATGTTGATGCACGCGTTGTCGTCGATGCGCTTTCGGGACTTTCGCCGTCGGTGATGGTGCTGGGGCCGCTACCCGATGCCGACCTGTTGCAACTCGTGCGTTTGCATCTCGGGACACTTCCCTCGGGGAGCGATGAGCGCGCGATCGTGGCTGCTGCGGGCGGAAATCCGTTCTGGGCTTTGGAACTTGGCCGAACTCTGCAATCTGCTGGGTTGTCGCGTGGCTCGGAGCTGCCCGTGCCGGAGTCGATGACGCTCCTGCTCGGGCGCAAGCTCGCTCTGCAGTCTGGCGATGCACGTGCGGCGCTCCTGGTCGTTGCGGCGCTGTCACGACCGACGTGGGGTGCGACGCGACGTGGGTTGGAAGGCACGGTCGCCGACGCTGATGCGGCGATCGACGCCGCGGTGGCGGCCGACCTGATCACCGAGAGCGCAGGCCGGCTGCGTCCGACGCATCCATTGCTGGGTTCGGCAGCGCTAGCAGCGGAGTCGCCTGGCCAACGACATCGGCTGCACCGGCGACTTGCCGAAATCACCGCCGACCCCGAGCAACGCGCTCGACACCTCGCGTTGGCTACCGATGGCGAACCGGATTCGGAGGTCGCTCACTCGCTGGAGGTTGGCGCATCATCGGCCAGGTTACGCGGAGCGACTGCTGCGGCGGCCGAGCTTGCCGAGCTTGCGATTTCTTTGACCCCGCCATCGGACCGCGCGGCTCTGTCGCGGCGGCGACTGGCGGCGGCTGAGTTGCGTTTCTCTTCTGGCGACCTGGTGCGCTGCTGCGAGCTGGCCGAGTCGATCGTGCGCGACGGTCCGTCGGATTCGGAGTGGCCGAGTCTGCTGCCGCTGCTGGTCGAGTCGACGTATTGGGTGCGAGGGCAATCAGCCGCACAAGACTTGCTGCGCGCGCTGCTCGACGATTCGTCGGCGTCATCGCGCGTTCGAGCCGTCGCACTTGCGTGCGCCGCCGACGTTGGTGACGGCCGCGGCACCAGTCGTGGCGACCTGGCTCGCGAATCGATTGCGCTGTTCGACGGGCTTGGCGACACCGACCCGGGTGCGCTGTCGACCGCGCTTGTGTACCTTGCCGAGGATCATCTCGACGCCGGGCAGGGACTGTCTTCCGACCTGTTCGATCGCGCTGAAGCTGCCGAAGCGCGGCATCAACTCGCTGCATCGCATGCGACGCCTGTGCTCAATCGGGCTCGCAGCATTCGCGCCTATCAACTCAAGCTCGTCGACGACCTCGACGGTGCACGCATCGAGCTGCTGCACGCACTCGGCGTCGCTCGGGGTGAAGGCGACGACGGTTCTGTCCCGGCGCTCCTGGGCCACCTTGCGCTTACTGAATGTTGGGCTGGTAACTACCCGGCCGCGCGTGCTGCTGCGGACGAGGGACTAGCTCAGGCCGGAGGTGTCGCGCCGGCGTCGTTGTACGCGGCTAGAGCGCTCCTCGGCGTTCTGACCGGGGACATCGCGGCTGCTAGCGAGCTGGTTCTTGGCCAGCTCAGTCTCAGTGACGAGCGTGCGCTGTCAAAGAAAACCGTTGTGTACCAACATGTTCTCGGACTTGCAGCCTTGCTTCGTGGCGACGCTACCCGTTCGCTTGAGCATCTTGAGCAAGCGTGGTCAGCTGCGTTGAGTCTCGGGATTCGCGAGCCCGGACGCCGGCAACGGATGGAGGGCGACTTCGGCCAGGCCCTGATCGTCGCGGGTGAGTTCTCGCGGGCCAGCGACATCGCGGCTGAACAGCGCGAACTCGGTGCGCGGTTGGGTCGACCAACACTTGTCGGCGTCGGCTATCGGATCGATGGGCTCCGGCTGGCGGCGCAGGGCGACCTCGATTCGGCGGTCGTTGCGCTTGAGGCCTCGGTCGAGGCTCACCGGTTGTCGCCGTTGCCGTTGGAGCTGCCGCGCAGCCTGCTCGCCCTTGGCCAGGTGCAGCGACGGATGCGGGCCAAGGTCGCGGCGCGGGCCAGCCTTCAGGCCGCGGTCTCCGGGTTCGCTGCTCTCGGCGCTGCGTCGTGGCAGCAATTAGCGGACGACGAGTTGCGGCGGCTGGACGGGACGCGCACCGGCGCGAAGCTCACCATCGCCGAGGACAGGGTCGCGACCCTCGCTGCTGCCGGCCGCAACAACAAGGAAATCGCCGCCGAGCTATTCCTCAGTCCGCGCACAGTAGAGAGCCATTTGGCGACCATCTACCGGAAACTCGCGATCCGCGGCCGCGTCGATCTAGCCAACCTCGGCTAACTCCACCGCCCACCCCCCGCCCGAACCCCGACCACCCCGCCGTCCAACCGGTTGATCCCGAGGCAGTCTGGCCGAGTGCTGAAGTCCAGGGCTCGTTCTTGCGTGCGCTGAACTTCAACGGTCGCCTGACGACCATGATGGGTGCATGCGGTCTTTGTTGTCGATTAGGTCGGAGGGCTCGATCCTGAGCATCGGGTCACGCGGATCGATTCTGTCCATCGGTTCGGTCGGTTCGATGCTCTCGATCGGCAGCATCGGATCGTTCGCGTCGGCTTTCTCGATCGGCTCGTTCGTGAGCTTCGGCTCGATCATGTCGGCGGTATCGGACCGATCGGTCATGTCATGGCGGTCAAGCCGCGGCGTCATGTCAGGTGGCGCGACCACTCCGAAGCGTTGATGCCCAGCGCGCGTTCTTGCACGCGTTGAGCATCAACGGTCGCTGGCGTCGGGCTTGGGTTTGATTGGCGAGCCGAATCGGATCATGTTGCCATCGGGATCGATGAGAACGCCTTCGTGCTGTCCCCACTCAGTGTCTTCAGGAAATCTGACGTCCGCGCCTGCAGCGCTCCATGTCTTCGCCAACTCGTCTGAGTCGTCGACCCACAGGTACGCCGAACTCGGACCGGCGTTCTCCGGCGCTTCACCGAGATGGAGTTCGATGCCGTCACGAGTGGCGAAGCCGTAGCCACCGTGTTCGTACTCTCGCGTTGCGAAGCCGAGACGTCCGTAGTATTCCAAGGAGATGCGCACGTCGCGGACGGGGAAGATCGGCGCGATTCTCTTGATGGTTCCCATGAACTACAGCCTGTGTGCCCGGGCCATCCGATGCGAGCAGCCACGTTCGACGACTTCGACGAGCGCTTGCCGCAGCGCGTGCACTCGATCAACTTCTACCTACAGCCAAGAGTGCTCCGGGGTAGGTTCCTGGGCTGTCACTTTGCTAGGTAACCGCAAGCCCACCCGGTGCCGTGGCCGTCGTATCAGGGCGCGAACATTCCCCTGCCCGGACCGTTCGACAGGCCGCCGGACGTGCCGTGGCCGGGCTGTCCTGACCAAGCTCACGGGCGACACCTTCAATCGACGATTTGTCACATACTTTGAGGCTCTGAGGCACAGAAAGTCGCGTCCTGCAGGCTCTGATCGACATAATGTCGCAGTTTGCCGCTATCCTTGCCCTACAAAATGTCGCAAGCGCGACCTCTGAACCACAGAATGTCGCAGCAGCGAAGTTCGTCGAATCGCTCACAGGAGGGCGGCGTCTTGGCACCGGCCTATGCGTCTCTTGTCTTTTCGGGTGACGAAGATCGACGTGAGCTGGCCCGCGCACACGACCGCGGGCAGCTAGTCCGCTTGGCCCCAGGTATCTACACGCCTGACACCTCTCGCACGCCTGAACAAGTAGTGCACGACAGGCTGTGGCCGATCGTCGCGCACGAGATACCCGGCGCGGTGATCGTTGACCGCTCAGTAAGGGACGGCGGGACGGGTCGCAACGGCGCCTTATATGTGGTGGGTACACGAAGTCGCCCGCTCAAGCTTCCTGGAGTCGTTGTATATCCCCGTGCAGGAGCCGGACCGCTGCCGAGCGACATGTCGCTTCCCGACGGCCTTTACATGTCGAGCGAGGCGCGCGGGCTGCTCGACAACCTCGCTCCTACGCGCGTCACGGCCACGGGCGCTTCACGCACACTGACCCGCGCCGAGGTGGAGGAATGGCTCGACTCCCTGTGCGCAGCGCGAGGTGAACCGGCCCTCAATCGACTACGGGATCAAGCCCGCGAGCTCGCACCCGTTCTCGGACGAGAAAAGGAACTCGCGATCCTGGAGGCGCTCATTAGCGCCGCGCTCAACACGCACGATGGTGTCTCGCTCGTTTCGCCCGCAATGAAAGCCCGGGCTGCTGGTCGGCCCGTCGACCAGCAACGACTAGACGCGTTCGCACGGCTCGCCAACTCGCTCGCCGACCTCGCACCAGATGTGGTGCCGGCCTTGCCGCAAGACGAGGAGCGCCGCCAGCTGTTGCCGTTCTACGAGGCGTACTTCTCGAACTACATCGAGGGAACGGAATTCACTCTCGATGAGGCTGCCGCGATCGTGTTCGACAACGCTGTTCCCGAGCAGCGCCCGGACGACGCACATGACGTCTTGCGCACCTACCAGATCACCTCGTCGCATGAGGAGATGCGTCGCACCCCCGAAAGCGCCGACGGGCTCGTCGACATTCTCAAGTACCGGCATGCCATCCTGCTCGGCGCACGTACGGAAAAGAGCCCCGGCCAATTCAAGACACGGGCCAACCGCGCGGGATCTACAGAGTTCGTTGCTCCCGAGCTCGTCGAGGGAACACTTCGCAGCGGTTTCGACGAAGGCAGGGCACTAGTCAGCCCCTTCGCTCGCGCGGTCTTCATGATGTTCCTCGTTAGCGAGGTTCATCCATTCGTAGACGGCAACGGACGCGTGGCGCGACTCATGATGAACTCCGAGCTAGTCCGAGCCGGAGAAGTGAGGATCGTGATCCCCACCGTCTACCGCCTGAACTACCTGGCGGGCCTCAAGGCCGTAACCCACACAGCCAACGACTCCGCCCTCGTCGCCATCCTTTCGTTTGCCCGCCGTTGGACCGCACGCATCAACTTCTCGAATCGCGCAACCGCTGAGGCCGATCTCGAAAGAACGAATGCACTGCGCGATGCGCGCGAGGCCGAGGACGCTGGCATTCGACTCACGATGCCCTGACCCTGCCGCGTCGACAGCCCGCCCACGTTGCCATGAGCGGGCTCCCACCTGGCCTCACGCGGTGATTGCGTCGTGGGCACTCTTCTTTGCTTTGGGATCGCTGGGATCGGTCGGTGCGGTCTTCTTGAGTTCGAGAAGGCGCACGCCGATCTCACTGAGCTGCGTCCTGGACAGTCCTTCGCGCACCTTCGGAAACCAATCCGTTTCTTCTTCCTCGACGTGGTGTTCGACGTTCTCGATCAGCACCGTGGTCTTGGCGATGAAGTGGTCGTCGGCCGGAGACATCTGTGAGAGCTCGAGGCACAGGACGTCTGCGACGTGGTGTTCCTCATAGCTTTCGAGCACGTCGTCTTCAAGATCGGGAAGCAACTTGCGGACCTCGGGGTACATGATTTCGTTCTCGATGAACGTGTGCCGGGTGAGCTCGGCGATGATCTGGGTGACCAGCTCCCCGCGGTGTTGTGGAGTACCGCTTTTCGCTGCCTTTTCGAAGGCCCTGAACAGCTTCTTGACTGCCTTGTGGTCATCTTTGAGGGCGACGATGGCATCGGTAGACATGACGAGCACTCTCCAGGGTGGGTGGGATCGCACCGGCACGGCCGCCGGTCCCGCACGGATACCCCGATGTTCCGACCCCAAACGGCATCACTGATCGGTGTTGTTGCTCAGCGCGCGTTCTTGCACGCGCAGAGCATCAACGCTTCATCGGACTACGGGGGGGCGACGCTCGCGTCATGCTCGGAACTGGTGTCGACTAGCAAACACGAGTGCCCCGAGCACTAGCACGCCTGCGCCCGTGAGCGTGGAGACCAGGGGCAGGCTGACTGCTAGCACGACGCAACCGAGCAGGCCGAGCATAGGTAGCCAGCGAGGCGGCCGGTGCTCCCCGCGAGTCAGCGTCATCGCGCTGGCATTGGCGATCGCGTAGTACGCGAGTACGCCGAAGGACGAGAAGCCGATCGCGCCCCGCAGATCGATCGTTGCGACCAGGACGACGACGACTGCGCCGACCGCCAACTCCGCGCGGTGCGGCACGGCGTAGCGCGGATGCACGGCGGTCAGTGCCGTCGGCAAATATCCGTCACGCGACATCGCCAACGTGGTGCGCGAGACGCCGAGGATGAGCGCAAGAAGCGACCCGAGCGCAGCGATTGCGCCGCCGATCTGCACGAGCGGAGCGACAGCGTGCAGCCGCCCGACATCGACTGCCGCGCGAAGCGGAGCTGTGGTGGCGGCGAGCCCGGTCGGTCCGATGGCCATCAGTGCCGATACAGCGACGACCGCGTAGACGACCAGGGTGATGAGCAGCGCGATGGTGACCGCTCTCGGAATTGTGCGCGCCGGGTCGCGGACCTCCTCGCCGAGGGTGGCGATGCGGGCGTAGCCCGCGAACGCGAAGAACAACAGCCCGCCCGCCTGCAATACACCGCGCACACCTGTACCCGGAAACGGCGTGAGGTGGTGGCTTGTAGCTTGGCCGCCCGCAAAGCAAGCGATGACCACAACGGCCAAGGTGAGCAGCGTGAAGCTGACGATGAGCCTGGTCAGCCATGCCGACCGCTGCACACCGAAGTAGTTCACGGCCGTGAGCGCAACGACAGCAAGCACACCGACCGCTCTCACATGCGAGGGCGCGGCGTAGGACGCGAACGTCAACGCCATCGCCGCGCAGCTTGCCGTCTTTCCGACGACGAACGCCCAGCCGGCCTCATAGCCCCAGAAG
>DATCDK010000062.1:0-4588 GCA_036510735.1 Acidothermaceae bacterium | reverse complement strand
CAGTACGCAGCGCTTCGTCGCTCATGCGCGTTGCCCGTAGCGGCGTGCGGCGTTCTTCGCGATACGCGCAGCAGACAAGTCCACGGACGCGGCGAGACCAGCCACAATCTCGTCGTACTCGTCGCTGTGCGCCACGTAGAGCACCGCGAGCGCCCGCAGCTCCGTTTCCAGCGTGCTCATCTCGCCACGCCGCCACCGGTTCGACTGGGCCTCGCGGTCGATCACGCCACACGGATCGTCAGCCCATTCCCCGTGCCGACCCGCCGTCTCCCAACAGGTCATGCACGTCGACATCGCCGCCCGCTGCCTACCCTGACCGGCGATCTTCTTCTTCGCCTGCTCGCGGGTCAGGACAACGGCAAACTCGCTGACGAGACGCCCGCATTCGGTCTTCGTTTCTTCTCGCCAGGGCGGCTTACCGCGCTCGATGTGTTCGATCGGTTGGTCGGTCACTGGGACACCTCCACAGACTCAACGACGGAACGGGCAGCAGCGAGGGCTTCCCGAGCACGCGCCGCAGCTTGATCCGCGGCAGCGCGTTCCGCATCCGACAGTGGCGCAGCAGCCGCGAAGCGTGGCGGGATCGGTGTCGGGGCGTTCGCCGGCCGCTCATCCCAATGCGGCCCGGGCGACGGGATCACACCCGGTGAGCGGACCTTCCCATCGGTCGCCGCCCGCACCGCTGCGAGCGTGACCGCGTTCTCGTTCACCGACGCCAAATCGGGGTGTTCGAGGGCTTTGCGGATACCGTCCGCATCCCACGACGGCCGGAGTTCGACGATGACCAGGACGAGAGCCTCCCGAAGCTTCGATCTCACCGTGCACCTGCCTGATATGGGCACGGCGCGCCGACAACGAATTCGTAGGTGCGCTCCCAGAACGGTGGCCCTGCTGGCGCAATGTGCGACAGGCACTGCGTGCACCACATGCCGCGGCACGGGCGGCCACAACAGCCGCAGAAGTCGTCGCTCATGGCTTCCACCTGGCCGCGTCAGGGCCGACCTTCGGGGCGCCTAGCTCGAACTGCTCACATGCGGGCCACCACGCGCGCACATCCGATGCGGTGCCGTGGCTAAGCCTCGGCGGCGCAGTCGTCTCGTACCGCTCAGCCGACCACGACGGCGGCGTCCAGAAGCACTTCGGGTAGGTGCCGTCGTGGTGGCGGAACAGTTGCCGGAACGTGCATTCACCGCACGTCCCGAGGTCCGGTCGAGCCTTCCCGCCAGTCAGCGGATGCACACCGCTGGCGACGTCACGGCGCTGACGCAGCGTGCGCCGACGGTCGGCTGACAAGCCATCATCGACAACAGGCCCAGCTTCGTAGCCCTCGAAGAGTGTGTCCATCATGCGCTCACGGCCTTCGCGCGTAACGGTCCTGAGCGCCTAGAACGAAGAGAAGTACAAGGACGATGCGGTGCCGTGAACTGCTGTGAGATGACGTGCAGTGCAGTGCTGTGAAGTGCCGCGTCTACGCGGGCGCACACACGAGGGACGGAACACGTACGGATTCCGTACCGTGTCCGTACCGCTTCCGTACGGAATCCGTACCTACTGTGTTGGAGCATCCGTACCACCCCGCGTTCCTTTCCGTGCGGCGTCCGCTTCCCTGACCGCTTGGATTTCGTCTGATGTGCGGTTCCATTTCGACCACCGACGGAAGCGGTAGCCATCCGTCTCAGGCAGCCACAGCCCAGCTTTGACAAGCGCCTCGGCGTTGGCGAGGACGTCTTGCCCTTTGCGGGGCTTGCGCCGCAGCACGCGACCAGTCCGCAGTGCGACCGATGAGACGAAGCCGTCGAGGCCGGCGTCTCGAGCGCAGAACGCGAGCCCGCGCACGAACAGCAACTCAGTACGGTCGTCCTCGCGCTCGTCCAGCTCGGCTATGGCGTCGTCGTCGGCGTAGAACGCGCTCAGCGGCGCGTACGGGCCGTTGCGGCGGACCTGCGGGTGGTCTCGAGCCACTAGGACTCTTCCTGCGCGAGAATCGCTTTGGCGGCGTCTTCAATGTCGGTGAGGTAGCGCCAGCAGCAGCCTGCGAAGTACACCCAGCAGTCGGGCCGGATCATCGAGGGTGTGCGTTGATATTTGCCGATGGTGATGCCGATGAATCGCTGCATAGCCTCAACGGGGATGCCTCGAGCGATCCACCGCGCGATAGCTGCGTTGACATCGGCTGGAAAGTCCGGCAGGTGACCGCTGCCTTTCGCTGCCCATTGGTCGGCCCACGACTGCAGGACGGCCTCAATGTCGGCGTCCGCTGCGGCGTTGTTGCGTTCGACGACGGCGACCGCCCGGTCCCTAGCTCGAGCCCACCGCAGCGCGTCCTGCGACACGTCGGCGACGGTCTCGGCATTCGGCGGGATGGCGGCTTTGCCTGAGTTGCAGGCAGAGCACGCAGTGACGAGATTCGTGGGCACGTCGCCACCGCCGAGCGCGACCGGCGTCACATGGTCGATCGTGAGGCGGACATCGGGAGCCTTCGCGCCGCAATACCGGCACGCGTAGTTGTCGCGGCGCAGTATCTCCGCTCGCAACGCCTTCGAGATTGCCACTACTTCCGCCCTTTCGTCTTGAGCCAGTTCGAGATGGCTGCCAAAGCGCGGTCGAGGATGCCGGCGCCCACGTCGTCGTCTTCGTCGAGAGGCTGGGTCACGCGGCGCGCTCCAGTTGCGCGATGAGCGCGCGGCCGATTCATGCCGCCATCCCTCGGTTGGCTAGCTCAAGCAGGACGTCGGCGTGGCAAGGCTCATCGAGTGGACACCAGCACACGAGGTCGTGCCCGCCAAGCGGCCGAACGGCAAGCGCGTGCTGAAGGTAGACGTGTTCGAGTGGGAAGTCGTGAAGGTCGACAGTGTCGGCCATCGCCCAGCGGCGATACAGCGAAACGGCTACTTGTCGCGTCGAAATGGTGAAGCGTTCCCATTCGTTGTCGCTCCTGATCCACACAGCCTGACCGATCCTGTACGGGTTGCCGAACATGGTCGGTCGGCCGACGTACACCGCACCCTCGGGTATCCGCCAGCCCTTGGTGCGGCGTCGCTGAATCCGTTGCGGGCTCACGCGACACCTCCGAACATGGCCTCTTGGCCGACCGTCTCTGTCGGTGGCTTGGCGACCTCGAGGATCTTGGCGAGTTGTGCGCGGTCGCGGGTGCGCCACATGGCGAGCCGTGAGTAGTCGTGGGATAGGTCGACGCTGATGCCTGTGCGGCCGAGCGCGGACGCTACGAGGGCTGTCGTGCCCGTTCCCCCAAATGGATCAAGCACGACACTGGGCCGGGTTGGTGCGCAGGTGTCGGGGCACGCGCATACGTAGCCGGTGATGGTGGCGATCGTTGAGCCGTTCGGGCGCACCGCAGCATTCATGCCGCGCAGGTTGCCGTTGGGCTCGGTGGCGTCGATGAACCCCGGCCGTTTGCGCGCCTGGACGTGGTCGAGCGCGAAGCCCTTGTCGATGGTCGGCCGTCGTCCTTCGCCGCACGCCACGCACACCCCGCTCGGTGACCAGCCTTGGATCAGCCGTTTCGGCCACGCGGTGGGGAACGCGGCGAAGTGGTCGACGCCGAGGTGCGCGGGCACGGTCAGCGGCTCGGTCGGGACCGTCCACACGGACCCCGGGAGCTTGCCGAGCGGGTTGTATTCTGTCGGGTCGGTATCGAGTGCTCGATGGTTCGTGCCTCCACTACTTGGCAGCCACGCCCGAGAGGCGCCGTTACCAGACCCATGAGAGTTCCCTGTGTGCTGCTCCCGTATCTCATCGACGGCAGAGAAGTAGCGCGGCTCCTTCGTCAGGTGAAACCATTGCTCGTGGCTGCGGCGCACCCGGTCGGTGACGCTCTCCGGCAGGCCGTTGGGCTTCGACCACACGATCTCGGCGCGCAGGATCAGCCCGAGGTCGTCGATGCAGGACAGCGCGTAACGCCACGGCAAGCCCATCAGGGACTTCTGTGGGATGCCGTGCCCTAGCGACGAGCGAGAGATGGTGTGATTACGGTCGCGGGATGCGTTTCGATGCGCATACGAGCCATTCGAGACGCCCGCGTACTTGTCGCCGAGATTGACGAACATGGACCCCGTGGGCTTGAGCACGCGGGCCCATTCCTGTGTGCATTCGACCATCGCATCGACCCACTCGCGCGGCGTCGCCTCGGAGCCGATCTGCCCGTCGTAATGCTCGCCGCCGTCCGTGTAGGAACGGAGGCCGAAGTACGGCGGCGACGTCACGATCAGGTCGACGCTCGCATCGGGCAGCGGCAGGCAGCGGGTATCGGCGCGCAGAACGATGGCCGTCATGCGACACCTCGCGATAAAGCCCAACCCTCAGCAGCAGCAGCGGCCGGGTTCCGGGTGATGTAGTCGTGATGCGGGCGGCACAGTGGACGCGTGTTCGCCTCGTCGGTGATCGATCCGCCGCGTGCCCTGCTCAGTAGCTCGTGGACGTCGTCGGCGCGCCGCCCACAGTTCGGGTACGCGCACATCGGCGGGCCGTCGGGCCAGCGCCGGGCGATCATCCTGGTCCGCTCCCGCTGCTCCACCTTGCGTTTCGCTGATTGGGCTGGGAGGGGCTTGCCGATGCGCAGCGCGTGTCC
>DATCDK010000061.1:0-3132 GCA_036510735.1 Acidothermaceae bacterium | reverse complement strand
GGTCGGGCCAGCACCTTCGTCGGTGGTCAACGCAGTGCGGCTGATGTTCGTCGCCGCAGTTCTCGGGCTCGTGTCGTTGGTCGTTGCCCTTTCAACCAAGAGCACCCTGCGCGCCGACATCGCCAAGAAGAATCCCAACTTCGACTCAGCCAAGATCAACACTGCCGTGAACGTCGCGATCGGGGCGGGTGTGGTGTTCGGGATCGTCTTCGTCGTGCTGTTCATTTTGCTGGCGCTGCAAGTCCGCAAAGGCAAGAACTGGGCGCGCATCGTCACCTGGGTCATCACGGGGCTTGGCATCATCAGCGCGCTCGCGTCGCTCGGCCAAACCGTCGCGGCTGCAAGCCGGGTAGTCGGCCTTATCAGCGGACTGCTCGACGTGGCCATCGTGGTGCTACTGATGCAGAAACCGAGCAACGCCTTCTTTAAGCCCCGCGGGTAGATCGGGGCGGCGATCTCCTATGCGCCGTTGAGCTTTTCCACCAGTGATTGGCGGCGTGCTTCGAGGTTCTCGATCAGCGCTTGCTCTTCTTCGTAGTTGGTCAGGTCGGCGGCACCGTCAGATTGGTCGCCCTCGTCGTCGACCTGCGTACCGCGCTCGCCGTGAAGGCTGCGCAAAGTCTGATCGATCTCGTCAATCTCGGCCTGCAACTCCTGCTTGGCGTCGGTCTGATCGGACACGCTTACTCCTCTAGCGGGGGACGTAGGCGAGGCTCATGCCCCACAGGCAAATCACGGCGACCGTAGCGTACGCGGATCCGATGGCGACCCGCGTCGACGGCGGAATCGCGTAGTAGGAGGCGTCGATCCACTTATGGGTTCTCCAACGCCGGACCAGTTCGACGGTGCCGAGCACCAGAATGAAGATGAGTACCGGGCTCGGGTGCAGGATCGCGAACACGCCCGCAGCAACCAACCCGACGATCCACAGCGCGGGATGCAACGCACCCGCCACCCGCCCGCCGTCCAGCGGCAATGCGGGCACCAGATTGAACAGGTTGAGGAAGAAGCCCGTGTAAGCCAGCGCGCGCAACAACGGGGAGTTGAAGACATGCGACAGCTCGAACGCGGCCAAGGCACCAAGAGTCCCGACAGCCGGACCGGCGAGAGCGCTGACCGCCTCGTGCGCGACGGACTTCGGCTTCGACTTCATCGTGACGAATGCGCCCATGAACGGGATGAAGGTCGGCAGCGACGCCTTGATGCCCATGAAGCGCAGCGCGACCACATGCCCGAGTTCGTGCACTGCGATCAGCGCGACGAAGCCGACCGCGTACCACCAGCCGAAGATGAAGGCGTACGCAATGACAGACACGGCCATGCTGAGCGCGAACTTGAACTTGACCAGTACGACACTGGCCTTCAGCGCCAGAAACAGCTTGGTGAGCAGGCCCGCCTTGGCAGCCACGCCGCCACCGGCGGCCGCCGTACCGCCAGCACGCTCCCAGCGGCGCCGCTTCTGCTGGACTGGCACCGGCGGCTGCCCGCCGGGCAGCTCACCCGGCGCATAGAGGTACGGCCGCGACACGCGCCCAGGCTCGAAGTCTGGTGGGCCTTGCTGGTCCGCCACGGTGCTCGCAACTCCACTATTCGACGATCTTCATTGTATTCGGGTTGGGCCCCGCGTGCGGCCGGGCGAGACTGCCAGGAACTTCCCAGCGACAGCTCAGACGGCTTTCAGTATCCCGGACCAGAGTGAGGCTGCACTCGCAACAAAGCAGACCTACCGCGACAGGAGCCCGATGACCGCACCGACGCATGAGACTCAGGTAGTGATGCCGGACGCCGTGATCGCTCAGGTGATCCAGTTGAAAGATCCTGACGAGGCCATCTCGAGTGCGATCTGGTGGCGGGTCGCTGAGTTGCTGCGCGCGTGCACGACCGCAACGGCAAGCGGTCCGCACCTGACGACCACCCTGCTCGAGCACGCGTTCAATGCGACCGACGACGTGCTCTCCTCGCTGAGCGCCGACACTGAGCCCAGCACCTCGCCGTCCGAGCTCGATGGTGTCCTGCCGCGTGATGCCGCACTCCCCCTCGGCGCCGGTTACGACGCACTCGCGGCAACCCGGCGCAGCTGCCTGCGAGTGGCCCGGCTGCTGTTCTCACTCGACGCCACGACCCCGGCGATGCTCGCCACGAGCGTCAACCAGTTGCGCCGCGCACTAGCTGCCTGGCGATTCGAAGCACTCGACGCGCGAGTCAACACGGCGCACTAACGCGGTCGGCGATGGCGAGGGTTTCCCTTACGAGCGCACCAACAGCATCGCGCTCGATCAAGAAGCCATCGTGGCCGAACTCCGAATGCACGATGCGAAGGCCGCCGACAGTGGTCGGGATCCAGTCCGCAAGTTCGCGCTGCAGCACCACCGGATAAAGGCGATCAGAGTCGACGCCGGCGACAACGACCGGCGCAATGATCGAGCTCAACGCGGCCTTTACGCCGCCACGACCGCGGCCCACGTCGTGGGTATTCATCGCATCGGTTAACGCTACGTAAGTCCCCGCGTCAAAGCGGCGGGCCAGCTTCGCAGCCTGATGATCGAGGTACGACTGCACGGCGAAACGACCGTCGCGCAAAGGGTTTTCGCCGTCTTGGGGTTCGTTGCCGAACCGCAGTTGCAGTTCGTCGGCACTGCGATACGTCAGGTGCGCGATGCGACGCGCAAGGCCCATCCCCTCGTGCGGCCCGTCTCCGTCGGCAGCGTCGTAATAGTCACCCCCGCGCCAGCGCGGGTCACTCGTGATGGCACGCAGCTGCGCGCTCTGCGTGCCGATCTGGTCGCCGGTTGCGGTTGCGCCGACGGCAAGAACGAGGGCGGACGACGCGCGGCTGGGGTATCCGACAAGCCACTCGAGCACCCGCATCGCACCCATCGAGCCGCCGACCAACGACGCCCACGTCGCGATGCCGAGGCGATCCGCGAGCGCCGCCTCAACGGCCACCTGGTCGCGCACCGTGATGCGCGGAAACGCCGACCCCCATTGGCTCGCGTCGCGCAGCGACATCTGTCGCGGGCCGTCGGCACGCAAAGACAGATCCCGGCTCCCGTCGCGCAGCGACGAGGGCCCGGTGCTGCCCTGACATCCGCCCAGCACGTTCGGTGCGACCACGAACCACGTGCGGCTGTC
>DATCDK010000060.1:0-7949 GCA_036510735.1 Acidothermaceae bacterium | reverse complement strand
ACCAGCGCCGTTGCCGCCCAACATCGCGCGACAAGGTTCCAAGCCCTGAACGCCACCCTCGGACGCCCAGCCAATGTGGCCGACCTGTGCTGCGGGATCGGTGCCGACCTGCGCGCGCTGAAAGCCGCCGGGTGCAACGTCACCGGCTTCGACCACGACCCGGTCACGGTCCTCGCCGCGCGACTGAACAGCGACGCAAGAATCGAGAACGCCGACGTCGAGGCGCTAGATCTCACCGAATATGACGCCGCCTTCATCGACCCCGCGCGGCGTTCGAGCGGACGGCGAACATTCGACGTTAACGCCTACTCACCACCCTGGTCGTTCGTCACGGCCTTGCTCGCCAACGTGCCGTCGGCCGCGGCCAAAGTCGCCCCTGGCATTCCGCATGACCTGGTACCCGACGGGATCGAGATCGAGTGGGTCTCAGTAGCGGGTGGCCTCAAGGAAGCAGTGCTTTGGGCAGGCCTCTTCACCGACGGTGAAACAAGGCGACGGGCGACCCTGCTGCCGTCCGGCGCAACGATGCAAACAAGGTCGGACGCCGATGAGCCGGCGCCGACGGGTGAGATGCGCCGCTACGTCTACGAACCCGACGATGCCGTCGTCCGGGCGCACCTGATCGGCGACCTCGCGCGATCGATCGATGGCGTCCTCCTCGACGCAACGACGGCGTACCTCACGAGCGATCGCCGGGTTGAGACGCCGTTCGCACACGCGTTTGAGGTGCGCGAGGTTATGCCGTTTTCGTTGAAGCGATTGCGTTCTGCGTTACGCGAACGTGACGTCGGAGGGGTCACCATCATGAAGCGCGGCTCGGCGGTCGACGTCGAACAGCTACGACGCGACCTCAAGCTGAAAGGCACAACGCAAGCAGTCGTCGTCCTCGCACTTATTGATGGAAAGCACCACGCGGTGATCGCCGACGCCGTGAAGACGTGACCCGTCAGGAATGCACGGCGGACTGGCGGTCCAACCGACTCACCCGGTCGACGATCGGTTGCGCGCGAAGCGCAGTGCCGATCGTGCGCGCCTCGTCGATCAGCTCAGCGGCAGCGGCCGCATCATTGTGAGTGCGCAAGAACTCGGCGTGGTCGAGCAGACCGGACGCGAGGTAGTACGGACTCGCGAGAGCCCGCAGTCCGGCGACTGCATTCGTGAACAACTCACCCGCATTCGGGTCTGCGCCATCCGCTGCCAATCGCGCGACGGCGAGGTCACGCTCGGCGCGGACAACTGGCGGCACATGGCCACGCGGAAACGCATCGACGACCGCGACGAGGTCACGCACCGCATCGGCGTCGCCGAGCTCGGCTGCCATCCGGACACTGAGTGGCCATGCCCATCGGATCGCTTCCGCGCCGACGCCGAGTGCATCGATGCGCCCGATGATGTCGCGACTCAAACGCAGTGCATCGACTGGCTCGGCTCGAGCCGCGCAGGTGAACGCTTCAACCAGAGCGATGGTGGCCTGGTCCTGCTGGTCCTCGCTCTCTCGAAGGGGCAAGACGATAGGCAGTCGCATCGTCGCTCCCTCAACGTCTCCCTTCAGGGCCGACAGGATTGCGCGGTACGCGGCGATGTAAGGGTGATCGTCGAGCCCTTCTTCGCCCACATCGATGAGCACCTGGTCGGCCTGGTCCCAATCACCCATGAGCAGCATCGCCCCTGCGAGGTTGGCCGTCGCGACCGCGAGCATCTCGCGATCACCGTGTCGCCGGCCGTGTTCGGCCGCAGTCCGTGCCGCCTCCGCAGACGCTTGTGGATCGGTGACGGCCAGCACGTCGGCGAGATTCAGGAACGACCGCGCAAGCGAACCGATGTCGTTGCCCTTCTCGGCGAGTCTGGTCGACTCGCGCAGGTAGGCGATCGCTTGTGGCCTCGATCCGGAGAACGCATGGGCCAGACCGCGAATCGTGAACAGCCTCGACATCAAGCCAGCCTCGACGTCGAGAGCTTCGCCCAACGCGACCGCTTCCGCCGAAAAGGTCTGCGCGTGCGCCCCACCACCGAATACCTCGATCGTGGCCAACTCGACGAGCGCTCTGATCGTGTCGGGGTCAGCGTCCGGCCGCAGTACGGCGAGCGCCTCGGTGAGTTGCTCGCGCGCTTCGGTGAATCGACCCGATCGGCGCAGAGCGCGGCCAGCGGTCGACTGCAGTCGTGCTGCGGCCCGCACGTCGCCGGCAGCAAGGTGCAGTTGTCGAGCCTTGCCGGCGCGATCGATGGCATCGTCGTAGGCGATCGCCAGGATCGCGGCTTCCGCAGCCCGCTCGTACATCTGGGCTGCGGTGACCGAACCTTCTCGAGCGCCTGATTGTTCTTCGATACACGCTGCGGCTGCGGCGTAGCTGACGCCAGCCGGCGCTTGAGCACCTGCACGTTGTGACCGTTCGCCTGCCCGGACGAGCGCGGCGATCGCCAACTCGCGAAGTTCGGGAACGTCAGGATCGTCGGGCACAGCGGCCAGCGCGTCGAGGTAGTGCCGCGCGACAACGGCAATCATCTCGTCGCCGTCGCTCGGGAACGTCGCTCGCAGATGGGCGGCTACGACGAGGTGTCGTGCTTTGCGGTCACGGCGCGAGATCGTGTCGTACGCGACCTGGCGCAGCATCTCCTGTGCGAAGCGGTAGGTGCCCCTTTGTGGCGAGAGTTTGTCGGCGCTGACCTCGAGAACTTCACGCTGCAAGAGGTCGGCGAGCGCCGTGCGCACTTGCGCCTCACTCTTGCCCGAAATTGCCACGAGAGCCTCGAGCGGAAAGGACGACCCGAGCACCGCGGCGTCCGCGATCAAATCTCTGGCGACCGGCTCAAGCGCGTCGAGCCGGGCAGCGAGCAACGAATGCAGGCTGTCGGGGACTGCGAGTCGCCCGACATCGCCGACCAGGCGGTAGACGCCCTCCCGCGGCACGACGATGTCTTGGTCGACAAGAGACCGAACCGTCTCGACCGCGAAGAGCGGAATTCCTTGCGCTTGCGAGGTAATCGCGTTGCGCGCCTCGGCCGGCATGCCAGGAACGAGCGCATCGACGAGGCGGTCCATCGATGTGCTGTCGAGCGGATCGATGGTCAACGTCGTGCGGTTGCGGCCGGTGCCGAACCGCGGACGCCGCGCCTCGACCTCGGGGCGACCGAACACCAACACGAAGATCGGCAGATCACGAGCCCAGTCGACGAGGTGCTCGCAAAAGTCGAGCAGCCCCGCGTCGGCGTAGTGCGCGTCCTCGATCAGCAGCACCACTGGGTGAGTGGAGGCGAGGCGCTCGAAGAACAGCCGCCAACCCGCGAACAGTTCGTCGCGACCAAGAACAGCGCCATCGTCGTCACCGAAAGGCAGGCCCAAAAGGCGGCCGAGACGTGCTCCGACATACACCCGTTCTTCAGGGTCCGGCACGAACTGCGCAACGCCGTCTGCCAGCTTGCGCGCAGCGACATCGACGGGGTCCTCATCCGCGATCCCGAACCGCTGACGCACGATCTCCACCAGGGCCGAGAAAGCGACGCCTTCGCCGTAGGAGAGGCAACGGCCGCGGTGCCACAGGACGACGTCGGCAACCCCGTCGATGTACTTCTCGAACTCCCACCCGAGCCGGGATTTCCCGACGCCCGCAGGTCCGCTCACCACCACGAGCCGCGGCACGCGGCGCTCCGCCGCGGCGTGGAACAGCTCCTTCATCGTGCGCAGCTCAGGGTCACGACCGGTGAGCGGCGCTTCCAGTCCGTCGACCCGCTGCGAACCGCCGAGGCCAGCGAGCACCCGGACCGCGAGCCACAGCTGCTCCGGCTCGACTTTGCCCTTCAGATGGAACTCGCCCGCGTCTTCGAAACCGACCGCTGTCGATGCGAGGCGACGGGTCGCAGCATCGACAAGGACCGTGCCGCGGCCAGCGGCCGCCTGCACTCGAGACGCCGTGTTGACCGCGTCGCCCGCGACCATTCCCTCGCCGGTCGCGCCAAGCGTGACGGCAACCTCGCCGGTGACGACCCCCGCGCGGGCGGCGAGTTCGGGCACACCGAGATCGATCCCTAATTGACCCACGGCGGCGACCACGTCGAGAGCAGCGCGAACCGCCCTTTCGGCATCGGTCTCCGCGGCGACGGGCGCGCCCCACACCGCCATCACCGCGTCGCCGATGAACTTCTCGATGACCCCGCCATAGCGATCGATCACCGTGCGCGCGGTGTCGAAGTACCGCGACAGCAGTTCGCGAACCTCTTCTGGGTCGCGAGTCTCCGACAGGGCCGTGAAGCCGACGAGGTCGCAAAAAAGGACGGAACACACCCGGCGCTCGGCGACTCGGCTTGAGCCCGCTCGCGGCGGGCCTGCGTACTCAGCGCCGGCCAACGGCGCCCCGGCCGCGCCGCGTGCCGTCAGCGCGGTTCCACACGCGCCGCAGAACCGCTGACCCGGGCCGGCCGGCGTCCCGCATTCAGGGCAGGCCGCCGCCAATGGCGACCCGCACGAAGAACAGAAACGATGCCCTGGCGGGTTCGTCGCTCCACAATCCGCGCAGGTCAGCACGAGAAGAGTAGACGCGCACAGGCGCCACTTGTCTACCGCCGCGCCCGACGAACGGCGTCCGGCTCAGCCAACGTCGACGGGGGTGAACTCCCAGGCTTCCGGCTCGCGCGCAACGAAACGCTCCGCGCCGAGGTCGAACCATTCGTTGCCGGCAGCCAGCGCGTCCGTTGAGGCCCATCTCGTGACGATGACCGCACGATCCGGTGAATCCGAGCGATAAAGCTCGCCGCCACCAAAGCCTGGCGCTGCCAAGAACTGCGGCCACGCAGTGCTCTTCACCCATAGGCAAAACTCGTCGAGTTGACCCTCGTTGATCCGGGTCTCCCACATGCGTGCGATCACACCTTCACCTCCGTGATGGGTAGCGACGGATCGGCCGGAAAATCGAGATCGGACGGCGGCAAGCCGGCCTCCACCAATCGAGTACCCAGGGCTGCAACCATCGCACCGTTGTCAGTGCAAAGACTCGGCCGCGGGACTCGGAGCGTGATACCTGCCGCTTCACAGCGCTGTTCGGCGACGGCTCGAAGCCTGGAGTTAGCCGCAACGCCGCCGCCAATGACGAGGTAGTCGACGCCGTGCGCCTGGCACGCAGTGATCGCCTTCATGGTCAAAACATCGACCACGGCTTCCTGGAACGAAGCGGCCACATGGGCTATTGGTATCAATTCACCCGCTCGCTCGCGGGCCTCGACCCACCGCGCGACGGCGGTCTTCAGCCCTGAGAAGGAGAAATCCAGGGTTCCGTCGTCTGATTTTCCCCGCGGGAACGCGATCAGCCCAGCGTCGCCGTCCAGCGCGACCCGGTCGATATGCGGGCCGCCCGGAAACGGCAGACCCAGCACACGGGCGACCTTGTCGAACGCTTCTCCGGCCGCGTCGTCGACCGTCGAGCCAAGTGACTGCACCTCGCGGGTGAGGTCGGGAACGAGCAGCAATGACGAGTGCCCACCAGATACGAGCAAGGCCACGCACGGCTCGGGCAGCGGTCCGTGTTCGAGGGTGTCGACCGCGACATGCGCCGAGAGATGGTTGACGCCGTAGAGGGGTTTCTCGAGGGCGAGTGCGTACGCCTTCGCCGCAGCAACCCCGACGAGCAACGCGCCGGCAAGACCGGGACCCGAAGTCACCGCGATCGCGTCGACATCACGCATCGAAATCCCGGCGTCAGCTAGCGCGCGATGCACTGCGGGCACCATCGCATCGAGATGCGCGCGACTCGCGACCTCGGGAACGACACCGCCGAAGCGCGCATGCTCCTCGACACTTGACGCGACCGCGTTGGCGAGCAACGTGGTGCCGCGCACAATGCCAACGCCTGTCTCGTCGCACGACGTCTCGATGCCGAGCACGAGCGCTTGCGAACCTGCAGCCATCACGCGTCGGAGCCGTCGGTCGGTGCCCACTTCGACACATCGACGCCGGCGAGATTGAGCACCATGAGAACAGCGTCGGTGTCGCTCGGCTGGTAGTAGCCCTTACGAATGCCGACCTGCTCGAAGCCGAACGCTTGGTACATGCGCTGCGCGACCTGGTTGTCTGCACGCACCTCGAGCCCGACCATCGGTTCGTCGCGCCGGCGTGCTTCGTCTATCAACGCCGTCAAAAGCTTGGTACCGATACCGGTCCCCTGCCGGTCGCGCTTCACCGCAATCGTCTGCACGAACGACTCTTCGGGATACGCGCAAAGCCCTGCGTAGCCGACAATCTCAGCGCCGTCACGTGCGACGAGGTAGAACCTCGTCTCCGGTTCGGCGAGTTCCGACCAGAACATCGCAACGGTCCAGCACTCATCGCCGAACAGGTCGCGTTCGAGATCCATCACACCGTCGACGTCCCACCAACGCATGGGCTCGAGCGACGCCAAGCTCTGCGACGGACGCCGGCGCGCGTTCATACCGCGACGACCGGACGACGTGGGCTGGGCTCGACCGCGTCCGGCCGACGCAGGTACAGCGGATCTGGTGATAGCACCACCGCGCGACCGGTCGCGACCATCGAGGCGAGCACACCGGCGTCCGGATATTCGGGTCGGCGCGCATCGACGAATGCGTCCGGATACATCAACGCGCCGGCACCATACGCCGGCCCTCGCCACTCGACGTCCGCCGGTCGTTCGACACGTGGCCCGTCGATGCGCGTGCCGCTTGCGTCATAGCTGGCCCAGTAGACCTCACGGCGGCGCGCATCGGTGGCGACCAGAAACGCTTGCTCGCTCACGACAGCCGCGGCGACCACATCGAGTGTGCAGACGCCGGTGACCGGAACATTCAGCGCGTCGCCCATGGCGCGCGCGGTCATGAGACCGATGCGCAAGCCGGTGAACGGACCGGGGCCGACCCCAACCGCAATGCCAGTCAGATCGGAGGCCGAACTGCTGGCGTCAGCGAGGACGTGAGCGATGCCCGGCGCCAGCAACTCACCATGCCGGCGGGCGTCGACGACGGTGTGCGAGACCAGCACCTGGGTGCCGTCGTGCAACGCGACGGTCACCGCCGGCGTCGACGTGTCGAAAGCGAGGAGCAGCACGTACAAGAGCGTAACTGGCTGCGATGCTAGCGGTTTCCGAGCACGTCGCCCAGCTCCACGCCGTCCCATCGTTGGCCCTGGGCTGTAATGCGCACCTGGCGTAGCTCGCTTTCGCTGCCCACAGTCCTGGAGATCTCGATGTCGAGCCGGTCGGCGGCGAGTCCTTCGACGAGGCCTCTGCCCCACTCGACGATCGTCACCGAATCGTCTACAGAGGTGTCGAGGTCGAGATCGTCGATTTCGAGCGGGCCGCCGACGCGATAGGCGTCGGCGTGCACGAGCGGCGGCCCATCGGCGAGCGAGGGATGAACCCGCGCGATCACGAAGGTCGGCGAGGTCACGACGCCGCGGACGCCGAGCCCCGCCCCGATCCCCTGGGCAAGCGTCGTCTTGCCGGCGCCCAACGGACCGTCGAGCACGACCAGGTCGCCGGGCTTCAGGATCCGGGCGAGGCGCACGCCGAGGTCTCGCATGTCTTGCGCAGTCGGGATGTCGACGATCACTGCACCTCCGACATCACGGTGCCGCCGCGAGCAGCGCGACGAACGCCAGGTCTTCACGCAATGCCGCGCGCGGCACCCCCGCCGGACCGAACCTGATCGCTGCAGACGGGTGGTACGTCGACACGACTTGGCGGCCGTCGACGTCGTGTGCTCGACCCCGCAGTTGCCCGATCTTTGCGCCCGTTCCGAAGAACCATTGGGCCGCCGTCCCGCCAAGTGCACAGATCACCCGTGGTTCAACGATCGCGATCTGCGCTGCTAGAAACCGACGGCAGTTGGCGACCTCGACCTTCGCCGGCGCGCGGTTGCCAGGCGGCCGGCACTTCAACACGTTGGCGACGGCGACGTTGGCGCGCGGGAGGCCGACCTCGGTTAATAGCTGGTCAAGCAGGGCG
>DATCDK010000059.1:0-2420 GCA_036510735.1 Acidothermaceae bacterium | reverse complement strand
CCGGACGCCGCGTTCAAGGGCTACACCGATGTCATGGACTTGGCCGACACGATTGTTGGTCTGTGGGACAAGCCGGCCGAAGAAGTGAATGGGGAGCGCGTATGGCTGACGACCTGAACGGGCAGCACCACGATCCGGCCCGCCGCGGGTTCGCCAGTGACAACTATGCGGGCGTTCACCCGGAGATTCTCGTCGCTTTGGCCCTCGCGAACGGCGGGCACGTCGGCAGCTACGGCGGCGATCCTTACACGGCCGCCGCTGTTGAGGTGCTGCAAGGACACTTCGGTGCCGGCGCCGAGGTGTATTTCGTCTTCAACGGCACCGGCGCCAACGTCGTGTCATTGCAGGCAATGACGAAGCGCTGGGACGCCGTGATCTGCGCGGAATCTGCCCACATCAATGTCGACGAGTGCGGTGCAGCGGAAAAGATCGCCGGGCTCAAGCTGCTCCCGGTGGCGACTCCCGACGGGAAGCTCACGCCCTCGCTGATCGACGTCCAGGCCTGGGGTTTCGGTGACGTTCACCACGCACAGCCCCGCGTCGTGTCGATCACCCAGAGCACCGAGCTCGGCACGGTCTACACGCCGGACGAGATCGCCGGGATCTGTGCGCACGCCCATTCGTTGGGGATGTTCGTGCATGTCGACGGCTCGCGCATCGCGAACGCGGCAGCTGCCCTCGGCGTCCCGCTGCGTGCGTTCACGACGGACGTCGGTATCGACGTCCTCAGTCTCGGCGGCACGAAGAACGGACTTCTGTACGGCGAGGGGATCGTCGTGCTCAACCCGGACGCCGTTTCTGGGGTGGACTTCCTGCGCAAGGCGGGCATGCAGTTGGCGTCGAAGATGCGGTTCGTCGGCGTGCAGTTCGAGGTGCTGTTCGGCACCGATCTGTGGTTGCGCAGCGCCACGCACGCGAATGCGATGGCGCGTCGGTTGGCCGATGCGACCGCGGACATCGCTGGCGTGCAGCTCACCCGCCAACCGGAAGCCAACTCGGTGTACGCGATCCTGCCGGCGGACGTGACAGCGCGACTCCAGGAGCAGGTCTTCTTCTACCCCTGGGATCGCGCGACCGGTGAAGTGCGCTGGGTGTGCGCTTTCGACACCACCGAGCAAGACGTCGACGACTTCGCCGAGGCAGTGCGCAAAGAAATGGCCAACCGCTAGCCGGGCCGTCCCCGCCTCGGCGACCGTTGAAGTCCAGCGCACGCTAGAACGAGCACTGAACTGCAACACTCGGTCCGGGTGGTCCTGCGTCGGCGACCGTTGCAGTCCAGCGCACCTAGAACGAGCGCTGGGCTTCAACACTCGGATAGAACGTCAGTGGTTGCGGAACCAGACCTGCCAGCCACCGTTCGCAAACTGCGACACGAACAACTGGCCGTTGCCGGTCGACGCGCTGTTGTTGGGATCGTGCGGGAAGTGGACTTCGACTACCCATGTGCGGTCGCCGATCGTCTTGCCACACGTGCCGTACGCGATCGTCCCGATTCCCTTGCCGCCGTCAAGGCTCTGACTGGCCGGGTAGACCGCGGTGACGGTGAAATCCTTCGTCGGCTCGGGCGGGTAGATCGTCGGTACGACCTTGACCGCAGCCGCCTTCGCTTGCGCAGCGGCGTCAGCTCCGGGCACCAGCGGCAGCACGGTCGGACACGCGCCCAAGTTGCTCGACACCGGATTAGCGCTCGATGATGCCGGTGGGTCGACGGCGATGATCGTGCTGGCGAGCAATTGGCCGCCGTCGCACGTTGCGGGCGCGGCGCACGGTCGCAACATGACGTCGACACTCTCGGTACCGGGCGCATCGGGCCGGATCACGAGTGGTTTGAAGGTGTAGTTGGGTTGCGCGGTCCCGGTGTTGGTAGGGAAGTTGCCCGCTACCGTCGTGACTGCGAGCCGGTTGACACACGCGGCCGGACCGGATGCCTGAAGGCTGAGCGTTGAGTCAGCCTTCACCGTCAGCAGGTTGAGGCTCGGTTCCGCCTCAAGATCGTGAAGAAAGAGGCCGAGCCCATCAACTTGACCGGGGCTCGGCGGCGGATCACCAAACGACATCGCAACGGAGAGGCCAGCGCAGGCACCAGTCGTAACCAGCGGCGGCGTGGGCGGCGTACTGCTAAGAGGCGGGGAGGGCGAGTTCACCGCTAGTGACGATGAGGCCGCTGCCGACTGGCTCACGGGCGACGACGGGTGCTCATTGCCGTTCTGCAACGGGGAAGCCGCTGGCGACGAAGTCGCAGTTGGTCCCGGCCCAGCGGGTTGCGTGTTTGTCGAGGAGTTGCCGCGTCCCAGGGCGGGCACCAACGCGACAACCGCAACCACCACTGCGGCAGCACTCACGGCGCCGATGGAACGCTGTCGCCGGCGCCGACGAGCCCCGACGGCCACCCGGTCGAACAGGTCGGGAACATCCGTTCC
>DATCDK010000058.1:0-11964 GCA_036510735.1 Acidothermaceae bacterium | reverse complement strand
AGGCCGAGGTTCATTGCGGCGTAGAGCCCGGCGCGTTCGCCGTCGAATATCGTGGCGCCTGCAGCGACGGCCATGTCGCGCGTGTCGTCCGTACTGCCGTCATCGACAACGATGTGTTCAACAGTGACGGACTCTCGCTGGGCTTCGAGTGAGGCCAGGCAGTCGTGGAAGTATCGTGCGGCGTTCAACGTTGGTGTGACGACCGTCACCCGCGGGATCATCGCCAGTCACCGCTATCGGGTTCATAAACAAGCATGGAGTGGAGGTTCGCGCACTTCGTCAATCGGCCCGGTGCTCTCCACAGAACTCTGTCTGCCCGCGCGCGCAGTCGGGTGCGCCAGCGGGAACCAGTGGCACGACGCAGCCCTTGAGAGAGTGCGTCGTACATTCCTGTATCTGGTTCCGAAATGACGTTGAGAGCGATGAGCGGTGCACCGTTGAGAACGTGCGTTATCGCGGCCACCGTGCGGATGCGCATCAGCATTCACCGTTCGGTTGGCTCTCTTTGGCAAGTGACGCGGTCATTCTCTCGCTCCGAGACGTCTCATACTAGATACCACCGGAGGCCGAGCGGTCACTCTGCAAGCAGGGCGTCGACGTGTTGCCTCGCGACACGTCGTGGGCTGCAGTGCCCAGCAGAGCAGCTCGCTCGTCAGTATCGCGATGAGGTTGGCCGAGTCGGCCATCACCCATCTGCCGAGCGGGCGCCTTCATAGGTCTCGACCAACCGGGCGATCGTCGGCTTCGGCGCAAACGTGTCGACGTAACGCGCCCGCGCGTCGGCCGTTCGACGTGACGCTTCGCGCGCTGCTTTCGTCAACCCAGCCGAGAATGCGTCGACAGAGTCGTCGACGACCCACCCACCAGAGCCGACCAGATACGGCAAGCCGCCGCGTGCTGTCGCAAGTACAGGGCATCCGTGTGACAACGCCTCGAGCACGACCATCGGGCAGATCTCGTCCCAACGCGACGGCACTACCGCGACCGCTGCTGTTGAGAGCAGTTGCTGGATCTCACTCCGGTCGCGGATCCCGTGGTGCTCCACGTCCGCGCGTCGGGAAGCGAACGCGGCGACCGACTCCCGCAACTCGCCCTCACCGACGATGTGCAGCGTGCCGAGGGTTCCGACCGGGTGCAGGTCCCAGGCTTCCATCAGCAGATCCACACCTTTCTCCCTCGACAGCCGGCCGGCAAAGACGAAGTCTTTGCGATCACCGGATTGCGCCGGACCTGGATCGCGAACCGTGTTGGGTTTGACGACGACGCGATCTGCTGGCGCGCCGCTGCGCGTCAGGAAGTCGGCCATTGCCGGCGTCAGCGCAATGAAGCGGTCGGCGCCGCGCCAGGTGCGGCGGTGCACAACCAGTGCGGTGCCAAGAACCACACTTTGCGCCCGTGACCCTCGGTAGCACGCGTGCACCACGGCGGGGTAAGGCAGCAGCTTGCCCTCACAGTCGTGACAGCGTTGGCCGTCGCGAAAGAACGTGCCCTTGGCACACACCAGCCGGTAGTTGTGCGCAGTCAGCACGGTGGCAACCCCCAGCCGGCGTGCGACTCGCAGCACCGCGGGTGAGAGCAGCGGGTAAGGATTGTGCAAGTGCACGACGTCAGGTCGGTGGTCCTTGATGAGCTGTGCAACAGCAGCGACGGAATCCTTCGCGTACAACGGCCGCGTGGCGAGCGTGACTCGCTGTCGAGGGGAGTAGTCGGCGATCTCGTCGCTGGAGCGCTGGTATTCGATGACGTCTACCCCAGCCTCACGCAGGAGGTCGATCTCGAGGTCGACGACCACGTTCTCGCCGGACGGCTGGTCCGATCGATACCGATTGTGCAAGACGAGAACGCGCAGAGCGGGCACACGGCGATTCTGACACCGGGGTGTCAGACGAACCTCGACCTGCTGCCCGAGGCTGGTCGTGGCGAAGCGGCTGCGGACGCGTACTCTGGCAGCCGCACACCGCGGGAGCTCGGGCGAAACCGGGCTGAGAGGGTGGCTGGCCGGGGTATCCGGTAGGGCCGCCGACCGCTCGAACCTGACCGGGTAATGCCGGCGTAGGGAGTGGCAATGACGGCAACCGTGCCGGCGCACGCTGAGGCGCCGATCACGCTCGACCAACCAGCCGCCAAGGCACTGGGCTTCTTCGATCAGGTCGGCCTCTGGGGCAACCTCGGGGTCAGCTTGCTGGGCTTCACAGCGGCGCTCTTCGTGCTGCAACCGCGGGCCGGTAGCCCGGGCCTCCCGCTGACGGCGGCACTGCTCGCGACCTTCGTCGGCACCGCGCTCGGTGCGGCCGCCGTCGGTCTCGCGGCGATCCCGGGCGCGCGCACCGGATCGCCGGCGATGGTCCTCCTCAGAGGCCTTTTCGGCGCCCGCCTTTCCTACCTGCCGACCGGCCTGAACATCTTGCAGCTGCTCGGTTGGGCCACCTTCGAGATCGTCATCATCGCGTCGGCCGCCCACCAGCTGTGGCCATCGATCCCGCAGAACGGCTACGTCCTCATCGCCGGTGTCATCACGACCGCGCTGGCCCTTCGCCCGCTGGGCGTCGTCCGGGTGCTTCGCAAGTACGTGACCGTTGCCGTCGCGATCGTTGTCGTCTACCTGTTCGTGCAGTTGCTGCGACGCCCACTTCCCCCAGTAGCGCACAGCTCATGGCGCGAGTTCTGGCCGGCCGTCGATACGGCACTTGCGGTCGCGATCTCGTGGGTACCGGTCGCCGCGGACTACTCACGCCATTCAAAATCAGGCCGGACGGCGTTCAGTGCCGCGTTCGTCGGCTACACCATCACCCAAACGGCGTGCTACGCACTCGGCATCGTCGCGATCCTGAGTGTGCCGGCCGCGAGTGACGGCTCGAACCACGGCGTCTGGGGTGCGTTCATCGCTGTTTTTCTCGGCAAGGCGGCGTTTGCGGTGCTCGCGATCCGTGAGATCGACCAGTCATTTTGCGACGTCTACTCGACCGCTGTGAGCACCCAGAATCTGCGCCCGCATTGGGATCGGCGCATCCTCGCCTTCGTCGTGGGCACCGCGGCGACCCTGCTCGCGTTGCTGTTCCACATCGGTAACTACCAGAACTTCTTGTATTTGATCGGTTCCGTCTTCGTGCCGCTATTCGGTGTCCTGGTCGTCGACTACTTCGTCTTGCACGGGCATCGCCGCTGGGACGTCGCCGAGCACGCGCCGTCCCGCTGGTTGATGTTGGTGCCCTGGATCGTGGGCTTCTGCGTCTACCAGCTCGTCAACCCTGGCGTGATTCCACGCTGGGCAGGGTTCTGGGGCCGTGTTGCGCGCGACATCCACTTCACGCCGCAGACCTGGATGAGCGCATCCCTGTTGTCGTTCGTCGTCGCCGCGGTGCTCACCCTCGTCGTGCGGGTGTTGCCTCCTAGAGCTTCGTGACCCTAACGGCGGTGCCGTAGGCGCAGATCTCGGTCCAGACCCCGCCCATCTCGGAGGTGTCGAACCGCATCGCGAGGATCGCGTTCGCGCCGCGTGCGGTCGCCTCGTCGATGAGCCGCTGCATCACCTGGTTGCGGCTCTCCGTGAGCGCGGTGGTCATGCCGCGCAGCTCCCCGCCGAGGATCGATTTCAGCCCGGCGCCCATCTGGCTGAAGGCGTTGCGTGACCGGACGGTGAGCCCGAACACCTCACCAAGGACCTCGTCGACGCGGTAGCCCGGGATGTCGTTCGTCGTCACGATCAGCATGTCGCTCAGCGTAGGGCACGATGACGGCATGTCCGACAACCTCCTCGCGGCGCGTGCCCTGGACGCGATGGTTGACGCGGTCGTAGCCGCCGATCGAGACGGTCGCATTCGGTTGTGGAGCCTGGGCGCCGAGCGGCTCTTTGGGTGGACCACAAAAAGTGTTATCGGTGGCCAGTTTCCCGGCATCCCCGACGAGCAGGCCCAGCAGGAGTGCGATGCCGCCTTGGCCAAGGTCATGGCTGGTGAAGACGTGTCACTTGCAACGACGCGGCGTCGGGCAGACGGCAGCCTGGTCGACGTGTGGATCGTTTTCAGCCCGATGCGGGCCTGGCTTGACGGTCCGATCGACGGTTGGCTCGCCGTCATTCGCGATGCCACGCAGGAGCGGGCGGTGCAGCGCGCGTTGCGGCGCCGGGTCGAGTTGGTGGGGCGGCTCGCGTCCGTCATCGCGAGCTTGAACTCCGATCTCGATCTGCCGACCGTGCTGCAGCGGATCAGTGAGTCTGGTCGCGAGTTGCTGGCCGCCGATGGCGCTGCTTACGTCATGCTCGACGGCGATGATCTCGTGATCGCGGCGGTCTCCGGGCTCGAATCGCGGCTCGTCGGTGAGCGGATTCCGCTGGTCGAGTCGGCCGTCGCCACCGTGCTCCAATCGGGGCGCACGTCGATGGCCCTGAACAACGACGACTACCCGAATACCTCGACACTCGTTGCGGCCACGAGTGCGCGGCTGCCGCGGCTGGCGGTCGGGCTGACCCGCCTTGATGGACTGCCGTCCGGCGCGCTGTACGTGTTCTTCGTCGCGCAGGGTCGAGCGTTGGGCAAGGCCGAGCTCAGCGTGCTCGAACTCCTCGGCGAGGCAGCGGGCGCGGCGCTGGCGAACGCGCGCGCGTACGACCTGACCCGACGGCAACGCGAGCACGAACGAGCCGTCATCGAGGCCACGGTCGACGGTATGGCAGTGGTCGACGCCGACGGTCTCGTGCGGCAGTGGAATCCCGCCGCGCACGAGCTGACCGGGCTGCCACAGGCGGAAGTGCTCGGACAGCCGTTGCCGTTCCCTGCGCCTGAGCCCGGTGTCGTCGCCGACTACCAGCTTGAATCCGGCCGCTGGCTCGAGGTGTTGTGTGCGCAGATCGCAGACACCGGCGAGACCGTCGTCGACTTCCGCGATGTCAGCCGGTCCAAGTCGATCGAGGAGAGCAAGGACCTGTTTCTCGCAGTGACGAGCCACGAACTGCGGACGCCCATCACCGTCGTCCAGGGGTATGCCTCGACGTTGCTGACCCACTGGGAGAACATCACCGACGAGGAGCGCCGCGGATCGGTGGAGCGCATCGCCGAACGGACCCGCGCGCTCGCCGCCCTGGTCGAGCAGCTGCTGCTGGGTTCGCGCGCAGGCCTGGCCGCGCCGACGCCAAGTCATATCCAGTTCGACCTCGGCGGGATGTTGCGCACCGCCGTCGCGGGGTTCACGAACGTGACCCAAGGGCACGAGTTCGTGCTCGACATCGCACCCGATCTGCCGGCAGCGACCGGCGACCCGAGCTCGATCGAGATCGTCTTCAGTCAGCTGCTCGAAAACGCGATCAAGTACTCACCGGACGGGGGTGCGATCACCGTGTCGGCCCGCGGCGAGGGCGAGATGATCATCGCGCAGGTGTGCGACCGCGGCCTTGGGATCCCGGCTGGCGAACACGCGCAGGTATTCGAACGCTTCTACCAAGTCGGTGGTGAGCGTCGTCGATTTGGCGGGGTGGGTCTGGGCCTCTACATCGTGCAGCGGTTGCTCGAGGCGCATGGCGGTGCGGTGCGAGCACTCCCGCGGGACGGCGGGGGCACCTGTTTCGAGGTGACTCTCCCAGGTCACGTGTGACGGTGGCTCGCTGACCCCAGCCCCCGCCGTCCGCTCCTCACAGATTCACCTTTTCGCCCAGCCAAGCCCGCGAACTCCTCACAGATTCATGTTCTGCACGCCTCCCGGGCTGTCTCTTTGAGGAGCGCACCTGCATCTGTGAGGAATGAGATCAAGCGGGCGGGGCGGCAGCTGTTTCGAGGTGACTTCGCCCGGCAGTGCGTGACACCTGGGCGCTGTGGCCGTTGCCGCGCGGCGGTCAGTGCCGGAAGTGTTTTCAAGAGGCATGTGTGAGGTTTTGACCAGGTTTGGCGGGGAACGTACGGCCCGTGAGCTCTCTGCGGGTATCGCCGACGCCTGCTAGCGCCGGGTACGTGCGGGCCGTGTTGCGCGATGATCTTGCCGTCTTGCCGGAACCGGTGCGCGAAGAGATTGCCCTGATCGCGACCGAGTTGGTCGGCAACGCGGTCTTGCACGCGCGCGCCCTCGAAGACGGCCAGCTCGCGATTGCCTGGGGCGTCGGCGAGCACGGGGTCGAGATTTCGGTCACCGACGGCGGTTCGCCCACGCAGCCATTGGTCGCTGAGCCTGGTTCGACCGACACGAGGGGTCGCGGGCTCTCGATCGTCGCGACGCTGGCAGCCCGATGGGGCGTCGAGCAGCACGACTCGTCAACGACTGTGTGGGCGGTCATCCCGCTGACCGACCGTGAGTGGATCGACCGCGAACTTAATAGCCGTGAGTCGATCACCATCGACGACCAGGTGCCCGCGCTTCCGTTGTAGTGTTCCCTCGCTCGGGTGCCACTGCACCCCCGTCGGTGGCACCCGAGCGCCCACAAGATTCGGGGAGCGCCCTAACGTCCGGTTGCTGCAGTCGGTCTTGCCGGCCCAGTCAACATCGGCAACCCGCACGAGCTTTCCGTCCTTGAGTTGGCGGAACTGATTCGCGACCTCGCCGGCTCCTCGTCGTCCATCGAATTTGTCGCATTGCCGCAAGACGATCCGCTGGTCCGGCGTCCGGACATCACGATCGCGACCCGCGACCTGGGCTGGACGCCGCAGGTCGACGTCGAGGACGGCCTGCGTCGCACCATCGAGTGGTTCCGCACCCACCCCGACCTCGTCGGCATCAGCTAGCGTCGCGTCATGGCACTACTCGATGACGTCGTGGTGGTTATCTCGGGCGCCGGCCGTGGCATCGGCCGTGGCGAGGCTATTGAGTTGGCCCGTAACGGAGCGCGGGTCGTCGTCAACGACGTCGACCCAGAGGTCGCGGCCGCAGTCGTCGGCGAGATCAGCGAAGCCGGCGGGATCGCCAGCGCGCACGCGGGCGATTGCAGTCAGGTCGAGGCGGCGACGTCTCTGGTCAATCAGGCGATCCACGTTTTCGGTCGGCTCGATGCGGTCGTGAACAACGCGGGCATCGTTCGCGATCGGACGCTGGCGAAGATGAGCGCCGAGGAATGGGACGCGGTGATCGCGGTGCACCTGCGGGGGCACTACGCACTGACCCACGCGGCCTGCGCCCACTGGAAGGAGCACGGCGGCCCCGGCCGCATCGTGTGCACGTCGAGTACCTCGGGGCTCTTGGGCAACTTCGGCCAAGCAAACTACGGCGCCGCGAAAGCTGGGATCGCCGCTTTCTCCACGATCGTCGCGCAAGAAATGGCGCGCTACGGGGTGACGTGCAACGCCATCGCGCCTGCTGCCCGCACCCGGATGACCGAGGGTGCCTACGGCGACATCGCCGGCGACACTAGCGCTGGAGACACTGGGGAATTCGACTTCTGGCACCCCGACAATGTCGCGCCGATGGTGGCGTACCTCTGCAGTTCGGCGTCCGCGCATATCAGCGGCAAGGTCTTCGGCGTGCAGGGCGACACCGTGGAGATCTACCGACCGTGGACGTCGGCCGCCGTCATTGAGAACGGCAAACGGCGATGGGACGTCGATCAGCTGAGCGATCGGGTCATGAAACTGTTCGTCGATTCGGGGATTGCGAGCGGGCCGGAGAATGCCATGGCCCGGCTGCGCTTCTCGATGACGGACAGAACGCGAGCTCCCCTCGCCGAGTGAAACAATTTGGCGCAGCTCCCTGCGGCATGATGGTTGCGTCCGACGACCCGGTAACGGCGTCGTCAGTTCTCCAGCGCACGCACGCTCGTCGTGACGCCCTCGCGCCTAGTACGCGGGCTGCGCACGACGCAGGTTGCGACGATCAGATCCACGATTGAGCGCCTTGAAAAGAGGACCGGAAGCACCAACGCAATGAACCAGATCGAAAGGCCGATCCCCTTGACCACCATCAGGACTGGGATGCACGTGAGGCTCGTCACCATGGACGCGATGGCCCGCCCGAAGGCCCGCCAGAGACCGATCGGTGCGCCATCATCGTCCGTCACTCTCAGGCCAAGCAGCCATTTGCCGAACGTGCGCCCGGTCTTGCCTGTGGTGATGTATTCATACAGCGTCCAGCCAACGACAACCCACGCGAGCGATGCTGCCGCGGCGAGCACGTACACGAGTACGGCGTAATCCTCGACCGCACCCGGGGAGTGCTGGTGGTAGTAGCGGTTGGCCCAGCTGAAGATTCCGACAATCGGTACGGCCATCAATGCCGAATCGACTGTTCGGGCCGCCACCCGCCGCCACCCCGCGGACCGCGCGACGCGAAGTGCGGCCCGGCTTAGCCGGTCGCGATCAACGCCCACCGCACATCACCTCCGATGGTTGCCGTCGGTTATGGTGTCGGCTCCGAGGCGCCGAATCTGTTGCGACGGGCGCCGACCCGCGACCCACTTTGTTCGCCGAGTGAAGCGTTCCGGGGCAAGAAGGCACCCCGAACTCCTCCGGTGGGCGCCGAAACTGCGAGGTTATGCGGCTATTTGCGCAGCATGCGCTGCGCCGAATGGGCTCGCGCGGTCTGTACCAACGCACGGTGTCGATGCCGCTGCGCGTGTGTCACGCTAATGATCAGGAAATAACTGGGGGATGTGGGTAATCGGGTGACTGACGTTGGGGTAGCCGTCGTGCCCGGGTCCAAACACGACGGCATGTCGTACCTGCTAATTCCGCTGATACAGCGGGGGCAACCGGAGCTCGCTCCATTGCGGGAAACATTGCGTGCGTGGGTCACCGTCGTGGCCACGTCGGCCGATCCGTGCATCGTGTTGAACCGCGAGGGCCGAATCGCTGGGATCTCTGCCGGGGCAGCAGCACTGTTCGCGGAGGCTCCTGTCGAACTGGTCGGACGCCGATTGGTTGGCGACGTGTTCACCCTCGTCGACTTCAGCAGCGCCGCAGAACCGATGCCTGACGAAACTCTGGTGCCGCCGACGCAGGCGATTGTCACCGGCATGTTGAATCGCGGTCTGGTCCGACTGCGCAGATCGGACGCCGTGACGCTCACCCTCGATGCCATCGCGACGCCCTTGCACGCTGACGACGGCACGGTTATCGGCTCACTGACTTTCCTCGGCCAACTCGCCGCCCACTGACGGCTCGGTCGTCGTCGGCTGCCGATCTGCGCCAGGATCCTGACGACTCCCATGGCCGGACGATACTGGCTGGCGGGCCGTTAGGCTGAGGGCCGTGTCGCTCTCCAGCTCGACTGCCGCGTTGCTTGCCGTGATCGGGACGTCCGCCGGTGGCGTCGGCCTGCTGGTCGCACTCTTCGCGCATCTTCGCCTGCGCAAGCTCCGCCGCAACCTGGCGATCCTGCAGGACGGCGACGGTGCCGAGTCGTTCCTGTCCGCGGCCGCCAAGCAGGTCGAGCTCGTCGCCCGGTTACGCGCCGAGCTGTCATCGGTCGAGGGCCGCATGCACGAGCTGCGTCTCGACGTGGCCGACGCACTACGCCATGTCGCAGTCGTGCGCTACGACGCGTTTCGCGACATGGGTGGCCGCATGTCATTCTCGGCTGCACTTCTCGATGACGCCGGCGACGGGTTGGTGATCAGCGCCATTCACGGCCGAACCGAAACCCGCTCGTACGCGAAGGGCGTCAAGGGCGGCACCAGCGACCAGCAGCTTTCGCCGGAGGAACGCCAGGCGATCGCCTTCGCCACCGGGGCCGGCGCGGGTCCGAGCGGACGCCAGCCAACCGCCCACCAGTTGGAAGCGCCTTCTGTCCTTGTGCGGCGGGCTCAACCTGACGAAGTCCGGCTCTTTGACGACGACGAGGTCGGACTGCCGGCCGTCGATCCGATCGAGTCCTGATGGGTTCAGACACGCTGTCGCGTTATGCCTACCTGGGGCCAGAAGGCACGTTCACCGAAGCTGCGTTGCGCACGATCCCGGCAGCCGCGGACGCAGAACTGCTGCCGTACCGCAGTGTCTCTGCTGCGCTTGACGCGGTTCGGCGCGGTGAGGTCAACGCCGCGTTGGTGCCCCTGGAAAACTCCGTTGGTGGTGGAGTGGCCTCGACGATCGATGAGTTGTCGACCGGCGAACTGCTGCACATCAGTCGTGAGGTGTTGCTCGATGTCGGGTTCGCCCTTGCCGTCCGGCCCGGAACGTCGCGCTCCTCGTTGAAACGAGTGGCCGCGCATCCGCAAGCCGAGGCGCAGTGCCGGCGTTGGATCGCTGACAATCTCAGCGACGTCGAGGTCGTGACGTCGGCGTCCAACGCCGAGGCAGCCGCGTCGGTCGCCTCGCCCGCGTCGAGCCTCGATGGGGCCATCACGTCGGCGTTGGCGGCGCAGCGTTACGGACTCGAGGTCGTCGACGACGACATCCACGATCACGCGGGTGCGGTCACGCGTTTCGTGCTGGTCGGACCGCCCTCCACGCCGTCGACCCCGACCGGCACCGACAAGACGTCACTCGTCGCGTTCATCGGCGACGACCACCCGGGCGCGCTGCTCGAAATCCTCACCGAGTTCGCGGTGCGCGGCATCAACTTGACCTGGATCGAGTCGCGACCAACTGGTGTCGGGCTCGGCCGGTACTGCTTCTCGATCGACTGCGAAGGCCACATCGTCGACGCCCGAGTGAGCGAGGCGTTGATGGGCCTACGGCGCATCTGCAGCGACGTTCGCTTCCTCGGCAGTTACCCACGTGCCGACGGCCTGCCCCCGACGATGCGGCGCGGTACCTCGGACACCGAGTTCCGTGACGCGGCCGCGTGGCTCGCGCGGGTGACGGCCGGCGAGGCCTGAGCGCTCCGGCCGCTCGCCCGTAGAGCGTTGAAGTCCCCCGCACGCAAGAACGAGCGCTGGACTTCAACGGTCGCGGAAAGTAGCCAGCGGGCGGGCCAAAGTCGGCGCTCGGATAGCCTCGTCAGGTGATCGACATCAAGGTGGTGCGCGACGACCCCGACCGGGTGCGCACTTCTCAGCGGGTGCGTGGCGAGGATCCGGCGCTCGTCGACGTGCTGCTCGCGGCCGATGAACGCCGCCGCGCCGCGGTGCTGCGCTTCGACACCGTGCGCGCCTCGCAGAAGACGCTCGGCAAGGAGGTCGCCGCAGCGGTCGGCCCCGACAAGCATGCGCTGCTTACGCATGCGAAGGAGCTTGCGGCCGAGGTTCGCGAGGCCGAGGGCGAACTCGCAACCGCCGATGAGGCGCTGCGCGATGCGTCGCTGGCGTTGTCGAACATCGTCGAGCCCGGGGTACCTGAAGGTGGCGAGGACGATTTTGAGCTGGTCGCCACGGTCGGCACCGTGCCCTCATTCGACTTCGAGCCGCGCGATCACGTCGAGCTCGGCAAGATCCTTGGCGCGATTGATGTCGAGCGCGCCGCCAAGGTCTCGGGTTCGCGGTTCTACTACCTGACCGGCGTCGGGGCATTGCTCGAACTCGCGCTGGTGAACATGGCCATGATGCAGGCGGTCGCGGCCGGCTTCACGCCGATGCTGCCGCCTGCGCTCGTGCGGTCGCGCGCGATGGAGGGCACCGGGTTTCTCGGCCAGGCGGCGGAGAATGTGTTTCGCCTCGAGGCCGATGACTATTACCTCGTCGGGACGGCGGAGGTGCCGCTCGCGGCGTATCGCATGGACGAGACGCTGGCGGTCGATGAACTGCCGTTGCGCTATGTCGGATTCTCACCGTGCTTTCGGCGGGAGGCCGGGACCTACGGCAAGGACACCAAGGGCATCATTCGCGTGCACCAGTTCGACAAGGTCGAGATGTTCACGTTCTGCGCACCTGAGGATGCGGTCGCAGAGCATCAGCGGCTGCTCGGTTGGGAACGGCAGTTTCTCGATGCACTCGAAATCCCGTACCGGGTGATTGACGTCGCCTCCGGTGACCTCGGCTCAAGTGCGGCGCGCAAGTACGACTGCGAAGCGTGGGTGCCGACGCAGGGCAAGTATCGCGAGGTGACTTCGACGTCGAACTGCACGGAGTTTCAGGCGCGGCGGTTGAACATCCGCATGCGCGACGCCGACGGCGTCCGG
>DATCDK010000057.1:0-4049 GCA_036510735.1 Acidothermaceae bacterium | reverse complement strand
ATCGCAACCGCCGTCCAGACCGATGCGAAACTCGCGCAAAAGCCGCACGTCACGATTCAGGGATTTCCGTTCCTCACGCAGGTAGCGAACGGGAAGTTCAAGCACATCGACGTGACGGCGACCGACATCTTCCAGCGCGGCGAGCCGGTCGGATCGGTGCTCAAGCTCGACTTCGCCGGCGTGCGGATCCCGCTTTCGAAGGCACTGCACGGGGACGTCGGAACGGTGCCGGTGCACGAAGTGACGGGCACGGCAGCGATCCCGTTTTCCGACTTGCTGGCGGTCGCGGACATCCAGGGGCTGACGATCCGCTCGGCGACGCCGGGCGGCAACCAGATCAGGGTGAGTGAGGTCGTTGCGACCGGGCCGACGAGCGTGACGGCGTTGGTGACGGCGGGCGTGACGGTTCGAGGCGGCTCGCTCGTGCTCAGCGCGCTGGACGTGTCGCAGGCCAACGGGAAGCCGGTGCCTGCGGCGGTTCGGCAGCAGGTGCTCGCTCAGGCGGTGTTCTCGGTGAAGCTGCCCGGGCTGCCGACCGGCGTCCAGATGACCGCGGTGAGCGTGACCGCCTCGGGCCTGCTGGTCACGCTGCACGCCAACGGGTTGGTACTCACCCACTGACCGGCGCGCGGCTTGTGCTCCCCGGGATGTCTTCCCGGCCGCTTTGCTCTGCAGCTATATAGCAGCAGACCTGAGCTGCAGCTATATAGCTGCAGAGCAAAGCGCGCCGACGAGGGCTAGGCGAATCGGCGGGGGGTTGGCGTGCGGGACCGTTGGCGCTCAACGGGCGCAAGAGCGACCGTTGGAGACCAACGCTCGGCCGGACCGCGCCGCCGAACGGCCAGCCGCGCCTCGTTTCGGGCCGGTCCGATACGCGCGTGGGGTAAGTTTCGGGCGTGAAAGTGGTGGTGCCGCGCGAGACGGCAGCGTATGAGCGCCGCGTCGCGTGTGTTCCTGACACCGTCACGAGGATGCTGGCCGGCGGTTTGAGCGTGGCTGTCGAGCGCGGCGCCGGGCTCGCAGCCGGCTACAGCGACGAGGCTTATGTCTCCGCCGGTGCCGAGATCGTGGATCGTGACGCGCTGAAGCTCGCGGACGTGGTTCTTGCGGTACAACCGCTCCCGCTCGCGGATGCCAAGCTCCTCCACGAGGGCGCGTTGGTGTTGAGCTTTCTGCAGCCCGCCGCCGACGTCGAGCTCATGCAGACGTTCGCGGCGCGCAAGGTCAACGCGATGTCGTTGGAGCGGCTGCCGCGAATCTCTCGCGCACAGAGCATGGACGCGCTGTCGTCGCAATCGCTGGTGATCGGGTACCGGGCGGCGTTGATCGCGGCCGAGCGGCTGCCGCGCTTCTTCCCACTGCTGATGACGGCGGCCGGTACCGTGCCGCCGGCGAAGGTGCTCGTGCTCGGCGCCGGTGTCGCGGGTTTGCAGGCGATCGCGACCGCGCGGCGCCTGGGTGCCGTCGTCTCTGCATATGACGTGCGGACGGCGGCGGCTGAGGAAGTGAAGAGCCTTGGCGCGACGTTCGTGGCCCTAGATCTTGAGGCACTGGAAGGCGCCGGCGGCTACGCGCGCGAGATGACCGACGATCGGGCGGCCCGCCAGCGTGAGCTCCTGACCCCTTTTCTCGCCGCCTCCGACGCGGTGATCACCACGGCCGCGGTTCCCGGTCGGCAGGCCCCGATGCTCGTCAACACCGCGATGGTCGAAGCGATGCGGCCGGGCACGGTCATCATCGATATCGCCGCGGAGTCGGGCGGCAACGTCGAACTGTCGCGTCCTGGTGAGGAAGTCATGCACAACGGGGTCTTGGTGTGGGGCGGTCGCAACATGGCCAGCGGCATGGCGTTTGACGCGAGTCGGCTCTACGCGCGCAACTTGTCGAACCTGCTGTTGCTGATGACCAAAGACGGCACGGTCACGCCGGACCTTCACGACGAGATCGTCGCCGGTGCGTTGGTTGTGCACGACGGGGCGGTGCGCGGGTGAACAACGTCGGGTTGCTGACCATCTTCATGCTGTCGATTTTCGTTGGCTTCGAAGTCATTTCGAAGGTCTCGGCAGTACTGCACACCCCGCTGATGTCGGGTGCGAACGCGATCCACGGAATCATCTTGGTCGGCGCGATTCTTATTACCGGGACGTCGTCAGGCGCCGTTCAGTTGACTCTCGGCCTCGTCGCGGTGGTGCTCGCCACGGCGAACATGGTCGGTGGGTTCGTCGTGACCGACCGGATGCTGGAGATGTTCAAGGGTCGCGGCAAGGCCGCAAAAGCAGCGAGCAAAGCGTCGGCAGCAACAGCTGCGGCCGCGTCAGCGGCGCCGGGCAGCGCGACGGATCGGCCGGCTTCGTGAGCACCGCCACCCAGGTCGCCTACCTCTTCACGGCCCTGTGCTTCATCTTGGCGCTCAAAGGCCTCTCTTCCCCGAAGCATGCGCGTAACGGCAACCTGATCGGCGCACTCGGCGCGACCGTCGCTGTGGTGGTCACGGTCTCGCAGCGACACCTCGGCCACCGGGTGCCGATCATCATCGCGATCGTCGCCGGCGCGATCATCGCCGTGCCGGCCGCCCGCATGGTGAAGATGACCGCGATCCCACAGATGGTCGCGATGTTCAACGGCGTCGGTGGCGGCGCCGCGATGCTGGTCGCCCTTGATGAGTTCCTGCGGCTGCACCGGGTCGACTCGAGTGCAGCGGCAATCGCTGTCGCGTTCACCGCGATCGTGGGCAGCGTGAGCTTCACCGGATCGCTGATCACGTTCGGCAAGCTGCAAGAACTGATGACAGGCCGGCCGATCCTGGTGCCCGGCGCGCGCTTCGTCACTCCGTTGGTCGGTCTCGGCGCAGTCGGCTGCGGAATCGCGGCCGTCGCCACCGCCAGCGGCAAGACGGGCGGGGTGACGTTCCTGGTCATTTGCACCGTGCTTGCACTCGGCCTTGGCGTGCTGTTCGTGCTGCCGGTCGGCGGCGCCGACGTGCCCGTTGTCATCTCATTACTGAATGCATTCACTGGCTTGACCGTTGCCGCATCGGGTTACGTGCTCGACAACACGTTGCTCATCGTCGCCGGCACTCTCGTCGGTGCGTCCGGAACGATGCTGACCTTGCTGATGGCACGCGCGATGGGTCGCTCGATCATCGGCGTGCTGTTCGGCGCGTTCTCGGGTTCGTCGACGGCCGGCTCGACCGCTGAGGTTGTCTCTAGTGACCGTGCGGTGAAATCCGCCGGCGCCGACGACATCGCGATTCTCCTTGCCTACGCGCGAAAAGTCGCGATTGTTCCGGGCTACGGGCTCGCGGTCGCACAAGCCCAACACACCATCAGAGAGCTCGTCGATCTACTAGAATCACGTGGCGTAGAGGTGTTCTACGCAATCCACCCGGTAGCTGGTCGCATGCCGGGACACATGAACGTGCTGCTCGCCGAGGCGAACGTTCCTTACGAGCAATTGAAGGAAATGGACGACGCCAACCCCGAGTTCAGTTCCACCGACGTCGCTGTTGTCGTCGGTGCTAACGACGTGGTGAATCCGGCCGCCCGCGACTCCGTGGGCAGCCCGATCTACGGCATGCCGATCCTCAACGTCGACGAAGCCACCAACGTCGTGTTCATGAAGCGCTCGATGCGCCCCGGGTTTGCCGGCATCGACAACGCGTTGCTCTACCACCCGAAGACCACGCTGTTCTTCGGTGACGCGAAGGACTCGCTCTCGAAGCTGGTCGCGGCCGTCAAGGCAATCTGACCGCCATGCCAATGCCTGGTGCAGTTCGAGATCGTGTCGTCGTTGGGACGCTTGCGTTAGTGCTCCTTGTTGGGCTGATCGTTGCGGCCGTACTCGATCGAGGGCAGACGACTACGGCCGGCTCGGCGCAGCCTGAACCGCCGGCGAGCTCGTCGGCACCGGCGTCATCGGAGCCCGGCACATCGTCGTCCGTCTCGAGTGCGCCAGCGTTCGTCGTGCCAGGCTCATCGACAGCGCCCGCATCGACGTCCGCGTCATCTGCAAGCGCGTCCTCGTCGTCCGCGTCGCCCTCATTAGCCAAG
>DATCDK010000056.1:0-4199 GCA_036510735.1 Acidothermaceae bacterium | reverse complement strand
CGGCACGGCTCGCGTCGGTCGGCGCCGAAACCTCCTCCTTCGCCCCGCGGCAGGTCACCCGCGAAATGGTGGCCGGCGCGGAACTGGTGATCGCCGCGACCCGGGCGCATCGAGCCACGCTGGTCGAGATGCATCCGCGCGCGGTGCACTACACGTTCACACTGCGCGAACTCGCGAGACTGGCGGCAGCCGTGCCGCCTGACGACCAGACGACGATCGAACCGTTGGCCCGGTTGCGGGCCTTCGTCGCCAGTGCCGCGAGCGCGCGCGGCGCTGGCATGCCGGGAGACCCGACCGCAGAAGACGTTCGCGATCCCTTCGGTGGCAACGATGCGCGCTACGCGTCGGTATGGCACACCCTCGTCGACGCGACCTCGGAGATCCTCACTGCCCTTTGCCCGGTCGACGTCCGCACCCTGACCTCCGCGGGTGCGCGGTCGCTATGACCGCGCAGCTGACTTCGCGCCCGGTTGCGGCCCCGGCTAGGCCAAGACACGCCCTGCCTCGCCGCAGCTCGAGACGACCGCTCTTGCGCGTCGCACTAATTCTCATGCTGCTGCTCATGGCGGCGGCCGCCTGGGTCGTCTACAGCGGCCTTCGGGCGAAAGCCAATCTGCTGCACGCCGCCGACGACGTCGCGACGCTGCAAAGCCAAGCCGAGAGTGGCAACGTCGCGGGCGAACACGTCAGCCTGGCAAGACTGCAGCGGGAAGCGCACTCCGCACGACTCGAGACCGCCGGGCCGATCTGGCGGCTCGCACGACGGACGCCCATCGTCGGGAGCAACGCCGCGGCGATCACGACGGTCGCGGCCTCAGTGGACAACCTTGCTCAGCATGCGTTGCCATCACTTGTCGACGCGTCGGCCGCGGTTGACCTGCAGGCGATCGCACCGCACGACGGTCGCATCGATCTTTCGCCAATCCAGCACGCAGCGCCGGCAGTAGTCGACGCGGCGGCGGCCGTGAAACAGGTGCGTGACCAGGTGGCCGGCATCTCGACGTCCGGCCTCTTGCCTGTCGTGCGCAGGTCGGTGTTGCAACTGAAATCGGATCTTGACGCCGCCGCGACCACAACGTCGACCGCGGCACGCGCGGTGACGCTCTTGCCCCCGATGCTCGGCGCCTCCCAGCCACGCACGTACGCGCTGCTGTTCCAGAACAACGCAGAGGTGCGTGCGACCGGCGGCATCGCTGGTTCATGGGCGATCGTGCACGTCGACCATGGCGCGGTCCAAATTGTGAAGCAGGGATCCGCGGGCGACGTGAACAGTCATGTTTCCGGAGTACCAGTGCCGCCGGATGTCGCCGCCCTCTATACGAATCGACCGGGCACCTTCTTTCAGGACGTCGATATGGCACCGTCGTTCCCGACCGACGCGACCCTTGCAAGCGAAATGTTCAAGCAGGCCTACGGGATTGATGTGGACGGCGTCATCTCCACAGACCCAGTGGCGCTGGCTGGTCTGCTGAAGGCGACTGGGCCGGTGCAGCTGCCACGTGGCGGATCGCTGAGTGCAAGCAACGCGGTGTCATTGCTGCTGTCGCAGGTGTACCAGAACATCCAGGATCCGCATCAAGAGGACGTCTTCTTCGCGCAGGCCGCTAACGCTGTCTTTACTGCCTTGTCGGCTGGGCAAGGTGACGCGCGTGCAACCGTCAAAGCGTTGGCGGACGCCGCGGGTGCCGGCCGTCTCACCGTATGGAGTCGGCATGCAGATGAGGAGAAGCTACTTGCGGGCACCGAGCTCGCGGGCGCGATGCCGGCGACCGAGCGACCCGAGAGCCCGACCATCGGCGTGTTTCTCAATGACGGAACCGCCGCCAAACTCGACTACTACCTGCGCGAAAAGGTGGGCGTTACATCGGCCGCTTCGTGTCCGGCCGGCCAGATCGGGCTTCACGTTCTCGTCACGCTCACGTCGACGGTCCCCGCGGACGCAAAGGGGCTTCCGGCGTACGTGACTGGGGAAGCAACAGCTGGAGTGTCGCTCGGGACGATGGGGACGCAGGTCGTTGTCACCGCGCCGGTCGGTGGCTCGATCGTGTCGGCCACGGTGAATGGTGTTCGCAGCTCGATGGGCACGGGCAACGAATCAGGCCGTTCGGAGGGTCTCGTCTTCGTCGATCTCGCGCCTGGTGAGACGAAGACGATCGACGTCCAGCTCGTGACCGCAGACCTGCCTGCCGACATTCGCGCGCATGGACTGGATCCGAATCTGCGGTTGACCCCTTTGGCGGCGCCCGCATTAGTCCATTTGCCACACATCTCATGTACGAATGACTAAGGGCCCAAGGGCCGTAGTCAGTAAAGGCCAGCGCATTGGTGCCGAAGATAACGGCTGTACCCGTATGTGGGGAAACCGGAAGGCCGCGAATGCTTCGACGTCGAATTGCCGGCATGGTGTGCAGCGTCGCGTTCTCCGCGCTCGCTCTCGTCGTCCTTCCAGGTGTAGCCCCAGCAGCAACCTCACCTTCGCCCAGTAGCCCAGCGTCTGCTGACCCGGGCGGCTATCCGGCACAGGGCCCGTTGCTGACCGTCACGTCCGGCACCGTGAAAGTCGGCGGCTCGGTCACGGTGAACGGTCATGGTTTCCAAAGCGGAGAAGTCGTCGACATCTCGGTGACGTACGGTCCGGCGAGCCACGCGCTCGGGTCCGGTGGCCCGGTGGCTCAGCTAGCTGCATTCACGCGGCGACACGGCGTGGAGCACACGGTTGTAGCCGCGCATGCGGTCGCCGCCCAAACCGGAGATTTCTCGGCCCAGGTTGCGCTGACTAAGACCGGAAACGCGACCATCACCGCCATTGGTGAGCAGTCGCACTTGAGCGTTGCTGCGACGGTGTCGGTGGTGCCAGCGACGAGCGTGGCGACTGCGAAATCAACGAAACGCACGCTGCCGCTCTCGAACACCGGGCTGCTGATCCTGGGTCTCGTGATCGTCGCTGCGCTCGCCGCCGCAGGTGTTCTCGGGCTGCGTGGCAGGTGGCGCGGGTCGTCATCCGCCGAACACGACGTTTCCACCGCCTAAGCCAAGCGATGACAACAGACGAACTGCTTTCGACCAGCGCATTCGGTCGAAGGCAAGATCTAAGCGCGCACGGCAGCACGACTAGCGCACGCGCGAGCAACGGCTGGGAGCAGTCGGCGAAGCGGGTGCTCGACGTGGTCGGCAGCTTGTTCGGACTGCTCATCCTCTTCCCCGTGCTGCTGATTACTGCGCTGCTCGTCAAGCTGACCTCGCGTGGCCCCGCCCTCTACCGGCAAGCGCGCATCGGCCTGCACGGTCAGCAATTCCGGGTGTGGAAGTTCCGATCGATGCGATGCGGCTCAGACAAGGCAGTTGCCGAACTCATGGCCGCGCACGGTGGCTACGGTCCGTTCTACAAGATGCGCTCGGACCCGCGAATTACCCTTTTCGGCCGACTTCTGCGCCGGTGGTCTATCGACGAGCTACCACAGCTCATCAACGTACTCAAGGGCGAGATGAGCCTGATCGGCCCGCGTCCGCAGGTGCAGGCTGAGGTCGACCAATACGCGCCAGAACATCACCGACGACTCACCGTGAAGCCGGGCATCACAGGCCTGTGGCAGGTGAGCGGTCGGTCCGATGTACCGCGCCACGAAGCACTGCTGCTCGACCTGCACTACGTCGACACCTGGTCACTTCGTCGCGATCTGCACATCCTGCTGAAGACCGCCAAGGCCGTCGCAACAGCGCGCGGTGCATGCTAGAAGAGCCCTGTGCGATCAGCGATGATCCGAGCAATCAGTCGGCCCTTCAGCGCGCTCTCGTTGGAGGTCGATAGCACGATCGCACCCGGTGAAGCGCCGACCGCGAAGTTGGATCCTGGACAGACTCCCCCGGCCTGCGCCCACTACGGCAACTGGTGGGTTTTGGCAGCACAAGTGGGACCGGCGGAACGCGATCACATGCCGAGTTGAGGATGTTTGCTGCGGGCGACCGTGCTCACCTTCACGTGCACTAGCGTGACGCGGCCTTTGGTCTGGCCGTCGCGGGTTGACGGCTGGACTCAGCTCGTGACCGGCGGCAGGGCGCGGCGCAATTCTGGAGCGCGGAGCAGCGCGTAAGTGGCGCTGATGTGGCTGTCGTCCTCGTAGACGATCACGTTCTGCACGACCGCCGGGCAACTGGACGCCGTGCAAAACCAGGGCGTCGGATCGATCACGGTCGCTCCA
>DATCDK010000055.1:0-6037 GCA_036510735.1 Acidothermaceae bacterium | reverse complement strand
GGCTGCGCCAATGTGACGTTGCCGGCGGGTAACCCGAAGGGCTCGCTCAACGTCGTGCAAGCGGCGCCCGGCTCCGTTCGCGTCGTGGGTTGGGCGCTCGACCCCGACACCTCGTCGCCGATCGCGACCCACGTCTACGTCGACGGTCGCTGGACTGCTGGCGTTGTCGCGAACCTCGGCCGTCCTGACGTCGCGGCGGCCTTCCCGGGCTACGGCGTCCATCATGGCTTCGATGTGACGGTGCCGGTTTCCGGTGGCGGCACCCACCAGGTCTGCACTTACGCCATCAACGTCGGGCGTGGTTCCGCGAACCCGGTCTTCGGCTGCGCCACGTTCACCACACCAACCGGTGCGCCGTTTGGTGCCGTCGATGTCGCCGAGGGCGAGGCAGGCGGCGTGCACATCGCAGGTTGGAGCATCGACCCCGATACAAGCGGCCCGGTGCAGGTGCATGTCTACGTCGACGGCACGTGGACGGCGGCGGTGACCGCCAACGTGGACCGTCCCGACGTTGGGTCTGCCCACCCCGGCTACGGGGACATGCATGGCTTCGACGCGACCCTGCCATTGCGCGTGGGCAAGCACACGGTCTGCGTGTATAGCATCAACGTCGGACCAACAGCGGCAAACCAGAGTCTGGGCTGCCGAGCCGTCACGGTGTCGTAATAGCGCGGCGGTAGGCGGTCAGCGTTTGCGCCGCGCAGCGTTCCCAGGTGAAGGTCGCGGCCCACGCTCGCCGCTCTTCGCGACTGGCGTCGTCGGCCTCCAACGTGATGCGCAACGTCGCGGCCAACGCCTCGACGTCGCCGACCGGAACGTACTGCGCCAGCCCGCCAGTGACCTCGCGCAGCACCGGGATATCGCTGGCGACAACAGGCACTCCACACGCGAGTGCCTCGAGCGCTGGCAATCCGAAACCCTCGTAGCGCGAGGGCAAAACCAGTGCCGCGGCTCCTGCCGTCAAGGCGCGCAGATCATCTTGAGGTAAGTAACCGGGCCACACCACGTCGTCCGGGTTGAACTCGACGTCGCCCCACCCAGCCGCACCGGCGAGCACGAGCGGCGGCGTGTTTGGTTCTTGGCGACGCAACAATGCGTGCGCCGCGATGAGGACAGGAACGTTCTTGCGCGGTTCGAGCGTGCCGACGAACAGCAAGTAGCGCGGCGGAATCCCATGTGCCTCGAGCCATTGCGGGGACGGCGGGGTGGTGGCCGCCCATGCCGGATCCACCCCGAGCGGTGTGACGACGATGCGATCGCGGTCGGTCTCGTAGACCTCGACGAGGTCGTCGGCTGCAGCTTGCGAGGGCGTGAGGATGACCCGCGCGCATTCGAGCGCCCTCGGCACCAACCGCTGGTAGGCCAGCGATGTGCGGTCGACCGTTTCTGGGTGCAAGACAAATCCGAGATCGTGGATCGTCACAACGCCGGCCGCATGGCGGGTCGGCGGCAGCACGAAATTTGTGCCATGGAATACATCGACGGCACCGCTGAACATTTCCACCGGAGGCAGGCTGCTGCGACTCCACGCAACCCGCAGCAGTCGTGCCGGCGCGCGCCTCGAGCGCACTCGATATTCGGGGTGGTCGGCCTCGCTGGCCTCACTGATGTCGAGTTGCATGCCCCGCAATTCGGACTGGCCCCGCCAGGTAAAGGCGGTCAGGACGACGTCGAGCTCGGGCTCCTTGGCAAGGGCGGCGGCCAGGTGTGCGACGTAGTGGCCGATGCCGGTGCGGGTGCCGAGTAAGGGGGTGGCGTCCAGCGCGACTCGCACCTGGAAATGTTCGCACAGGTCGGGGCCAGCCCGCCGCCTCGTCGCGCCAACCCGGGCGCACGCAGCTACATTGGCGCTCGCGCGCGGTAACCCGGCCGTACGCGTGCGGTGACATACCATGGGACGTCGCCGAACGCCGGCGTCGCTAAGGGTGTTGAAGTCCAGCGCTCGCAAGAACGAGCGCTCGACTTCAATGGTCGAGCGAGGCGGCCCCTATCTACCGGGAAGTGAGTCACCTGCCGTGACCCAGATGGCGGAGATGTGGCGCTATCGCGGGCTGATCGGCAACTTCGCCAGTCGCGAACTGAAGTCGAAGTACAAGCACAGCGTGCTCGGCTGGACCTGGTCGCTCATCAATCCAGCCGCAACCCTCGCGGTGTACACCCTGGTGTTCTCCACCATCTTCCGGGCCACGCCGCCGAAGGCGCACAACGGTATGACGACGTACGTCATCTACCTCTTCATCGCGCTCGTCGCGTGGAACTTTTTCAGCAACGTCGTGAACGGCAGCATGGCGGCACTTATCGGCGCAGGGCCTCTGTTGAAGAAGATCTACTTCCCGCCGTACGCGCCAGTGATAGGCAACTCGTTCTCGGCGTTGGTGCAGACATTCATCGAGGCGGGAGTCTTGCTCGTCGTCCTGTTCGGTGTCGGCAACCCGTCGTGGTCGATGTTGCTGACGCCAATCATCTTGCTGCTCCTGCTCGTGTTCGCCTCTGGTATCGGGCTGATGTTCGCCCTCTTCAATGTGTACTACCGCGACGTCAGCTATCTCGTGACCATCGTCATGCAGTTGCTGTTCTACTCGACGCCGGTCATCTGGGCTCCGGCTCAGTTGCTGGTGAGAAAGCATGGGCACTTCGCGATTGAGGTTCTCTCGAAGAGTCCGATGTACCAGTACGTCGAGGGGTTCCGCGATGCCCTTTGGACGGGCACCATGCCGGGGTTGTCTCGGTGGTTGTGGATGGTTGTGTCAGCTGCCGTCAGCATCACAGTCGGGCTGTTCGTCTTCAATCGTGGTGCCCGCGACGTCGGTGAGGAACTGTGACCACGCTGTCCTCCGACGGTCGACCGCCCGCGGTCGTCGTCGACCACGTCACCAAGCAGTTCAAGCTCTACAAGGATCGCCGCACCAGTTTGAAAGAGCGATTCACCAAGCGCCGTCCGAGCCGCTTCGACATGTTCACCGCACTCGACGACATCAATCTGGTCGTGCCCGCGGGTAGCACGTATGGCCTGATCGGGTCGAACGGTTCGGGTAAGTCAACGCTGCTCAAACTGATGGCCAACATCCACCGGCCGACCAGCGGCACCATCACCCATGCCGGCCGGATCTCGGCGCTGCTCGAACTCGGCGCCGGCTTCCACCCCGAACTCTCCGGTCGCGACAACGTTTACCTGAACGGCTCGATCCTCGGCATGACCCGCAAGCAGGTCGACGCCGCGATGGACGCGATCATCGACTTCAGCGGCATCGAGGAGTTCATCGACACACCGGTGAAGGTCTACTCGAGTGGCATGTACGTGCGGCTCGGATTCTCGATCGCCGTGAACCTCGATCCCGAGATCCTCATCATCGACGAGATCATCGCGGTCGGTGACGAGGAGTTCCAGCGCCGTTGCTTCGACTACCTCTACGAGCTTCGCAAGCGCGGCGTCACCATCATCTTCGTGTCACACAGCCTGCCGCTGGTGCAGACGTTGTGCGACCGTGCGGCTTGGATCGAGAAGGGTGTGCTGCGCGCCGAGGGCTCCGCCCTTGAGGTGGTCGACGAGTACATCGCGACGGTCAACAAAGCCGAGCGTGTACGGCTGGATTCCGAGGGTCACGGCCGGGCCGACGGAGATCTCGAACGGCGCGGTGGCGGCGAGGCGACCGTCACTTCCGTCACGTTCATCGGCTCAGACGGTGAACCGACGTTGGCGGCGACGGCTGGCGAGCGACTCACGCTCCGTATCGCCTACCAGGCAAGCACGCCGATCGACGATGCCGTGTTCGGGTTGGCGTTCCACACCGAATCGGGCGTTCTGGTCAGCGGCCCCAACTCGGAGTTCGGCGGCATTCACAGCGGCCGGATCTATGGCGCAGGTCACATCGATTACACCGTCGATTCGCTGGCACTGACCCCAGCCACGTACCTTGTTTCAGCGGCTATTACTGACATCACCTTGCTGCACGTGTTCGACTATCGCGACAGGGCTTTCACACTCGCCGTCCAGCCGGGTAAATCACCCGACCGTAACGGCGTGGTGACCCTCGACGGGCACTGGGCGCCACCGATCTCAGGAACCGGAACGGAGTTCTCGCAGTGAGAGTCAATCTTGGGTGTGGCCAGGCCTACATGGAGGGCTGGACGAACGTCGACGCCAGCCCCGACGTCAAGGCTGACATCCACCTTGACGCCGCGGAGTTCGTGCGCCAGTACGGCGACCAGGTCGACGAGGTCTACATGGGCCATGTCTTCGAGCACCTGATGCCCGGCTATGCGGCGTCGTTGCTGCGCCTGCTCAATGAGCGCTTGCGCCCCGGTGCCGTCATCTCGGTGGTCACTCCCGACATGCGGGCGATCTTCGAGGCCTACCTCGCTGGTGAGGTCGACAACGACCAACTCAACGCATCGTTCATTTACTCCTACGTGCAGCCGTCGCATCACGTGTGGTGCTACGACCAGGCGACATTGCTTGAGCTGTTCCGCCGAGCGGGTCTCGCCGACGCCGAGCCGATCGCCGACGTCACCTCCTACCCGCCGGTTTTTCACAAGGAAGGCCCTGAATCGCAATGGCAGTGCGGCGTGCGTGCACTTGCCGCGGGTCACGAGGTCTCCGCAATCGACGTCGCCGTCAATCAGCTCGACGGCGTCGATCGCTCGGGCTACATCACGAGCAATGTCGAGGCTGTGACGACAGACCACGAGCTGCTCAACCGGGTCGAGGGATTGCGTGACGCGCTGATCCGCGAATACAAGCGCCGGCAGGCCCTCGAGGCCAGAGTGGCCGGCCTCATCGCATCTACTGACCCCCAGACCGACGCATCCGCCGCGCCCACGCAGCCCGCGCCGGTTCCGGTCTCGACGGTTGGCGGACGACGCTCCGAACCCAAGCCCGCGACGATTGCGCAGCCAGCCAGTGAGGTGTCTTCGGCGCCTCGGCTCCTGAGTGCAGCCGGAGCGAAGGAGCGCGCGTTCGACGTGGTCAAGCGCACGCTGCCGGCCGGATCGAAGTCGCGCAACATCGTGCGCGGCGGCCTGCTCGCTTATCGCGAGAGCCGCCGGGTTTCTCGCGACGTCCGAGCATTGCTCGCCGAAAGCGGCGTGGTCGAGCCTCACGAGCCGTCGTACCTCGGGTGGTACCGGCGCAATCGTGCAACACCTGCGGAGTTGAAGGCCCAACGCGACGCGTCGATCGCCGCATCGCATCCGCTCAGCGTTCTCGTTGTCGTTTTCACCGGCCCCGAAGAGAACGGCAACGCGAACGCGACAGTCGAGAGCGTGCGGCGGCAGTCGTGGCAACACTGGGAAGTCGAGGTGTGCGCCGACGCAGGGCACGCGCCCAACATCACCGGCGACAACATCCGAGTGCGCGAGGGCGATACTCGCGTCACGGCCGCTCACTACGCCATCGCCGAATCCGACGCCGATTTCGTGATCCTGCTCGACGCCGGCGACCGGCTGGTCAGAGATTGCCTGTACCAGGTCGCTCGAGCAGCGTGGCAGGACCCGTTCGTCGATCTCGTGACATGGGACGACGACCTGCTGGGCCGCGATGGCCGCCGTCACGACCCGCGATTCCGGCCGTCGTGGTCGCCGGAGTCGATGCTCGGCGCGGGCTACCTCGGGCAGTCCTTCGCGATCAGGCGGCGGCGTGCGATGTTCGCCGGCAACTTGCGCAATGGCTACGGTGGGGCTACCCGCTGGGATCTGTTGTTGCGTTCCGATCTCGATGCCGAACGTGTTGTCCGGGTGCCGCGTGTTCTCGCACACCTGCGGCAGCGGCGGCAGGGCCTGAACCCCGATGGCGTGCGTGTTGTACAGGAAGCGCTCGAGAGCCGTGGCGTTCCCGCGGTCGCAGAACTCGCCGAGCGCTCCGTGCGACTGCGCTGGCAACTCGAGAGCTGGCCGCACGTCACGATCGTGATTCCGACGCGGCACAACCGGCCGATGCTGTCGAAGGTGCTGCCTGGTCTCGTATCGACCGACTACCCGTCGTTCGACGTCCGCATCATCGACAACGGCGGCCAGTCCGAAGCCAACGACGCTTGGTACG
>DATCDK010000054.1:0-5147 GCA_036510735.1 Acidothermaceae bacterium | reverse complement strand
ATAACGCACTCAACTCGGCACCATCGCGCGGCTATCGAAAACGACCGTGTCAGCGGCAGAAGCGGACATTGCGCCGAAGGGTCCGCAGGTTGAGGGTGTGCGGTGCGTCAGTTCGCGGGACCGAGTTTGTCGATCGTTCCTTGGAGGCTGACGTAGATCGAATGAGCTAGCTCGACGAGATATGCGCTGGCTGCGACGGGTGCCTGTGCAGTGATGGCGAGCGACGTTGGGTCGAGCCGTAGCACGCGACCTGTCCCGGAAAACCAGATGCCGTCGGGTTGGACGCTGAGCGGTGCGTCGATGTCAGGGATGTCGGGGGAAGTGGCGAGTAGGTGCCCGCTTTTGGGGTCGTATCGCACCACGGAGGCCGCCGAGGTCACGTACATGCCTTGGTCGCCGGCGACTAGTCCTGCGGTCTCTTCGCAACCGGCGCACAGGTCAGGCAGTGTACGGACGACGTTCATGGTGTTGGGGTCAATGACCAGGACCGGTCCGTTGTGGCTGGTGACCACGATGTCTGGCCCGATCGCGAGCGGAACGGTCTCACCGTCCCCGGCCACGACATGTGAGCCGGTGATCGCGCCGGTGGCTGGGTCGATCCGCAGCAGCCGCTGCCTGGTCGAGTCGTCAACAGATGTGCAGCACACGGTCACCCACACCGCGTCGTCGCCGACCGCGACTTGCGATGGTTGGCCGGGCAACGTGACCTTCAACGTCGCGGTCATCGTCGCAGGATCAACCCGCCACAATCCTGCGTCGGCTATGTTCAGCACCCACGCGGCGCCTGCACCGTAGGCAACCGACAGCGGTCCAGTGCGGGCGGTACCGACCTGCAGCGTTGCGGTGGTGTTCAACGTGGTCGGGTCAAGCCTTAGTAGTTGGCCCGAATCCCACAGCCCGGCGAACACCCAACCGCCGCCGGCAGCGAGCTCGGCTGGGTCGGTCCCGCCGACAGCGGCAGTGGCCAGCACCTTCAGTATCTGGGGTTGGGTTGGGGTCACCGGGCGTCGCCCACCCGGCTGCGCCACAACGATCACCACGGTCACCGCCGCGGTCGCGGCAAGTACCGACGCTGATGCCTTGGCCCAAAAGCGCCGCCGTCGCCGCGCACGCTCAACCGCCCTAGGCTGCGCGTCCACCCAGGGCAGGCCATCGACCGGCACTGCGTCCAGTGACTCATGCAGCCGGGTACTCAACCGTGCCGCGAAGTCGTCCAGGGGGCTGCTCATCGGTTCACCTCTGATTGTTCCGGCTCGATCAGCGTCGCTAACTGGATGAGCGCTTTGGAGGTCTGACTCTTCACAGTGCCGACCGAGACTCCGAGCACTAATGCCGTTTCCACCTCGGATAAGTCCGCGTAGTAGCGAAGTAGCACACACGCGCGTTTGCGCGTCGGCAACTGGGAGACGGCAGCTAGTACCACCGACTGCTCGACAACATCTCTTTCAGTCGGAGTGGGGTCGCGGCGCAACGTTTTGCTAGCGAGTTCGCGCACCCTGCGGCGCCGCCACCGCCCGCGCACCCCGTTCACCACCGCGGTCCGCAAGTAGCTCGGCGCTGAATGGACGTCACGCAGCGACGACCACCTACTCAAGAGAGCAGCGAACGCGTCCTGGACGACTTCCTCGGCGTCGCCTCGATCACCCAGCAAGCCATACGCCAACCGAACAAACTCCGCGCGGTGCCGGTGATACAGCACCGCCGCCAGCTCATCACGGCTCGGCCGAGGCTCGACGACGTCATCGCTCACAGCCAACAAGAGTCCTCGGCTGGCGCAAAGGTTGCCAACCACCACCCCGTCAGCCGCCCCGGGGAGGAGACACCCTTCACGACCCGGCTGCCACAACACCAAGCCCACCGAATAGCCGCACCCGCGTCGCGCCAGGTGAGGTTGATCCTCGACCTGTATGTGTCGACGGCTGCGTACGCGATAGACGCGAACGACCCGAACGGGTCAGTTCCGACCCCTACTCGACGCTCAATATCTGTCGGTGGACCACCGCGCCCATTTTGGCCTGCGGGTCGGCGGCCTTCGACGATCGGAAGGAATCCGTCGAGAGTGCGTCCCACAACTCGCTACGCCGTATTCGTTGGTGACCGCGCGCTATGAGAGAACGGCGCGAACGACGATGACGTAACTGAACGTGAGGCCGTCGACCTGCCATGCGTAACACCCCGGCGCCATCACCCAGGTGCCTCCAGGCGCAGTTCGCCACCCCGGGCCGCCGTTCAGAGTCGGACCCGGTGGCACAACAAGCGTGCCAACCGTCGGCCCCTCGCCCATCGCGATTCTCCCGGGCCCGTCCAGGCGGGTGGCTCGGATGATGAACGGACCCTGATAAGTGGGCACGCTGAACCACAGCGTCTTGACCCCGAGCCATGGGGGCACGCTGGTGGGGTTGATGAGGTCGGCGATGCCGCGCTGTGCGTCGCTGACCGGCTCGCCGGCGATGATCGGCCGAACCGGCCCGGTGCCGAGCGCGATGCCGCCGAAATCGGGGGTGTCGACCTCGCTGCCTGGTGTTGCCGGGCAGGACTGACCAGCCCGAAGTACCGGGAAGCGTAGAGCCCGCATCAGCGTCGCGGGGACAGAGCCCACAACGTCATTGGATACACAGACTCCTCCCTCGCTCGCGCACGCGTCCCGGTAGCCCATCGGCGCCGATGAGCCGGCGGCGGTCGCTGTCCCAGGCGCCGCGGTCGACGGCCCGCCGGTTGGTGCTGGCGATATCGAAGTCGACGCGGCCCGGCTGGCTGAAGTAGCCACCCCAGTGGGCTGCGAATGTGGTTTCGACCCGCCGCTCGTGCACGCCCCGAGCAGAAACGGAAGCGTCGCAATCGCGGCGCACCTGCGGAAAGTGCCCCGCCTCACCGACCGAGCGCGGCCGTCAGTGTGGTGCGCCATTCGGACCACCTCAAGACTCACCAGCGAAGATCATCACGGTGACGCCGGTCCTCGGACCGCCCTGGCCACCCAGCCAAACCCCGACGATCTGTAGCTCGCCATTGTCGTCGACCTCGTCAAGCAGTGGGGACTCCGTCAGTTCCGGCACCGGGCGATGTGTCGACCGGAGGTGGTGCAAGACCGGATCAGGGATGCCTTCAAAAGTGATGCCCCACAACAGCATGCGCTCCCGCGACACCTGTTGTGCAACACGCGCTCATCAAGCAAATGATCGCGTTTCGAGGAGCCCGTTTCGGTCCCCCGCCGACATGCCGCGCGTCGCGGTTCGGGGACGATTTGGTGGGTTCGACGATGACCGCGATCCGCGAGTTGCAAGCCAACTTCGGCGACACCACGGACCAGGGAACCATCGCCTACGCGCAGACGATGCTGGATCTGCACCCTGAACTGGACGGCGACGTGCTGGTGAACGACGCAGTCACCGCCGTCACGCAGTTCGTCCGGCGACTCAAGGGATGACAACGTCAAACTGAGGCGTCCTCAGGGGAGCCGGCCGCTGACCGCGTGGTGTGCCAGACCGAGCCACATTGCGGCCGACCCGGCGGCGAGCATGTCGGTTGGGAGCAAGCCCGGGTTTTCAACGTCGAAATCGTGGACGGCGGTCGCGATCGCTGCGAGCAGGTGATCGGTCGCTTCCACCGTGGCAAGTTGCTCGAGCTGCGATGCAACTGCCGTCACCTCAGCAAGCTCCGCAATGTTCGGATGGAACCGCTGGATTTCGTCGGCCGCCTCGCCGCAGTGGCCGGCGGCGGCGGTGAACTGCAGGTCGTCGTCGGCACCGGGTCGGGCGGCGATCGCCGCGGCGGCTTGCTGCACGGCGATCGCAGCCGCCCAAAGCGCAACCAAACTGGCCGTCGGCTGTTTGCTGGTTGATGCGCCATGCCGGAGCACTGCTTGCCTCCTTGTGGGGTCACTTGTCAGCCTCGCCTTCAACAAGCCGGCGCAGGACGTGAAGGCGTGATCAGTGGACAAGTCCTGATCGTTCACTTTGCTGAGCATTAGCAGTGGACTCGTCTTGCACTTTGGGAGCGGGTCTGAGGCGGGGCTGGAAAATTTCCTGGGCCTGTGGATAGAAAACTGCGAGTTGCCGAGTACGCGGACCACCCATACATAGGTGTGAGGGTCTTTTCGCTGACGCCGCTTGAGGGCGGTCGCGGGCGCATCGTGACGACCGCGCCGACGGGCTGCCCGCGGTCGTGCACGTCGCAGCTGACCACGATCGGCGGCCTCGTGGGTGGTGGTCGGCAGTGATGTCGTTGCACAAGTTGTCGGCCGGCGACGGGGTCAACTACCTGTTGCGGCACACCTGCTGCGGTGATGTGGAACGGGCCGCGGACATGCCGTTGTCGGCGTACTACACCGCGTCCGGTTACCCGCCCGGCCGTTGGATGGGTGCCGGTCTGGCCGGTCTCAATCGCGGTGCCGGCCTCGACGGGTTGGTCGATGAGGTCGGGATGCAGCGGCTGTTCTGGCTGGGCTTGGACCCGGTCACTCACAGACCGTTGGGCCGAGCATGGCCATTGCACAAGACCGCCAGCGAACGTATCGCGGCCCGGATCGTCGCGCTGCCGGCGGACCTGCCGAAGGCCGACCGGGTCGCTGCGATCGCGGTCATTGAGGCGGAGGAGAACCGTAAGCGGACACCGATCGCGGTCTCCGGTTTCGATCTGACGTTGACGGTGCCCAAGTCGGTCAGCGTGTTGTGGGCGCTGGCTGATCCGGTGACTCAGACCCGGATCGCGGCCGCGCACCGGATCGCCGTGGCCCAGTGTCTTGAGCTGATTGAGGCGCACGCGCTGTTCACCCGGATCGGGTCCGGCGGGGCAGCGCAGGTCCCGGTTCGGGGGGCGGTCGCGGCCGCGTTTGATCATTGGGATACCCGCACCGGCGACCCGAACCTGCACACCCACCTCGTGATAGCGAACAAGGTCCAAGGCTTGGACGGGGTGTGGCGCAGCGTCGACGCGAAAGCGCTTTACGCCGCCACGGTTGCGGTGAGTGAGGTGTACGACTGCCTGATCGCGGACGCCGTCGCCCGCGACACGGGCGCGACCTGGTCGCTGCGAGATCGTGGCCCGCGGCGCTCGCTCGGGTTCGAGATCAACGGCGTGGACGACGTGTTGTTGGCCGAGTTCTCCACCCGGACCACCCAAGTCCAAGGCGCACTATGCATCCTGTTGGA
>DATCDK010000053.1:0-19992 GCA_036510735.1 Acidothermaceae bacterium | reverse complement strand
CAGCGCGAGGTGGGTGCGCGCTCCCCTGGTCACTCGCTCGCCGGGTGTCCGGAAGGCGACGCCGCCGAAGACGTAATGCGACGCAAGCGTAAGCAACGTGCAGACGACGACCAGAGCCATGATGTAACCGAGGATGAATCTCTGGAACGGCAAGATGAACGCGAAGTACGACACGTCTCGGTGGAATTGCGGGTCCTTGTGGCCGAACGAGGTCGCGTTGCTCCACAACAGCCAGGTCTGCCAGCGGCCGGACGCTGCCGTTCCGAAGATCAGACCGAAGAACGCCGCTACGGCGCCGAATATCCACCAGCGACGGGGTTCGATAACCGTGCGGTAGCGGTCCAGAATGACCTGCTCGACGGACGACGCTCGAAACGCTGGACGCAGCCGGTACGCGAGATAGACGTTGCCGAACGTCATCGCCGCCATGAAGAGACCGAAGCCCGCGAAGAGGGCCAACCTTGTTACCAGCTTGGTGGTGAAGACCTCGCCGAATCCGACGGAGTCGTACCACAGGTGTTCGGTATCGATCGCGACGAACAGCACGATCGCCACAATGAGGACGACGACAATTCCGAGCGTGATCAGGAACGGCTTTCCCCAACTCGGGAACTGAGGCCGCGGGATCGGCTGGCGCGGGCCACCGTTACCGGCGCCGTACGGTCGCCGCTCGGGGCGGGGAAACGTCACGCAGACCTCGCGATGTCCTGCCCGGGGAAATGACCGGGATCGGCGCCAGCGGCGAGGGCACCGAATCGGGCCGCGCCGGGCGGCAACGCCGCCGTGCGATCAACCTACCTAAAGTGGCCCGGCCAGGAGCGCATCGCCGTCCGGCAAGATGTCTCACGTGATCGAGCCACCGGACGCGCAGCGTGATGAGCCCCGCCGTAACGAGTCCCTGCTCGAAGCGATAGCCGAAGTCGACCGGCACCTCGCCAAGGGAGGTTGGGATCAGCCGACCCGCCTCTACGCACTCGTTCGCACTGCCGACCTGATCGCCTCGGAACCGGCGCTCGCGCAGACCCTCGGCCTCCCGCGGACACCGGATGCCGATGCGTTGACGCCCGTAGAGCAGGACTCACTGCCGACGGGAACACCGCTCGACGAGTGGCTCGCCGAGATCGCCTGGCCAGCCGAGGTGGCGGGCTGCGCGTTGTCGCAGGAGGTGCTGACCCTGCCGCCATCGGTGGAGGCAGATCTCCCTGCGGACGGCGACGCCGTGGCCTGGGCGGTCACTCACCCGCTGCGCCGTGAGGTCCGGATGGTGGTCGGCGTCCTGCGTGATGGTTCGCGGACGGCGACCCTGCGAGTTCGCGGCGTCGCTGACCAGCCTGATGACGTGGTGAGCGGTGCAGACCTGGTGCCGCTCTTGACCGACGCGCTCGCAGCAACGTTGGTCGACTGAACCGCTGCTTTAGCAGCGGCTACGTCGCCGGACAGGTTGGCACGTCGGTAGCGCCTGCGTTGATTTGCTTCAACACATCGACTGCCGAAGTCAACGTCGTTATCGGCACAAGGCGAAGGCCATGCGGGACCGCGGTCAGCGCCTCCGCGCAGTTGGACTTCGGCACCAGGAACACCGTGGCGCCTGCACTGCGGGCGCCCGCCATTTTCTGGATCACGCCGCCGATCGCACCGACGTTTCCGTCGGCGTCAATCGTGCCGGTCACGGCGATGGTGCGTCCGCCGGTCAGATTGCCGTCGGTGAGCTTGTCGATGATGCCGAGAGCGAATGCCGTTCCGGCACTTGGTCCGCCCACATCGGCCAGGTTGATGTCGATCGCGAACGGCTTGGTGAAGCTGTCGACCACACTGATCCCGATCGTCGGCGTAGTGGACCCCTTCGCAGGTGCCTGCAACGTTGCCGGGACATCGAGTTGCGTCGTTCCGCGCACCACGTGCAAGACGACCTGGTCGCCAGGCTTGTGCGTCGCGTCGAGCTTCAGCAGGTCCGCACTGTTCGTCACGGTCGTGCTATCGACACCGATGATGATGTCGTCGTTCATCAACTTTCCTTTGAGTGCAGGCAAAACCACGCTGGCGATGTCAACCCCTGGCGTAAGCGGGTACTTCAAGTAGCGCAGTGCGGCGACCTTGGCTGCCTCCTGCGACTCGAGCATGTCGTTGTTGTCCTGCGTCGCGACTTGCTGCGGCGTCGTGCGCGCATCGGGGTACAGCAAGCGCCGGGGAATCACTGCATCGCTGCGCTTCCACCAACCCAGCAGGACCTGGAAAGCAGAAATGTTCTGGCGCGGACCGCCGGATTCGCTCACGGTCACCAGATAGATACGGCCCTTGGGCGTCGCGGTCGGGTGCGCGATCGTGATCAGCGGCTTGCCCTGCGCCGTGCCGAGGGTGTCTGAGACGGGACCGGGAGCGTCCTGCACATAGGGCGCAGGTAGGTGCATGCCGATGAAGGCAAGGACGACGGCCAATACGCCCGACACGAGCAGAGTCGTTGCCTGGCGTCGCATGAGACCAGCGTAGTTGCGCGGCTAAAACACTGTTGCCCCGGGAAACACCAAAGCCGCGGTCCTGGGGGAGGGACCACGGCTCGGGCGCAGCTCTTGGGGGAGCTTGGTTGCTCTCGGAGCTTGGGGGGCTCGGGGAGCTTGCGGTTCGCGGCGCCAGGGGCGTCGGAGATGCGGCTGGGTTTACCGCACGAAGTACCCGGTGCCGCGCTCGCGGCGGCTACCGAAGGCAGGCTCCAGAACCTGGGCCGCAGGGCGGTCCGGCTCGGCAACCGGCTGGCCGAAGAAGGCAGGCTCAACGGATGGCGAGGCGAAGGCGATCTGAACGGGCGGCAGGAACTCGCGCTCGGGGACGAGGATTCCGGTTGAGGAACCATCAACTCCCGACGGCTCGGAGAGCTGCAACTTGTCAAGGCTCACGCTGTCGTCGTCAGTGGCGTAGCTCTCGATCACTTCGGCAATCGTCGTGGGTGCGGCCGTAACTTCGGCAGCGTCGGTCTGCGCGTTGTCCGCGCCTTCCTCGGAGTTCGGGATCTCGACTCGGTACCACGTCTTGAACGACAGTGGAACCTCGGTCAGTGTGTGAACGGAAGCCTCGCTGACGTTCTCGACGTTGCGCAGGTGCTCGACGAACCGGGCTGCGTCATCGACGGTGGCAAGACGACGGAAGGCTGGGGTGCCGTCCGGCGCTGGGAAAAATACGACGTGTTCCACTGTGCCTCACTCAGACGGCTGGGCCAGGCGGTGACCGCGCAGACCCGAGCTATTGGACGCTGACGATCCATAGATCGGCATCTGCAGCAGGCAACCTTGAGCCGACGAGCCCCCAACTGCGTCGGCAAACGGGCGAATTATTCAGAGCGGGCGACCGTCGGTGCCGGCTCATCGAGCGTGCTCGGATCGGCCACATCGGTGTGCCCATCGTCGGCGCGACTGAGGTGCCTCGCTGGCGAGCTCGCTGTGCTGGCCGCTAGTGCGCGGCGAAATCTCGAGAACGAGGCCATCGAATCCTGCATCGCGGCGGGTCGCGGAGGCCGGCTACGGATGGACGCCCAGATCGTGCCCACTATCAAAGCGGCGACCGGAATCATCAACCACAGCAAGACTTTCATGGGTCAAGCGTAGTCTCGATGCCCACCCACGCGACTGCGCCGTCGGTAAAGCTTTGCTGTTTCCAAATCGGCACTCGCGCCTTCACCTCGTCGATCAACTCCTTGCCCGCAGCGAAAGCCTCCCCGCGGTGTCCGGCGGCAACGGCGACGACGACCGCAAGATCGCCGATGGCAAGCAGGCCGGTGCGGTGGACGGCGGCGACGGCGATTGCGTCGTGCTTTCCCGCAACCTCCTTGGCGACGTCCTGCAGCACGACGATCGCGTCGGGATGCGCCTCGTAGTGCAGCGAGCTCACTTCACGGCCGCCGTCTGAGGAACGAACAGTCCCGATGAACACAGTCGTGCCGCCCGCAGCGGGATCGGCTACCGCCGCCAACACCTCATCGACAGACAACGGAAGGTCTCGAATACCGACGAGCCGGACGACGCCAGCGGGCGACCGCACGGACGCGCGGTCGTCCTCGACGGAAGGTTCAGCCATGCCGGCGCCGTCTCGCGCGCCGCACCAGCGCCGCCGTCCCGACCAAAGCCACCGTCGCCCCGACAGCCGCACCTGCGGCCGCATCTCGGCGTCCGAGCCGGTGACCGCCGATCGCCAACCGACCCGCAGATTCGGCGACCGCCACCGCTAACGCGCTCTCGTTGTCGTACGCCGCACGCCACCCCGCCTTGGCCAACCGCGTTGGATCGACTACCCACGGATGCACAAGGAACTGCAAGTCACTAGAGCCCGCCGGCGTGACACCGAGACGGTGTAACCGCTCGGCCGTGCCGAACGCGACAGACGACGGCAACTCGATGTGCCGCTTGCCGGTCACTCGTTCAACATCCTCCTGCTCGAGCCAACCGTCGCTGCCGACCGCGACCACCAAATGACCGCTGGGCACCTGGTCGCCGCTGTCGGCATCAACCGGCGCGCGCAAGCCGCCGCTCACGACGAGTTCGAGCGCGGACAGCAGATCGTCGACGTGACAGAACTGCCAACAGGTGCGCGACCCTTTGACGGCCAGCAACCGTGGCGCCTCGAAGTGCCGAGTGAAGATGGTGTCGACTCCACCGCCGACGAGCGCAGCCGGACGCAGCACCGTCACCAGGAGGCCGGGGTGCGTCCGCGGCGCCTGCGCTGCAAGCCGCTCGATCTCGAGCAGGTCGCCCATCCACGCGCTGTCGGCGGACGCTTGCAGCTCGGAGTCCTCGGGCAGCGGAACGGGGTTGTCCGCCAGCGCGCCGTAGACCATCGCACTTGTCACGAGCACGACGTGGGTGACTCCGGCGGCCGGCGCTGCGGTCAGCACGGTCGCCGTCGCGCGGGCGTGGGCCCCCCGCCCATGTCCAGCTTGCAGGTCAGCGACGTTGTGGTCGACGCTGCTGTCGACCGCGAGGTGGACGAGCACGTCCACGCCGGCGAGCCGCTCGACGAGCGCAGGCTCGCGGACATCGACGAGCCGCCACGTCGCCTCGGGGACATCGCCTCTGATCGTGTCGATCGCGATCACTTTTTTCACCACAGTGGACGACGCAAGCCGGCGCACGAGAAGCTCACCGACGCCGTGGGCAGCGCCTGTTACAGCGACGACGGGACCGACGCGACGCGCACGAGGGCTGCGCCGTGGGCGAACCGGCTGCTCTTCGGTACTCATCGGCTCCCCCGCACGACTACTTTGGATGGCACGGACGTGGTCAGGCGGACCCACGACCGGTCTTGTGTCTTCCCCGTCATGGAGCCCATCTTGCCCGAGGAGCAGCGGTGAGCGAGATTCCCTTTGGCTTTGGCAAGCCGGGCGACCCTGACGATCCCGGCTCTCGCGGCCCCGGTCCGGGCGGTATGGGCTTCGGCGATCTCGGTGGCGCCGACATCAGCAGCGCGTTGCACCGCTTCGCCGACATGCTGTCGTGGCAGGGCGGCCCGGTGAATTGGGATCTGGCCAAGGACGTCGCGAGACAGGCCGCGGCTGGCGACGACCCGTCGATCGGACCGGCCGAACGAAGCGCGGTTACCGACGCGATCCGGCTCGCCGAGCTCTGGCTCGACCCGACCACTTCGTTCCCGGCTGCGACCACGTCGGCCAGCGCATGGAGTCGCGCCGAGTGGATCGAAGCGACCCTGCCCACCTGGACCGAACTCGTCGAGCCGGTCGCGAGCAAGGTCGTCGAGGCGTTCAGTGGCGAGCTCACCGGTGGCCTGGCCGGCGCTGGCGGCCTTGCCGGACTGGGACTTCCCGGCTTCCCACCAGGCGCTGACCTCGATAACGACGGCGAGTCGTCGGGGCCGTTGCCCGACATGACCGGACCACTGCTGTCGATGATGCGCCAGATGGGCGGCGTCATGTTCGGTGGGCAAGTCGGCCAGGCGTTGGGCACGTTGTCGCGTGAGGTCGTGTCGTCGACCGACGTCGGACTCCCCCTTGCTGGCGTGGGTCACGCGGCGCTGATCCCCGCCGGTATCGCTACCTTCGGCGAAGGTCTCGGTGTCGCGCCGGACGAAGTGCGCCTGTTCCTCGCGCTGCGCGAAGCGGCGTGTCACCGGCTGTTCGCCGCCGTGCCGTGGCTACGCGGCCGACTGGTCGCAGCGCTCGATGACTACTCCCGCGGGATTACCGTCGACACGTCGCGCATGCAAGAGGCACTCGGCTCGATCGACCCGACAAACCCCGAGGCGCTGCAGGACGCGCTTACCGGTGGACTGTTCGAACCAGAGAACACGCCGGCACAACAGGCCGCGCTGACCCGACTCGAGACGTTGCTCGCGCTGATCGAGGGCTGGATCGACGATGTCGTTGCGCAGGCGGCGGAGGGCCGGCTTGCGGGCGCCTCGGCGTTGCGCGAAACGGTACGTCGCCGGCGCGCGACGGGCGGGCCGGCGGAGCAGACGTTCGGCACCCTGGTTGGTCTGCAACTACGCCCGCGCCGGATGCGCGAGGCATCGCAGCTCTGGCAACTGCTGCGAGAGGCTCGTGGAGCAGAGGGCCGTGACGCGCTGTGGGAGCACCCCGACTTGTTGCCCACGGTCGATGACCTCGACGACCCGGCCGGATTCGTGGACCGCCGCGACAACGACTTCGACCTGCGGTCGCTGAACGACACGCCACCAAGCGATGGCCCGGCCGGCGAAACGTCTGACTGAACGGTTACCAGAGGGCGTCGAGGTCAGTTTCGGCTTTGCCGCCAGCTTGGGTTGTGGAGCCAGTGCCGGCGTCGGGCAGGATCTCGGCTTCGTCGTCACGTTCGTGGTCGGAACCTTCGTGGTCGGAACCTTCGTGGTCGGAACCTTCGTCGTCGGCGCCGGCCTCGTAGGCGGACTCTTCGTCAAGCGCGTCGGGATCGGCAGCCCAGCCCGCGCCCGCGACCACGCCGAGCAGGTAGCCACGCGCGCGCTCGGCTTTCGGATAGGCGTCGACGAGGCGGTAGAACCGCGGGCCGTGCCCGATCTCGATGAGATGCGCCAACTCGTGCACGAGCACGTAATCGACGACCCAGCCGGGCATTGTCGCCAGCCGGTCGGACAGCCGAATGGTGCCGTCGACCGGTGTGCACGACCCCCAGCGCGAGCCCTGGTTGGTCACCCACCGCACACTTTTCGGCTTTGGCACCCCACCCAGGTATTGCCGAGACAGCTCCGCAGCGCGCCGGCCAAGCTCGGCATCACCGCGCGACGCTCGCCGTGCACTGCGTCGCTCCTGCGTGGCCAGCCGTTCGAGCATGATCGCGATCCAACGCTGCTCTTCGGCGCGCGACATGCGCGCCGGCAGCAGCACGATCGTGCGGTCGCCGTCGCGATACGCCGACACCGTTCGGCGACGGCGCGCGCTTCGCCGGACCTCTACTGAGCCCTCTGACAGTGAACGCCCTGAATCCACTGAACCCTCGGAAGCAGCCACGCGGGCACCGTACCGCCGGCGTGCGACACCTGCACGACACTGTGCACACCCATGCGTGGACACTGTGCACGCCCGTGCCTCGACACTGTGCACACCCGTGCGTGGACACCGTTCCAGCCGCGTTCGGGAATCGTTCCACTCACCCAAAATCCGCCGATTTCTTTGCCGTCCACAGCAGGGATCGCCATCCACGCAGGTGGCGAGGGGGTCGGGTTCGACGCAGCGGTCCGCGTGCACATCCCTATCCCGCCCTGTCCACAGAAACACTCCTGCGCGTCCCCACCCCGCCCACAGCCCTGTCCACAGGCGATCGTTTCGACCACCGACGCAGCGTTGACGGGGCCGACTGCTGCCTCCTAACGTCGGGGCGTCGAAGCCCCCGGTCGGGCGCCATTCGCAAGGGGAAGGTGGATGGCAGCAAGCCGGGGGCTTCACATTGGTTCCGCAGAGGTGACCGGCCTCAGATGATTGGGCCTGTGGACAGGGCTGTGGGTAACCCTGGGGATCACCCTGTGGATAAACCTGTGCACCAACACGCTGCCAACATGACGCCGCGCTCATGCGGCGCGCGTGCGGCACGCGTGAGCGTGTCTGACGTAGGCTGGCGCTCAGTTCGTTCGCCCGAGAGGGGGGACGACGCCTTTCGAGGCGGTCGGCGACGTGCGCGACTACTCGACCGAAGTGACGACTCGACCGAAGACTGGCTCGCGAACGCGATCAACCTGATCGGCGCATGCCCAGCTGTTAGAGAGCCCCAACCCGTTCCACCTGTTGTACCCCCGACCGTGACCAAGGAGGACCGCGTGGCCGAGAAATACAGTGGCGAGGCCTACTGCGTGAAATGCAAGGCAAAGCGCGAGTTCGAGGGCGACGTCGTCGTCAACGACAAGGGCACCAAGATGGCCAAGGGCAAGTGCCACGTATGCGGCACCACGCTCAACCGGATCCTCGGCAAGGCCTGATCGATCTGCAACACCACTGAGCGGAGGTCGCGACAGCGGCCTCCGCTCAGTTTTTTCATGTGCACCTGCGCAGCTACGAGCGGTACATCAACGACCCGGGGGTTGTGAGCATCTCCCCCGTCTCGAGCCACGTCTTTAGCCCGGACAAGATCATCGGCCAACCGCCGTACAGCTGATCGTTTGCTCCTTCGCGCAGCTGGTCATGCGTGACGGTGAGTCGGCATGAGTCGCCCACAGGTTCGATCTCCCACGTGACCCGCGACGTCCCCTCGCTCTTCACGTCGTCCCCCCACAGCGCGACCATGCTCTGGACCAGCCGGCGCGGTGGGTCGACCTCGAGGTTCTCGCCCTCCCCCAAGAGCTGTGCCTCGCCGCCGCCAGCTCGCATCTCGTAGCGAGACCCAGGGCTCCAGTCGGACGTCGCTCGCATGCCGAACTGGTACTTGCTCCGGATTTCGGTGTCGGTGATCGCCTCCCACAGGCGCTCCGGAGTGGTGCGGATGTAGATCTCGAAAACCTTCTCCATCGGAGTCTCCATTCTGTGTTTCAGGTCGCTGAGCGCGGCTGTCCAGGGCTGTGCGTACTTGCTCACCCAGCGGTCGTGGACGAGCCGGATTGGTACGGGATTGAGGAAGTGCAGCTTCTCCCGGCCGCGGCGTCGGGTGACGACGAGTCCCGCGTCCTCGAGAACCTTGAGGTGCTTCATGACGCCGAAACGTGTCATGGCGAAGCGCTCCTCGAGTGCGCGCAACGTCTGACCGTCCTCGCGGAAGAGCTCGTCGAGAAGCTCTCGTCGCGTGGGATCCGCCAGGGCCCTGAACACCTCGTCCACGCGATGAAGATAGGTGACCAGTTGGTCACATGTCAAGACGCGCGTTCGGCCTTTCCCACAACCATCGCGGCGTCGCACCCGCGTCTGTGGACGATCGCGTGAGGGCGGCGCTCCTCGATGACACCCTGAGGCCGGTGCCCGCGATCTGTGCGTGCGCGAGAAATCGAGCCGAAGGATTACCGTTGCGTCCGGTCGTGAAGACAGCGTTGCGACGGCTGTGGCGTGACTCGACGACGCTGCAGATCGGCGTCCATCACGAACGAACTGTCGTGGTCGCCGGGGTCGGTGAGCAGGTGGGGCGGCTGTTGGCGGCATTCGACGGCGCGCACGATCGATCGGCGCTTCGCGCGCGGGCGCGCTCCCTGGGTCTGGACGCCGCGATTGTGGATCGGCTCGTGTCGATGCTGACCGAGGCGGCGGTTCTCGACGATGCAGCTACAGACACCCATCCGCTCGCCGTGTTGCCCCGCATCGAACGCGACCGGCTCGCGCCCGACGTCGCGTCGATGTCGTTGGTTTCCGGACAACTCGACGGCGGACTGTCCACCGTGTCGCGGCGGCAACTCGCCACCGTTGGCGTCGTCGGCGGCGGACGGGTCGGCGGCGCAGTCGCGACACTGCTTGGTGCTGCCGGGATCGGTCATCTCGTCGTCGATGACGCAGCGACGTGCCGACCGGCAGACTGCGGGCCGGCCGGTGCCGCGATCGGCGATACCGGGTCGACCCGGGCGCAGGCCACCCACGCCGCGATCCACCGGGTCAGCCAGATCACTCGCACGACCGCCCTGACGCCAACCCAGCACTACGACGTAGTGGTGCTGGCCTCCAGCAGCGCACCTGAAATGGCCACGCTCAACGAGCTGGTGCGATCCGGGGTGCCTCATCTGCGGGTGGTGGTGCGGGAAGCCACCGCTGTCATAGGCCCATTCGTTCTGCCGGGGAGCACGTCCTGTCTTCGGTGCCTCGAGTTGCACAAGTCCGATCGCGATGCTGCGTGGCCGTTGATCGCGGCGCAACTTGCCTCGGGTGGCTCGGGCAACGGCACCGAGGCGTGCGACATCGCCTTGGCAACCTTGGCCGCGAGCATCACGGCACTGCAGGTGCTGGCATTCATCGACGGCGGTGATCCGGCCACCCGCAACGGAACGCTCGAGATCGCATTGCCCGATTGGCGGGTGCGGCGAAGAAGTTGGCGCGCGCACCCGTCGTGCGGCTGCTGTTGGGCCGATGAGGCGGTGTAGTGGCCGATGAGGCGGTGTAGTGGCGAATCCGGTAGCCAAAGACCTGCGTAGTAACGATCCCCGAACGATCGGTAGCGGACAATGGTGACGTGAGCGAGATACCCCGTCGCACGATGAGCCGGACCGCGCGCCTTGCTGGGCTGCCGATCGGCGCGGCTGGCCGCGCCACTGTCGGCCTGGGCAAGCGTCTTTCCGGCCGCTCGTCCGACGACGTCATGGCGGAGTTTCAGCAGCGCACCGCCGAGCAGCTGTTCAAGGTCCTTGGCGAGCTCAAGGGCGGGGCGATGAAAGTCGGGCAGGCGCTGTCGATATTCGAGGCTGCGATGCCCGAAGAGCTGGCGGCGCCCTACCGCGAGGCGCTCACCAGACTGCAAGAAGACGCGCCGCCGCTGCCCGCGGCGACCGTCCACAAGGTGCTCGCCAGCCAGCTCGGCCCTGACTGGCGCGACCTGTTCCGCTCCTTCACCGACAAGCCCGCCGCAGCTGCATCGATCGGCCAGGTGCACCGTGCCGTGTGGGCCGATGGTCGTGTGGTCGCAGTGAAGGTTCAGTACCCGGGCGCCGGCAAGGCACTGCTCTCAGACTTGAACCAGTTGGCTCGCATGGGCCGCCTGTTCGGCGTGATGTCGCCTGGGCTGGACATCAAGCCGCTGCTGCGCGAACTGCGCGAACGGGTCGCCGAGGAGCTCGACTACCGCCTCGAGGCTCAGTCGCAGCACGCGTTCGCTCTCGCGTTCGCCGACGACGCCGACATCTTCGTTCCCGACGTGCTCGCAGGTGCCGACCGCGTGCTCGTCACCGAATGGGTCGACGGCACCCCGCTATCGAAGATCCTGCGCAACGGCAGTCGTGAAGAGCGCGATCGGATCGGCCTGCTCTACGTGCGCTTCCTGTTCTCCGGTCCGGCCCGCGCTGGTCTGTTGCACGCCGATCCGCATCCGGGCAACTATCGCGTCCTCCCCGACGGACGCTTGGGGGTGCTCGACTTCGGCGCCGTGAACAGGTTGCCCGACGGCTTCCCGCCCGCGATTGGCCGATTGCTCGCGCTCGCTCTGGGCGGCGACCACGACGCGGTCCTTGAGGGGCTTCGCGCCGAAGGATTCGTCAATCCAGGTCACCGGGTCGACCCTGACGAACTGATCAACTACCTCAACCCGTTTCTGGATCCGGCCCGCCAGCCCACGTTCCACTTCTCGCGAGCCTGGCTGCGCGAACAGGCCGCCCGCGTCGGCGACCCACGGACCCAGGCCGCGGCATTCGGACGCCAGCTCAACTTGCCACCGTCCTATCTTTTGATCCACCGCGTGTGGCTCGGCGGCGTCGGTGTGCTCTGCCAGCTCGACGCACGCGGACCGTTTCAGGCCGAGATGCGTCGCTGGGTACCAGGCCTCGCACCCACCGGCTAACTCATCACACACCGGCTAACTCATCACCCACCGGCCAACCCACGAAAGAAGGGGCTGCACCCCAGCTGGGTGCAGCCCCTCTTTTTGCGTCGCATTACCGGACGACGATCAGCAGGCGGCGGATCCACCGCGAGGTGTCTTCCGCTTTGCGCTTGCTCCGACGGGCCGCGATGATTCGCGACCGGCGCGCGGCTGCTTGCGCTTCCTGCTGTCGTTGCGTCGCCATGACGCGGACGTGCGCATCGTTGCTCAACATGTGAACTCCTGATTTCGATTGATCGACGTTCGCCAGTCGCTGCGACTGGCGATTTTCGGAGGTGTCGTCGCCGCCGAACGCCGAGTCACTCAGGCGATCAGGCGGCAACTTCCTTGCGCGGCCGGCCACGTGGACGCTTGCGCGCCACGATGACTCCCTGGACGAACAACTCGGCGCCCCAGACGCCCCACGGCTCCTGGCGGTCGAGCGCCGCCGTCAGGCACGCGGTACGCACAGGGCACTCCGCGCACATCGCCTTGGCGGTCTCGACGTCCTCGGGCGACTCGGCGAAGAACAGCTCCGGGTCGACCGTGAGACATGGGACTTCAAGCGACCGTCGCAGCGCCTGAGCGAGCACGCGGTCAAACGGGCCGGTCAGCATCTGCGTCACCCCCTCCTGGAGGTTCTCGTTGTCTGAAGATTTCTAGTCGTGAGGTAGGACGTTTTGGTGGCGCTGGATTGAGCGGTGGAAGGCCGACTGGAAAACAAAGCGGGAAACAAAAAGGCCGCGGATCCCGGTGAGGGTTCCGCGGCCTTGGAGAGCCGGTCTGATGGTGTCTCAGACCGGGAACCCCCAAGGCGAGGTCCCCTTGTTGCCACGACCGGCGTCCGGCGTCGTGACCACGTACTGCTTCTGCGTGTGGAGCTGGTTGAGCACTGCGAGCTTGAGGCTGCGCGTACGAACGGGCGAAATTGCGACGGTCTGGTGCTGTGCCGGATTGCCTGCCGCTGCGGTCGGACGCCACATAGCGGCAGCGGTCATGGCGCTGCCCTCGAGCCCGGACGCGGAGAACGCGGCAGCCAAGCCAGGAGCAAACGCCATTCCGTTAGTTACGGTCCGCACCACGGCTCACCACCTTCCGGTCTCGGGCTACGCCCTCTCGGGCGTGCCATCTCCAACAGGTCCAGTGGGCAGGCTACGGCCAACTCTGGGAGGCGGGCAACGTATTTATTGGGCATTTATTTGCGCTGGTCATGGCAGCCGAATCCACTCGACCGTGCTGGCCGTTTCCACCGAGGTCGACGCGCTGCACAACTCGAGTACCTCGGCCGCGTACGCGGTGAGCTTGGCGGGGCCGACGCCTGCGATGGTCGCGAGTTCTTGCGTGGTCTGCGGACGCACCTCGGCGATCCGTGTGAGCGTCGCGTCGGTGAACACGCAGAACGCGGGCTGCTTCAGTTCCTTCGATCGCTCGAGCCGCCACGCGCGTAACCGTTCGAACAACACTTCGTCGACGCTGCCCGGGCAGTCGGTGCAACGGCCAAGCTTGCGCGCTGCACCACTAGTCAGGAGCTTCTGGCAGACCCGGCAGCGCTCGACCCGGTCGCGCCCCGACTTGGCAGCTAGCGGCGATCGCGCCCCACCTGGCTGCGCCGAGCCGCCTGCCGTGGCCGAGCGCAGGTCGTCGAGAAAACGGCTCGGACGCCGGCTGGCGCGCCCACCGGGAGATCGTGCCGCCGCCCACGAGAGGGCGAGATAACGCCGGGCGCGGGTAATGCCGACGTAGAGCAACCGGCGTTCTTCGTCGACTTGTGCCGTCGTCTCGGCGTAGACGATCGGCAGCGTGCCGTCGACCAAACCGATCAGGAACACGGCATCCCACTCGAGGCCCTTGGCAGCGTGCAGCGAGGCCAACGTGACGCCGTCGACGACGGGCGCGTGCTGCAACGACGCGCGTTCTTCCAGGTCGGCGACGAAATCCGCGAGGCTCGACCCACGCCCGCCGTCGGGCGTCGCGATGGCACCGTCAGGCGCAGCAGTTTCCGGCGGGGCAGTTTCGGTCGCGGCTGCGAACTCCCCAACCGCGGGCGCTACGCCAACCCGCTCCTCCGCGAGCCGAACGAGGGCAGCCAGCGACTCCCATCGATCGCGTGCCACGCCCGATCCGGACGGCGGCACGGGGCCGAATCCGACCGCGGCGAGGACACTGCGCGCAACGTCCGCGAGCGTTCCTTCGTCAGGCTGCTCGCCGCGCGCCGCACCGCGCAGCAAGAAGACGGCTTCGCGAACCTCGGGACGTTCGAAGAACCGCTCGCCGCCCCGCAACACGTACGGCACACCTGCCTCAGCAAGCGCCTGCTCGAAGGTCTCGGACTGCGCATTGATGCGAAACAGCACGGCGATCTCACTCGCGGGTGTGCCGTCGGCGATCAACCTGGAAATCTTGGTCGCCACCGCGGCCGCCTCGGCCACCTCGTCGGAGTAGCTGTCGATGACCGGCACCGGCCCGGCTGGCAGTTGTGCGACGAGCGCGCCGCCGGACAGCCTGTTGGCTAGCGCAACGACTTGCGGCGTCGATCGGTAGTCACGAACCAACCGCACAACGGTTGCCTTCGGGTAGCGCGTCGGGAATCCCGTGAGGTACTCCGGCGATGCGCCGGCGAACGAGTAGATGGTCTGCTCGGGGTCGCCGACGACGCACAGATCGTCGCGATCGCCGAGCCATGCGTCGAGCAATCTCTGCTGGGCCGGGTTGACGTCCTGGTATTCGTCGACCACGAAGTACCGGTACTGGTCACGCACCTGCAGCGCTACCGCTGGCTCGGTTTCGAGAAGTGCCGTGGCATGCAGCAGCAGATCCTCGAAATCGAACTGGTTCTTGCGCACTTTGAGGTCTTCGTAGCCGGCGTAGAGCGCGGTGATCTCGGTGACCGGTCGCGGGGCGATGCGATGCGCAAGCAGCACGGACGACGCGTAGTCGTCTGGCGGTCGCTGCAGCGCCTTCATCCACTCGATCTCGGAGGCGACATCGCGAAGGTCGGACGACGAAAGCCCCAGTCGCAACCGGCCGGCGACCTCGGCAAGAAGTGGGACCTTCGACTTCAGGATCGCCGGCAGTTCGCCGCCGATGGTGCGGGGCCAGAAGTACTGCAGCTGCCGCAGCGCGGCGGAATGGAAGGTGCGGGCCTGGACAGCGCCGGCACCGAGCCCGCGCAGCCGACCGCGCAGTTCGCCGGCCGCCCTGGCGGTGAAGGTGACGGCAAGTACATGAGCCGGCGACACCGTGCCGGTGCGCACCGCGAAGGCGATGCGGTGCGTGATGGCCCTGGTCTTCCCGGTGCCGGCGCCGGCCAGGATGCAGACCGGCCCCCGAACCGCCTCTGCCGCCGATCGCTGCTCGGGATCGAGCGCGCTCAAGATCTCAGGTTCAGCCACCGCGGTCACCGGGCCATCTTGGCAGGGCCGACCGACACCACGGCATCACAACTGCGACACCTGTGAGGACAGTGTCGAAGACGATCAAGAACCAGCCAGAAGACGATCAAGAACCAGGCGTGAAGGAAGAACTCGAGACGGTCGACAGTTGTCATCAGGTGGCCGCTTGGCCGCGTACACGCAATCCCGAGGAGCTCTCCCTGTGACCGCCTCAGTCGAGGTCCCCGCCCCGCTGGTGATCTACAGCACGACCTGGTGTGGGTACTGCCGCACCCTGAAGCGCCAGCTCGTGGATGAGGGAATCGCGTTCACCGAGGTCAACATCGAGGAGACCCCGGGCGCTGCCGAGTTCGTGATGAGTATCAACCGCGGAAACCAGACCGTTCCGACCGTGCTGTTTCCCGACGGCAGCACCTTGACCAATCCGCGGTTGTCCGCCGTCCTCGCTCAGCTCGAGGCAACCGCGCAACTCGGGGCCACCGCGCAACTCCGGGCCACCGAGTCCTGACCCGTCAGTGAGCAAGGCGCGCGAGGTCGCCGCCGAACCACCCGTCAATGAGATAGAACGCGACCGACGCGCTCATCGGCAGCCGTAGCAAACCGCCAGTGATCGCGCTCCGCAACTCGTCGCGGGTAAACCAGCGTGCCTCGGCAATCTCGTCTCCGTCGATCGCCAGCTCTGTGGTCGTGGCCTTCGCCGTGAACGCCAGCATCAAACTCGACGGGAACGGCCACGGCTGGCTGGCGACGTAGCGCACGTCACCGACCCAAACACCAACCTCTTCGAACACTTCGCGAATAACGGCGTGCTCGAGCGTCTCGCCCGCCTCGACGTACCCAGCCAGGGTCGACATGCGACCCGCAGGCCAACTCGGCTGCCGACCAAGCAGGCACCGGTCGTCGACGTCGGTCACCAGCATGATCACGGCCGGGTCGGTACGCGGATAGTGCTCGCTGCCCTCATTGACGCAACGACGGATATGCCCGGCAAGTGCAACAACCGTTTCTGCGCCGCACAACGGACACCGGACGTGACGTGCATGCCATTGCTCAAGTGCCGCCGCATGCGCGAACAGTCCGGCGTCGGTGTCTGACAGGTCGGCACCGACCTCGCGCAAGTTTGCCGCTTTCATACCGGACGGCGGGGGGTCGGGCAACGGCGCTGCCACGGCGAATACCCCAACGGCCGCTTCGACATCCGAAGGTGCTGCTACACCGAGGAAATACCGCTCGCCCGCGGGGGAATCGGCGGGCCGCAGCGCGACGAGCGCATCGCGCTCGATCAACGCGCGACCCGCATCGACGACGATGACGCGCGACGACGGATTGGCCCACGCGCGCGCCAGCCACTCGTCGTCCGCTCGCAAATGCGCTGCACGATCGATGCCGGAGCGGCCTAGCGGCGGTGGCTGCCGGGTCATAGCGAAGGCAGCGCGGCGAGTTCGTCCCACAGGTAGGCCGCCGCTTCCGCGCCCTTGAGCAACACCGAAATCACGGCGTGCTCGTCGGGTGCGTGGATGCGGTCGGTTGGCAGGCCCGCACCTAGAAATACCAGTGGGGCTTGGAGAATTTCGGAGATATCTGCCTCCGGTCCAGATCCGCCTTCACCCATGAACAGCACGTCGTCGTCGAAAGCCCGGCCGAGCGCACGCACGAGTGCCTGCACCGCAGGGTCGTCGATCGGCACCAGATAGGGCCGCACGCCATCGCCGAAGAACTCGACAGTCGCCGTGATGCCGTCAGGGACGTTCGCCGCGACGTAAGCGCGCATTGCAGCCTGGACGTCGAGTGGTTGCTGATTCGCGACCAGCCGGAACGACACCTTCGCGTGCGCGTCGGTCGGCACGATCGTCTTGTGGCCGGGACCCATGTAGCCACCCCAGACACCGTGGACCTCACACGTCGGCCTCGCCCAGATGCGCTCAAGTGTGCTGTAGCCGGCTTCTCCGAATAGCGCGCGGCTCCCGGCAGTCTCGAGCCATTCCGCGTCGTCGAAGGGCAGCCGCGCGATCAGGTCTCGCTCGATGTCGGTCAGTGGCGCGACGTCGTCGTAGAAGCCGTCGAGCGTGACGTGATTGTTCTCGTCGTGCAGACCCGCGAGCAGGTGCGCCATCACCGTCAACGGGTTGGGCACCGATCCGCCGAACGAGCCCGAGTGCAGATCGACGTCCGGCCCGTGCAGGTCGATCTGACAGTCGGTCAGGCCGCGCATGCGCACACAGGTGGTGATCACGCCAGCGGCGTACAGGCCGTTGTCACTTACGACGATGACGTCGCAGCCAAGGCGATCACGCTTCTCGCGAAGCAGCTCAGGAAACGCCGGCGACCCGGACTCTTCCTCACCCTCGATGAGCAACTTCAGATGCACAGGTGGGCTGGTGCGCCCGCTCGCCGCAAGGTTCGCCCGCAATGCGAACAGGTGGTAAAGCACCATCCCCTTGTCGTCGGATGCTCCTCGACCGAGCAACCGATCGCCGTCCGGCCCCGGCACGACCGCCGGCTCGAACGGAGCGAAACTCCACTGCTCGATCGGATCGACGGGTTGCACATCGTGGTGTCCGTAGACCACGACCGTCGGCGCGTTCGGGTTGTCGCTGGGCCATTCCGCGAACACGGCTGGCGCGCCATCACTGGCCGACCAGATCTCGACAGTCGGGAACCCGGTCGCTCGTGCAGCATCGGCAAACCACTGCGCCGAGCGCTGGACGTCGCCTCGTCGCTCGGGGTCGGTCCACACCGACGGAATGCGAATCCACTCCGACAGCTGCGCGACGAACTCGTCTTTGTGTGCCTCGAGGAAGGCCCGGACGGCGTCGCGCCGCGCATCATCAACCGCCGAAGCGGGGTGCTCGCTCATGCCAAGACTCTAAGGGGGACCGATCGGACTCTAGGCGGGGACCGAGCGCAGCAGTTCGACCAGGCCCTCGCGGTCGAGCAGATCACTCGGCGCGACCGTTTCACCGTCGCGCAAGTAGCAGAACACGGCGCGGACATTCGCAAGCTCGGTGCCGGTCAGATCAGCCCACGCCAACCGGTAGGCCGCGAGTTGGATAGCGGCGGCGCGCGCGTCGGCACCGGCCGGCCGGCGTCCGGTTTTCCAGTCGACGACGGTGAACCCGCCGTCGGCGTCGCGGAAGACGGCGTCCATACGGCCGCGCACGACGGTGTCGTCGATGACGAGTTCGAACGGCACCTCGACCTCGACCGGGTCGCGGTCGGCCCAGGACGTCGCGAGAAAGGCCTGCTGGAGCACATGGAGGTCAGCGTCAGGTGCGACATCGGCGTCGCCCGAGCCTGGCACCTCATCGAGGTCGAGCAAGCGGGGTGAGGAGAACCGCTGCTCGAGCCACAGGTGGAACGCCGTGCCGCGGCGGGCAAGCGGGGCGGGCGCGGCCGGCAGCGGTCGGCGGAGCTGGCGCGCAAGCTCATCGGGGTCGCGCCGCAAGGTGACGAGCTGACTGACCGACAGATGCCTCGGCAGCTCGACATCGAGCCGGGCCCGCTGCGTGCGTGCCGCGCGTTCGGACAGCAATACCTCGACGTCGCGACTCCACTCGTCGGTCGCTGTCGTCAGGGCGATCGCCCCATCGAGCGTGCCGAGCTCGACGGCCATCAACTCGACAAGCTCGGCCGCAGCTTCGACGGCCAGACGTCGCGCTGCCAACGGGTCGAGCGGCCAGCTGGCAGTCTCCGGACCGAGCTCGTGCATCGGGTTCGGGGTGCCGTCGGGAGGCAACTCGGTCCAGCAGTCGACGTCGCCGCGGCCGGTCTCGCAGACCTCATGCACGGCAGCAAGGAATTCACTCGCTTCGCGAGGCTTCTTGGTGTCGTCCCACCGATAGCCGGTGCAGATCAGCATGCCGCGTGCCCGTGTGACGGCGACGTAGGCAAGCCGCCGTTCTTCGCGCAGGAGATGCGCTTTCGCCGACTCAGCGAAGCGCTTGATCGCCTCAACAGCTTCGAGCTGGTCGACGTGGCCATCGAGTTCTGCGACGGGCAGCCCATCGCGATCGCCGCGCAGCGGCCACGGCAGCGACCCCCGCTGCGTAAGCCAACCTCGGACGTCAGCGGGTCGCACACCAGGAAACAGATTCTCGACAAGGCCTGGCACGCAGACGACGTCCCACTCGAGTCCTTTGGACGCATGAACGGTGAGCAGTTGCACGCGATCGCGACGCACGTCGGCACCCTGACGCAGTTCGGGCAACGTCGACTCGGGTTCGTCGGGACGGTCGAGCCCACGCTCTTCGACGGCGGCAGCGTCGAGGTAGTCGAGGAACGCGGCCACGCTGACGTCATCGCCACCAGCAGCAAACTCTGCGGCGACATCGATCAAGCGATCGAGATTGGCCCGCGACGCGCTCAGATCACCACCCCGAGCGAGCACCTCGACATCGAGACCGATCGTCGCGACAACGTCACCGACCAGATCTGGAAGCGGCTGCCCGAGTCTCGACCGCAGCGCCCGCAACTCGAGGGCCAACCTGAACAACCGCGCGTGACCAGTCGCGGAAAGACCCTTCGGCGTGAACCGGCCCGGCGCGGGCACCGCGTCGAGCGCGTCGATGATGCTGCGGTCGTCGACGTCGTCGGGATCCGGTTCGACCGCAGCGGCCTCCACTGCGGCGAGCTCGACAGGCACGGCGAGTTCGGCACCGCCCGCTGCGACGTCGTCG
>DATCDK010000052.1:0-15471 GCA_036510735.1 Acidothermaceae bacterium | reverse complement strand
GTTCATCAGGTGGGCCTCCCCTCGTCGCGTTGCTCGGGTGCTACTTGGCGTCGGTGAAGTACCGACGGATTTGCATCCAACTTGCGGTGAGTCCCGCGGCGATCCCCAGAGCCAGACCGATCAGCGTGGCGGCGGGGAACGAGTGAAACCGACCGTCGAGGAACCAACCGATCCCCAGCCCGATCAGCAGTGACACCAAGTTAAGGGTGCCAATTCCGATCAATGCGTAGAGACCGAGCTGCGGCCTCTGGGGAGCGGATGTCATCTTACGGTCTGCCCAGTCTGGGAGCGTGCCCGGGTCACGCCGGTCCGTGGCGCGCACGTTGTGCGGCCCGCAACCTCGGCATGTTCACCAGCACCAGCGCGATGGCTGCCAGCGCGCCGCCCAACGCGACGACGAGCAGCGGCCCCTTGGTCACCGAAAGCGCCACCACGCCGGCGCCGAACAGTGCCGACCAGAAGTACATGATCAACACAGCTCGCCGCTGCGAGTGGCCGAGCTCGAGCAACCGGTGGTGCAGGTGCTGCTTGTCGGGTGACCACGGGGCGCGGCCCTGCTTGGTACGCCGGGCGACGGCAAGAATCAGGTCAGCGAAAGGCACCAGCAGGATCGCGAACGGCAGCAGTAACGGCAGAAACGCACCGTATTGCTGGTACTGCGTGACGGGATTCACCTGTCCGGTCAAGGAGACGGTGGCCCCGGCGAGCAGCAGGCCGATGAGCATCGAACCCGAGTCGCCCATGAACACCCGCGCCGGGTGGAAGTTGTGTGGCAGGAAGCCGAGGCACATGCCGGCCACGATGATCGCGATCAGCATCGGCGGCAGCGCGTAGGGCAGGTGCGACTGCACGGAGAGGTTGTACGACAGGGCAAAGAAAGCGAGCGCGGCGATACCGACAACGCCCGCGGCCAACCCGTCGAGTCCGTCGATGAAGTTGACCGCGTTGATCACGATCACGATGAACGACACGGTGAGCACGACCGACCAGTCCTGCCCGAGGATCAATGTGCCCTGGCCCGGAATCGGCAGCCAGAGCAGCTGTACGCCCTGCAACACCATCACCGACGCGGCGAGAATCTGTCCCGCGAGCTTGGTGACGGCGTCCAGATTGAATCGGTCGTCAAGAGCGCCGAACACGAACACGACGCCCCCGCCGAGCAGCAGCGCGCGTGGCTCGGAGAATCGCTGGTTGACGACCTGCAGCGTCGGCATCCTCGATGCCACCAGCAGCGCGGCGGCCATGCCGGCGAACATCGCCGCACCGCCCAGACGTGGGGTCGGAATCGAGTGGACGTCGCGATCGCGAACGCCGGTGAATGCCCCGACCCGCACAGCGAACCTGCGCGCGATGGGCGTGGCGACGTACGTGACTATCGCCGCCACCAACAGCGTGATCAGGTACTCGCGCACGTCACTCCTTCGGGGCGGCGGCGGGGGTCGATCTTCGACCAGCCTTACTCTACGGCTCCGGTGGGCCAGGACCTTACGCGCGCGTCTCGAGTCCGGGCACGATCTCACGAAGCCGTTCGAGACTGATCCAACCGGGCCGCACCAGCACCGGAACCTCGCCGGTGACGTCGACGATCGTCGAAGGCACCGACGCGACCGTCGGACCAGAGTCGAGGTAGACCGCGACAGCATCGCCAAGCTGGGCCTGGGCGTTCGTGCAAGTGATCGCCGGGGGCAAGCCGGTGCGGTTCGCACTGCTGACCGCCATCGGGCCGGTTTCCTTCAGCAGTTCGAGGGCCAGCAGATCAGCCGGCATTCGCAGCGCGACGGTTCCCCGTGCGTCGCCGAGATCCCATGCCAGCGCCGGGTTGTGCCGCACCACGATGGTTAGCGCGCCTGGCCACAGCACCTCGACAAGGTGGCGAGCCGGCTCCGACAGCGTGCCGACAAGGGCATCGAGCACTGTGCGTGATCCGATCAGCACCGGCACCGGCATGTCGCGGCCGCGCCCCTTCGCCGCGAGTAGTGCAGTGACGGCGGACGGCGTGAAGGCGTCGGCGCCGATCCCATAGACGGTGTCGGTCGGCAACACGATGAGGTCGCCGCGGCGAACCGCGTACGCCGCTTCGCGGATCCCGGTCGCGCGCTGGTCGGGGTCGTCGCAGTCGTACAGCGTCATGCGAAGTCCTCCGTGCCAGCTCGATGGCCGCTGTCTCGATGACGCTGCGCCGTTACGAAGCGGTCGCGTCCAGCAAGATCTTGCCGGACGGCGATGTGCACCCATTCGCCGGACGCGCGGAACATGTCCGCGACAGCTTGTCCTTGATCGTCGCTGTGCTCAACGGCCACGAGTCCGCCGTGGCGCAGCAGTCGTCGTCCAGCCGCTTCGATCATGCGCGGCCCGTCGAGACCGTCAGCGCCGCCCCACAGCGCTGCGTCCGGGTCGTGATCACGAACCTCGGGGTCGACCTGATCGCGATGCGCGTCGGGCAGGTAGGGCGGGTTGCCCACGACCAAGTCGACGGTGCCGTCGAGCTCGGCGAGTGCGTGCGCGGCGTCGCCCCGGTGCACGATGACGCCAGTGCCCGTGGCGTTGCGGCGAGCCCAGTCGTACGCGTCGGCTTCACGCTCGACGGCGTGCACAGTCGCGCCCCTGACCTCGTGGGCGATCGCCAGCGCGATGACGCCGGAACCGGTACAGAGATCGACGACGAGTGGCCCATCGCTATCGCGCAGTGCGTCGATGCACCAGCCGGCCACGACCTCGGTCTCGGGACGCGGCACGAAGACGCCGGGGCCTACGGCAACTTCGAGGTAGCGAAACGGCGCACTCCCCGTGAGGTGCTGAAGCGGCACGCGCGACGCCCGGCGATCGACCAGCCGAGAGAAAACCAGCTGCTGTCCCTGCGAGAGATCACCCGCGACCAAGAGGCGGCTGCGCGGACACCCGAGGACGAACGCGGCCAGCTCTTCGGCGTCGTGCCGCGGCGATGCGACTCCGGCGGCGGCCAGCTGGTCGTGCGCGTCTTTGATGGCGACGTTCAGCCGGATCGGTGCGGCTGCGGTGCTCATGCCGGTGCCTCGGTCGCGGCCATCTGGGTCGCGGAATCCGCGTCGACCAACGCCTGGATCACGCCGTCGAGATCACCGTCGAGCACCTGGTCGAGGTTGTAGGCCTTGTAGTTCACCCGGTGGTCGGAGATCCGGTTCTCCGGATAGTTATAGGTGCGGATTCGCTCGGAGCGGTCGACCGTGCGGATCTGCGTCCGACGTTCGGCGCTCGCCGCGGCGGCCGCCTCTTCCTGCGCCAGCACGAGCAGCCTGGCCCGCAGGATCCGCAGCGCCGACTCCTTGTTCTGGAGCTGGCTCTTCTCGTTCTGGCACGACACCACGGTGCCGGTCGGCACGTGCGTGATGCGCACCGCCGAGTCGGTGGTGTTGACGCTCTGCCCACCAGGACCAGACGACCGGTAGACGTCGATGCGCAGGTCGTTCGGGTCGATCTCGACGTCGACCTCTTCGGCCTCGGGCAGCACGAGGACGCCGGCTGCGCTGGTGTGGATGCGGCCCTGCGACTCGGTGACAGGCACCCGTTGCACGCGGTGCACGCCGCCCTCGAACTTCAGCCGGCTCCACGCACCGTCGCCGCTGCCGGCGCGAACTGCGAGCGTGGCGTCGCGATAGCCACCGAGGTCGGACTCGTTGGCGTCGAGGATCTCGGTCTTCCAGCCCTGCCGCTCTGCATAGCGCAGGTACATGCGCATCAAGTCGCCGGCAAACAACGCGGACTCCTCCCCGCCTTCACCTGCCTTGACCTCGAGGATGACGTCCTTGCCGTCGTTGGGGTCGCGCGGAATCAACAGGGTGCGCAGTTCTTCGGCGGCCGCATCGCGCTGGCGCTCGAGTTCGGGCATCTCCGCGCGAAAAGACGCGTCGGTCTCGCCGAGCTCGCGGGCGGCCTCGAGATCCTCACCGAGCGTTCGCCAGCGCAGGTAGGTCTCGACGATCGGGGTGAGCTGCGCATATCGGCGTCCAAGAGAACGCGCTAGTCCTGCATTGGCATGAACGCCAGGGTCGGACATCTTGGTCTCGAGGTCGGCGTGCTCAAGAAGCAGCTCTTCGACGGCTTCGAACATCTCGACCTCCTGACCTCGTGGTTGCTTCCGGCACTACCATCTGGTCGCGCTGGCGCGCGACATAGCGACGGCGCCGGTGCCCGGGCTCGATGAGCTCTGGGACCGGCGCCGTGCGTAGCTACTTAGCGGCTGCCTTGCCGAACCGCTTCTCGAACTTCTCGACGCGACCGCCGATGTCGAGGATCTTCTGTTTGCCCGTGTAGAACGGGTGGCAGGCGGAGCAGACGTCGGCGTGGATCGTGCCGCCCTTCGCGGTACTGCGTGTGACGAAGGTGTTGCCACACGAGCAGACCGCGGTCGTCTCGATGTAGTCAGGATGAATCTCGGGCTTCACTGTTTTCTCCTTGGGCTGTCGCGGCCGCCGGGTCGTCAACTTCCTCTTATGAGGGCATCGACGGGAACCGGAACCGCATATGACCGGCCCTTCAGTGTGACAGACCGGCTTGACGGAGTGGTAAACGCCGATGACGGACCCCCGATTCCCGGCGCCCGCGCTCGAATTACACAGCCGTTACGGGCGGTGGCTTGGCTGTAGGCATCGGGAGCGCTCCGCCCCCGACCCTCAGGTTGGAGTAGCCATGCGACTCAACACTCTCGCGGCAACGGCGATCGTTGCCGTCCTCGCCCTCGGCGCCACTGCGTGCAAGAGCGGTTCGCATGCATCGGGAGGTGCGGCGCCGGCAAGCAATCCGCCCGCCACGCAGACTCAGGCCGACTCGCCCAGCACTGAGGCGTCGTCATCGGCGAGCATCGCCGCGTCCACCGCGGCATCCGCAAGCGCGAGCACCCCGCCGTCCGCTTCGTCGTCCGCAGCGGCGACCTCAGCTCCGTCCGCAGCGGCGACGTCAGCTCCGGCCGCAGCTGCGGCCGGCGAGATCAACGCATGCTCGTTGATGACCGGTGCCCAAGCCTCGTCACTTACCGGGCGCCAGTACGGCGCCGGCACGGCGTCGACCATTGCCAAGGGCCAGGACATGTGCGACTACCCGTACTCGGGTCCGAGCATTGCTCTCGACGTGATCGTCTACGGGCCTAGCAGCGGCGTCGGCTGGGCAACCGCGAACGCGGTGCTCGCCGGTGTAGGCCCGGTCACACAGGTATCGGGTGTCGGCGACAAGGCGATATTTGCCGGCATCGAACTCGACATTCAAACCGGCAAGTGGATCATCGCGATTCAAGGCGCCGACAAGCTCAACCAAGACACCGGCGCGATCGCGATCGGCAAGGTGCTCGTGGCGGCGCTCGCCTCGAAGTAATCCGACCGACTGGTCGCCCGCCGGACCGTTGCCCGCCGGACCGTTGCCCGCCGGACCGTTGCCGCCGGACCGTTGCAGTCCAGCGCTCGTTCTTGCGTGCGCTGGACTACAACACCCTCGTGCTCACGAGCCGCGCTAGTCGATTGGCATCGCTGTCGTCTTCTGGATCTGCAACAGGAACTCGGCGTTGCTCTTGGTCTCTTTCATCTTGCTGAGCAGCAACTCCAGTGCCTGCTGGGAGTCGAGGGCGTGGAGCACCCGACGCAGCTTCCAGACGATCTGCAGTTCTTCCGGCGCCATCAGGAGTTCTTCCTTGCGGGTACCGGAGGCGTCGACGTCGACCGCGGGGAAGATGCGCTTGTCGGCGAACTTCCGGTCGAGCTTCAACTCCATGTTGCCGGTGCCCTTGAACTCCTCGAAGATCACTTCGTCACCACGCGAGCCGGTTTCGACCAGTGCGGTTGCGAGGATCGTCAGCGATCCGCCGTTCTCGATGTTGCGGGCTGCGCCGAAGAATCGCTTCGGCGGGTAGAGCGCCGCGGAGTCGACACCACCAGACAGGATTCGACCGGACGCCGGGGCAGCGGTGTTGTACGCGCGGCCCAGGCGGGTGATCGAGTCGAGCAGCACGACGACGTCGTGACCCAGCTCGACGAGCCGCTTCGCCCGTTCGATAGCCAACTCGGCGACCATCGTGTGGTCTTCGGCCGGCCGGTCGAAGGTCGAGGCAATGACCTCGCCCTTCACCGAACGCTGCATGTCGGTGACTTCTTCAGGCCGCTCGTCGACGAGCACGACGATCAAGTGGCACTCGGGGTTGTTGCGAGTGATCGCGTTCGCGATGGCCTGCAACACCATGGTCTTGCCGGCCTTGGGCGGCGAGACGATCAGGCCCCGCTGGCCCTTGCCGATCGGCGCGACCATGTCGATGACGCGGGTGGTCAGTTGGCCGGGATCGCCTTCGAGACGGAGCCGGTCTTGCGGGTACAGCGGCGTGAGCTTGCCGAACTCGGGACGGGCCTTGGCCTTCTCCGGGTCGGTGCCGTTCACCGTGTCGAGGCGCACCATCGCGTTGAACTTCTCGCGGCGCTCGTTCTCCTTCGGCTGTCGGACGACGCCGGTAACCGCGTCACCCTTGCGTAGGCCATAGCGGCGAACCTGGGCGAGCGAGACGTAGATGTCGTTGGAGCCGGGTAGGTAGCCCGACGTCCGGACGAACGCGTAGTTGTCGAGGATGTCCAGGATGCCCGCGACGGGCACGAGGATGTCGTCGTCGCTGACAACCGGTTCGGCTTCACTGCCGAACCGCTCGCGACCCGGACCGCTGCGGGGACTGCGATTGCGCTCACGAAAACGCCCGCGCCGCCGCCGTCCGCTGCTGTCGAACTCATCGTCGTCACGAGGCGGACCCTGGTTCTGGCCACTTTGGTTGTTCTGCCGGTTCTGGTTGTTCTGATTGTTCTGCCGGTCGCGGTCGCCCTGGTTGTTCTGGCGGTTCTGGTTGTTCTGACCGCTGTTGTTCTGACCGCTGTTGCTCTGCCGGTCGCGGTCGGCCTGGTTGTGTTGGGGCTGACTCGCCTGGCTGTTCTGGCCCGACTCGGCCTGACCGCTTTGCGCAGTCTCGGTCCGCTCGGGACGCTCACGGTCAGACCGGTCGCGATTGCGGTTGCGGTTCTGACCCTGACGGTCAGAGCCTTGACGATCATGACGCTGTCCACCTTGAGCGGGGACATAGTCGCCGCCCTGGCGGGTCTCGGTCGCGGTCGTCTGAGCGCCTTCGGGGACGTGATTGTCTGAGCCGTTGGAGCTAGCACGTTCAAAGCTTGGCGGGACGTCGGCAGCTGCGTCCGGCGCGGCCGTGACGGTGGCGGCGGCAGCATCGGCGGTCCGGCGGGAACTGCGAGCCGCTCGCGGAGCGGCAGCTCTGGCCGACCCATTCGCGGTAGCTCTGGCCGACCCATTCGCGGTCGATTGGCCGCTCTGAATGGCGGCGATGAGGTCACCCTTGCGCATAGCGCCGGTGCCACTGATGCCCATGGTGGCGGCAAGCGCCTTCAGTTCGGGCAGCACCATCGAGGTCAGGCCAGTCGCGGCCGTGCGTCGTTTGGTGCGTGCGCCTCCGGTCTCGGCATCGCCTTCAGGCGACGCGGCGAGGGTCGGGGCGTCTGTTGTTTCGGTCACTCGAATCCTTCCGAAAAGGCCCATAGCGTCGAAGCCGGTGTGGAAAATCACCTGATCGCGCTGGGAGCCACTTTCAACGCGCCGGGCGTTGCGCCACGGCGGTTTCTTGGGAGCTATGGCGAACTGGCCATAGCGGTTTACACGGGGAGCACCAGCTCTGCGGAGCTGTGACTCGACTCCACCTCGAGACCTGTACCGCTCCAAGAAAGAGGGGCGGCCTTGAAATCAACTGAAATCAACGGGTCGGTGGGGAGCAAGCATCCAGACCGGGTGCGAAGAGTCATGCACCACTGGTGCAACGCCACCCTAGCACCTCTCAACCTGCGAGTGGCAGGACACGCGCCCCTTCGGTGTCGATCGCCAGCCGAGTCGCTGTGAACCACCGAGTGTCGAACTCGGCGACGGCGTCTGCGTGAGCGGTCGTCGTCAGGGCAAGTACTGACGGCCCTGCGCCGGAGATCACCGCAGCGATCCCGGCCTCACGCAACCTCGTCATCAATGCCGCACTGCGCGACATCGCCGACGCTCGGTAGGACTGGTGCAGGGCATCCTGCGTCGCCACGAACAAAAGGTCGGGACGGCGGGTGAGTGCCTGCGAGAGCAGCGCGGCTCGTGCTGCGTTAGCAGCGGCGGCCTCAAACGGAATGGAGTCTGGCAGCAATTTGCGGGACTTGGCGGTCGATGATTTGGTCTCCGGGACGAAGACCACGGCCGCGATGCTCTTGTTGACGTCCAGATGCAACGACTCGGTCAACAGTGCAGGGCCGCCCGTTGTTCCCGCCTGCTGCAGAGTTGTTCCCACCTCCTGCGCAGTTGTTCCCGCCTCCTGCCAGGCCATCGTGAAGCCGCCGGCGAGACAGGCCGCCACGTTGTCGGGGTGCCCTTCGAGCTCGGCAGCCAGGCGCAGCATCGCGTCGTCCGGCAATCGTTCGGCGCCACCGAGCACGAGCTCGCGCGCCCCGACGATGCCCGCAACGATCGCGGCCGCCGATGAGCCGAGGCCGCGGCCGTGCGGAATGTGGTTGGCGCGCACCACCTCGAGACCGCGCGGCTGGCCGCCGAGCAGATCGAAGGTGGCGCGGACTGCCTGCACCACCAGGTGGCGCTTGTCGCGCCGCACGTCGTCGGCCCCTTCACCTGCGACGTCGACCACGAGGCCCGACTCGGCAACGCGGACGACGACGTCGTCATACAACGCGAGAGCGAGACCGAAACTGTCGAAACCTGGGCCGAGGTTGGCACTGGTGGCGGGCACCCGCACCCGCGCAGGTGCGGCCCGAAAGGACACACCCACTAGTCGTCCAGACCGAGATGGCGCGCAGCGAGAACGGCGTCGGCGGTGATGGTGGCCGGCGCCGGAGCCCCGGAGATTGCCCACTCGGGGTCCTTGAGGCCGTTGCCAGTGACGGTGCACACCACCCGCAGGCCGCCCGGCAGCGTGCCCTGCTCGTGCGCCATCAGCAGACCGGCGACACTCGCGGCTGAGGCCGGCTCGACGAAGACGGCCTCCTTGCTCGCCAGCAGCCGATACGCCGACAGGATCTGCCGGTCGGTCACCGACTCGATCGCCCCGCCCGATTGGTCACGTGCATCGAGGGCATTGACCCAGCTGGCCGGGTTGCCGATGCGGATCGCCGTGGCGATCGTCGACGGCTGCTCAACCACGTGGCCGAGCACGATCGGCGCGGCGCCCGCAGCCTGGAAGCCGCGCATCATCGGTCGCTTCGTCGTCCGCCCTGCTGTTGCGTATTCGACGTAGCCCTTCCAGTACGCGGTGATGTTGCCCGCGTTGCCGACCGGCAGGCAATGAACATCGGGTGCGTCACCGAGTGCATCGACGATCTCAAACGACGCGGTCTTTTGGCCTTCGATCCGGTCGGGGTTCACCGAGTTCACCAACGTGACCGGATAGTCCTGAGCCAGCTTGCTTGCCAGGGCTAGGCAGTCGTCGAAGTTTCCGTCTATCTGCAGCAATTTCGCGCCGTGCACGAGGGCTTGCGCGAGTTTACCGAGCGCGATCTTCCCGCGCGGTACCAACACTGCGCAGAGCAAGCCGGCCCGTGCCGCATAGGCGGCAGCGCTCGCGCTGGTGTTACCGGTCGAGGCGCAGATCACCGCCTTCGATCCTTCTTCGACGGCCTTGCTGATCGCCATCGTCATGCCGCGGTCCTTGAACGACCCGGTCGGGTTGGCGCCCTCGACCTTCAAGAACACCTCGCACCCCGTTCGCTCTGACAGCACGGGAGCGGGCAGCAGCGGCGTGCCGCCCTCTTGCAGCGTGACGACGGGAGTCGCGTCCGTGACCGGCAGCCACTCGCGGTATTCCTCGATCAAGCCACGCCAGCGCGGCTGAGCAACACGTAGACCGACCGGCCCGGCGCCCGTGGTCATTCGCTCTCCTCGCCCTCGACTCGCATCACGCTGGCGACATCGCGAACGATGTCGAGAGTGCGAAGGTGCTCGACGGTTTCCGACAACGCAGCATCAGAAGCCGCGTGAGTGACGATCACCAAGCTCGCGTCGTCGCCGTGACCGGACTGACGCACCGCCTGGATCGAGACGTCGTGGGCAGAGAACACCGTCGCGACCGCCGCGAGCACACCGGCCTTGTCGGCGACGTCGAGGCTGATGTGGTACCGGGTGACGGTCTCGCCCATCGACCGTATTTCTAAGTCTGCGTAGGCAGATTCGCCCGGGCCGAGCGCTCCCTTTACCTTGTTGCGCGCGACGGCCACGATGTCGCCGAGCACCGCACTTGCGGTCGGCGCACCACCGGCGCCTCGTCCGTAGAACATCAACTGGCCGGCGGCTTCGGCTTCGACGAAGACGGCGTTGTACGCCTCGCGAACACCAGCCAACGGGTGCGAGCGCGGAATCATCGCCGGGTGCACCCGCACGCTGACGCCACGACCGTCGGCGGTGCGCTCGCAGATCGCGAGTAGCTTCACGACGCAGCCCATCTCGCGAGCACTCGCTACCGCGGTGGCGCTGACGTCGCCGATGCCTTCACGGTGGACGTCGGCAATGGTGACTCGGGTATGAAAGGCAAGCCCAGCAAGGATTGCTGCCTTCGCCGCGGCATCGAACGCATCGATGTCAGCGCTCGGATCGGCCTCTGCGTAACCGAGCGCGGTGGCTTCGTCGAGGGCTTCGGCGAAGCCGGCACCCGTTTCGTCCATGCGCGTGAGGATGAAGTTCGTGGTGCCGTTGACGATGCCAAGCACCCGGTGCACCGTGTCACCGGCGAGCGATTCGCGCAGCGGCCGCAACAACGGGATCGCCCCAGCCACGCTGGCCTCGAAGTAGAGGTCGACGCCATGCTTGCTTGCCGCGTCGTAGAGCGTCGCGCCGTCTTCGGCGAGCAGCGCCTTGTTAGCTGTCACGATCGAGGCGCCGTGGCTCATCGCGCTGAGCAGTAGCGACCTCGCTGGTTCGATGCCACCGATGACCTCGACCACGATGTCGATGTCGTCGCGCGCCACCAAAGTGGCGGCGTCGACGGTGAACAGGGCCGGATCGAGATCGACGTCGCGCTTGCGGTTGAGTCTGCGGACGGCGATACCCGCAAGCTCAAGCGGGACGCCGACCCTGGCCGCCAGATCGTCGGCTTGCTCGGTCAGCAGCCTGGCGACTTCGGCGCCGACGACACCACAGCCAAGCAGGGCGATCCGCAGCGGTCGCCCGTTCATCGTGGTTCTCCGTCCTGCTTGCGGTGTGGTGGGCGTCGACGCTCATTCTGCCCTGTCGCGGCGCGTGGGGCCGTCCGTCGCTGGTCAGCGCTCACTCGACGCTCACTCGGCGTCGAGGCGGAGCAGGTCGTCGATCGTCTCGCGCCGCACGATCAACCTGGCTACGCCGTCGCGGACCGCAACGACGGGCGGCCGGCCCAGGTGGTTGTAGTTGCTCGCCAACGACCGGCAGTACGCGCCGGTGACCGGCACGGCCAGCAGATCTCCCGGTGCGACATCCGCCGGGAGGTAGATGTCGCGCACCACGATGTCGCCCGACTCACAGTGCTTGCCGACCACCCGGGCCAGAACGGGTGGTGCACTCGATGCACGGCTTGCGAGCGTGCACGAGTAAGTAGCGTCGTAGAGCGCGGTCCTGATGTTGTCGCTCATGCCACCGTCGACACTGACGTAGGTGCGAACCAGCCCGGCGCCGACATCGACCGGCTTGACGGTGCCGACCTCGTAAAGTGTGAAGGTCGTCGGCCCACAGATCGCCCGGCCCGGCTCGACGCTCAGCCGTGGATAAGCGAGATTGGCCGCGTCGCACTCGCGCTCGACGATCATGCGCAATTGTGCTGCCACGTAAGCGATTTCCGGCGGATCGTCGGTCGCGATGTAGGCAACCCCCAGACCGCCGCCCAGGTCGAGTTCGGGCAGTTCGACGCCGTACTCGTCGCGAATCTCACGCAGCAGTGCAACGACCCGGTGCGCCGACACTTCGAACCCGGCGGTGTCGAAGATCTGCGAACCGATGTGCGAGTGCAGGCCGACCAGCTCGAGAGCGTCGGTCTCGAGTACCCGGCGGGCAGCTTTCTTGGCGTCTCCCCCAGCAAGTGAGAAACCGAACTTCTGGTCTTCGTGGGCGGTCGCGATGAACTCGTGGGTATGCGCCTCGACCCCGACCGTGGTGCGGACGAGCACTCGCGGCCTGGTCGCCCGACCGATCGCGAGCTTGGCCAGCCGGTCGATCTCGACAAACGAATCGACCACGATCCGTCCGACCCCTGCATCGAGAGCCGCAGTGAGCTCAGCTACCGATTTGTTGTTGCCGTGCAAGGCAATTCGGTTCGGATCGAAGCCGGCATGAAGGGCAAGCGCGAGCTCTCCACCCGTGCACACGTCGAGCCGCAGACCCTCCTCCGCGACCCACCGCGCGATCGAGACAGTCAGGAAAGCCTTGCCCGCGTAGTAGACGTCGGCGTCAGGGAACGCGTTGCGCCAGGTCCGGCACCGATCCCGGAAGTCGGCTTCGTCGACGACGTAAGCGGGGGTGCCGAATTCGCGCGCGAGATCGCTCGCTGATACTCCCGCGACGGTCAGCATCCCGGCGTCCGACCTCGTGACGTTCGACGACCAGACCGCTACGTCGAGAGCGTTCACGTCGGCGGGCGCGGTGACCGGCTGGCTCCCGGGCTCGCGAGCGTCGGCATGCAGTGACCCTGCTTCGTGTGTGTGCACGACTACATCCGCTCTGGTGCGCTCACGCCGAGCAGATCGAGTCCGTTCGCCAGCACGATGCGGGTGGCGGTGCACAGCCACAACCGGGCACGCGTGGTGTCGGTGGCGGTCTCGTCGCCTTGGGGCAGCACGCGGCACGCGTCGTAGAAACGGTGGTACACGCCAGCGAGTTCTTCGAGGTAGCGCGCGATCCGATGGGGCTCGCGCAACTCGGCTGCGCTCGCGACCACGCGCGGGAATTCCGCTAGTGCGCCGAGCAAATCGACCTCGCGGTCATGGGTGAGCAGTGTCGGGTCGAGCTCGCCCCGATCGATGCCGAGCTCGGTCGCGTTGCGTAAAAGAGACGCGATCCTTGCGTGGGCGTACTGCACGTAGAAGACCGGGTTGTCGTTCGTCTTACGCGTAATGACGTCGATGTCGAGCGTCAATGGCGAATCGCTCGGGTATCGGGTGAGCGAATAACGAACCGCGTCGACGCTGGCCATCTCGACGAACTCTTCAAGGGTGACGATCTCGCCGGCCCGCTTCGATAGCCGAACCTCGACGCCGCTCTTGAGAATCTTCACCAGCTGCCCGATCAGCACCTCGATGTTGTAGTCGGGATCATCGCCAGCGCATGCCGCGATCGACTTCAGTCGATGCACATAGCCATGGTGGTCGGCGCCCAGCAGGTAGATGCATACGTCGAATCCGCGGCTCCGCTTGTCGACGTAGTAGGCGGTGTCCGATGCGAAGTAAGTGAGCTCGCCGTCGCTCTTCACTAGCGGGCGGTCCTTGTCGTCACCGAAATCGGTGGTGCGCAGCCACACCGCACCCTCGGCGTCATAGATGTGGCCCATCTCGCGCAGTCGCTCGAAGCCGCGCTCGACCGCACCAGAAGAGTGCAGCGACCGCTCGGACTTCCAGACATCGAAGTGGGTGCCGAATGCGTCGAGCACCGCCTTCTGCTGTGCGAGCTGCAGCTCGTAGCCGATCTCACGGAAGGCCACCATCCGCTCGCCTTCGGGCAGGTTGATGATGGTCGGCTTCGTCGCCACGACTTGTGCTGCGAGGTCGGCGATGTAGTCGCCGTGATAGCCGTCGGCAGGGATGGACTGACCGAGCGCGGCCGCCTCGAGCGAAGCACCGAAACGATCCATCTGGACGCCGCGGTCGTTGACGTAGAACTCGCGGCTGACCTGCGCGCCGGCCGCACTGAGTACCCGGCCAATCGCATCGCCGACAGCCGCCCACCTGGTGTGGCCCAGATGAAGCGGCCCAGTGGGATTCGCCGAAATGAACTCGAGGTTCACCCGCTGGCCGGCGAGCGTGTCGATGTGTCCGTAGGCCGCGCCGGCCTCGACGACGCGTCGCGCGATGCCGCCCTGCTCCGCGGCCTCGAGGGTCACGTTCAAGAAGCCCGGCCCGGCGACGTCCACTTTGGCAATGCCCGGTGTCTGGCGGAGGCGAGCCGCCAGCAGTTCGGCGATCTCGCGTGGCGGCCGACTTGCCGCCTTGGCCAATTGAAGAGCGACGTTCGTGGCGTAGTCGCCATGCTCCCTGTTCTTGGGCCGCTCGATGGTCACCGCGCCCGGCGGCTCGACGGCAAGCTCGCCGGCCACGACGGCTGCCGCGACGGCAGCGATCACGGCATCGGAAAGTTGTGCGGGAGTCACGGCGGGAGGCTATCGCAGCGCGAGGCCTGACCTCGTGCGCGTTAAGTGGATGTTCAGCCGTCGATCTCCGTGGCGCGTGCTTGGGCGAGCTCCTGGACCGCCCGGATCAGGACAGCGGGATCGAACGGCTTGGTGACGTATATATCGACACCTGCTTCCAGCCCGCGCCTGATATCGGTCTGCTGCGCCCGGGCCGAGACCATCACGATCTTGATGCCGGACGTCGAGGGGTCGGCGCGCAGTCGCGCCGTTGTGGTCAGCCCATCGAGAATGGGCAGTGCGCCGTCGAGCACGATCACGTGCGGCGGGTCTTTGGTCACAGCGTCGAGGCAGGCCTGTCCGTCTTCGGCGAAAGTGACGTCGAAGCCCTCGAGCTCGAGGTTCACCGTAATGAGGTGCCGGATCATCGCGTCGTCTTCGACGACGAGCACCCGTCGGCGTCCGCTCGATTGGTTGGAGCCGCTCACGCGTCGGACAGTACTGCAGAGGGCGCGCTGATACCCTCGCCACACTTGGGCCCCCGTAGCTCAGGGGATAGAGCACCGCCCTCCGGAGGCGGGGGCGCAGGTTCGAATCCTGCCGGGGGCACCGCAAAACCGCTGGTCAGAGGCTTGTAAGTCGACTGGAATTCGCCCTTAGTCCGCAAATAGTCCGCAAGAAATCCAGAGCAACCTCGCAACTTCGAGCCCTAACAGCCGTGCGAACACCTCCCCCTCAAGCGCCGTGCCGGTGCCGGCGACGCTCGTGAGTGCGTCAAGAACCCCGTAGCCTGCAGCAAATCCGATGCCCAAGCAGGTACCCCGGCACGTCCGTGCTATCGACCGATCGTGTCGGCTCCGGGTTTCGTATAGAGCGAGATCCCCGGCAATTCGCCCCTCCGGGGCGGGGCCGCGTGTCGAGTTGCGATCGCCATCGGATGCCTACCGATCGACAGATCGGCGAATATGGTGAAGAACAATCGCTCTTCCGCGCCTACCAGCTCGCGAAGGACCGAGGCCGGGCGCTTGCGGTCGGCGGTTGAGTGCCAAGCTCAGCGATGGTGCGCACTTCGAGGTGGTGGCGAGCCACCTCGTCGCGTTCGTCATCGCGCTAATGAGTCATGA
>DATCDK010000051.1:0-10181 GCA_036510735.1 Acidothermaceae bacterium | reverse complement strand
AAAAAGCCCCTCGTGCCGTGAAGCACAGAGGGGCGGCGCGCTAGCGGACCTGGAGGTCAGCCTGCGCGCTCACTTACTACAAGAAGGGTCTGCACGCGTCCAAGATTGTCTTACCGGTCGAAAGATGTCAAACACGAAGCGACGTCCAGCAGCCCGGAAACCCTATAAATACAAGGACTTCCTACTACCTGGACGCCAACCGGCACCCGTCGCCGAGGAGTGTTGAAGTCCCGCGCTCGTTCTTGCGTGCGCTGGACTTCAGCGGTCGGAAGGGACGGCGAGGGGTGGGGGGTAGCGCTAGCTGCAGACGGCGCCGTTGCCAAGGCCGTCTTCCGCCCGTCGCTCCGCTCCTAGCTGCAGACGGCGCCGTAGGCGGCGGAGCCGACCAGCTTGCGGTACTTCGACAGCACACCCGTCTTGTACTTCGGTGGCATCGGCTCCCAGCCGATCCGCCGCTTCGCCAGCTCCTCGTCGTCCACCACGAGATCGAGCGTCCGGGTGGCGACGTCGAGCTTGATCACGTCGCCGTCGCGGACGAACGCGATCGGGCCACCGTCGACGGCCTCGGGTGCAACGTGCGCGATGCAGAGACCGGTCGTCCCGCCGGAGAACCGGCCGTCGGTCAGGAGCAAGACGTCCTTGCCAAGGCCGGCGCCCTTGATCGCGCCCGTCACCGCGAGCATCTCGCGCATGCCCGGCCCACCCTTCGGGCCTTCGTTGCGGATCACGACGACATCGCCAGCTTGCAGCGCACCGTTCTCGACGGCGTCCATTGCCGCCCGCTCGCCGTCGAACACGCGCGCGGTGCCCTCGAACACGGCGCGGTCGAGACCGGCGGTCTTCACCACCGCGCCATCGGGCGCCAACGATCCGCGCAGGATCGTCAGCCCTCCGGTGCGGTGGATCGGGTCGTTCATCGCGTGAATGACCTTGCCGTCGGGGTCGACGGGTCGCACTTCCGCAAGGTTCTCGGCGACCGTACGGCCCGTGACGGTGAGTGCGGATCCGTCGATGAGCCCGGCGTCGAGCAGCGCCTTCATGACAACGGGAACGCCGCCCACGTGATCGACGTCGCTCATGACGTAGCGGCCGAATGGCTTGACGTCGGCCAGGTGCGGAACCCGGTCGCCGATGCGGTTGAAGTCGTCGAGGTCGAGGTCAACCCCGGCCTCACGCGCGATCGCGAGCAAGTGCAGAACGGCATTCGTCGAGCCACCGAGCGCCATGACGACCGCGATCGCGTTATCGAACGCCGTCTTCGTGAGGATCTGCCGGGCGGTGATTCCTTGACGCAGCAGGCCAACCACTGCCTCCCCCGAGGCGCGCGCGAAACCGTCGCGCCGACGGTCCGGCGCAGGGGGCGCTGCGGATCCGGGCAGCGACATTCCGAGTGCCTCGGCGGCACAGGCCATGGTGTTCGCGGTGTACATGCCGGCGCAGGCGCCTTCGACCTGACAGAACACCCGCTCGATGGCGTCGACTTCTTCGCGGGTGACCAAGCCGCGCACGCAACCGCCCACGGCTTCGAACGCATCGATGATCGTGATGTTGTCGCGGTCGCCGATCTTGCCGGCCAGCGTGGTGCCCGCGTAGAGGAACACAGAAGCGAGGTCGAGCCGCGCTGCCGCCATGAGCATGCCGGGCAACGACTTGTCACAGCCGGCGAGCAGCACCGATCCGTCGAGTCGCTCGGCCATCATGACCGTCTCGACCGAGTCAGCGATCACCTCGCGCGACACCAGCGAGAAGTGCATGCCCTCGTGACCCATCGAGATCCCGTCGGACACCGAGATCGTGCCGAACTCGAGCGGATAGCCGCCAGCGGCGTGCACGCCCTCTTTCGCCGACTTCGCCAAGCGGTCGAGCGACAAGTTGCAGGGGGTGATCTCGTTCCACGAACTGGCGACACCGATTTGCGGCTTGACCCAGTCTTCGTCGCCCATCCCTACCGCGCGCAGCATCCCGCGCGATGCGGTGGCCTCCAGGCCGTCCGTGACTACGCGGCTACGTGGCTTGATGTCCGGATCGTGTGTCGTCGTCATGACGCGAAACCCTACCCGCCGAGCGTTGGCGGTACTGAGAGCGAAGCGACCGGGTGTCCAGAGGAATCCAGCAGTTGCACCTGAGCGACGACCCCGAGCGCGCCAGCACCATCGTCGCTCGGGTCGCCCGGCGGGCTCGGGACGCGGAAGCTGGCGAACCCCGTCGAACTGAAGGCGAGCGGTTTCGAGGTCGCGCCGTCGCCGACCAGCTCCACCGTTGCTGCGCCGTTCGATGCGATGACGCCGAGTCGCGTCCCGTCGAGCGAGCGATAGGCAAACGCGACTGGGACGTCGGGCGCGCCGGGGTCGACGAGGTATTCGGCGTGATCTCCGGGTGCGCCGCCACTCCATTCGACGATCATCAAGTCGTACGCCTTGGTCTTCACCCGCAGCACCACGACCTTCGTGCCCGCCGCGTCGGTACCGGCCCACAAAACCACCGGGCGGGCGGCAACGATCGGGTTCGACCCCTCCCAGACTGCCGCGTCCTGCAGCGCCTCGGTCAGCAATGTCCCGTCAGGGTGACCGTTTTCGACCGGTGGCGTGGGCAGCGGCGCCGACGGCGGCCCATCGCTCGTGACCGCGCCCACGAACTGCGGGCGTAGCTGAATGTCGGGCGCGTCCTTGATCGTGAAGGTCGACGACCCGATGGTCACGTCGATCACGAAGCTGGCCGCCGTCGCGCCAGTCGTCATCTCCTTCACGGCGATGCCGTTCTGGTAGGGCAGCGCGGTGAACCCTGTCCCCACGCTCGGGTCGTCGAAGTCGAAGTCCGCGATTTGCATGCCCGTCGTGTCGGGCGGCGCGATGACGACGAACTGCTCATGTCCGTTGGTGTCGATCAAGCCGTCCGCAAGGATGCTGTCGGATAGCAGACTGCCGCCGTAGCTGGTGGCGCCCTCGACCAGGTTGTCGGAGCCGACCGGACCGTAGAACCACGACTGAATCACGCCGTTTCGCGAATTCGAGGTCACGTAAGCGATCCGCAGCGTCGATGTATCGGTAGCGAGTAGCACCTGAGTCTGACCGGTGGCGTCCGCGTGCACCGTCGTGAAGTAGGACTTCAGACGCGAGATCAGGACGGCGTCTTTGGCCGCCGTTCCCCTTGGCGACCAAGGCACGACCAACACCGGCCCGGCAGGCCGCGCCACCGGCGCAAACGGTCCTTGCGAGGAGAGACCGCCGGTAAAGGTTGGCTGTGGTCCGGTCTGTATCAGTGCGGGCGAACTGCTTCGCGACGCCGACGCGGCCGCAGCTGCCGACGTTGCCTTCGTCGGCTGCGATGCCTGCACGGCAACCACGAATCCGGTGGCAACAACCACCAGAACCGCGGCGACCGCAACGACGGCTCGGCGCCCCAGGCGTTGCGCCCGACGTACCACCGCGGGATACGGATCGATGACCCGCGACGGCGCCGACGCGTGTTCGCGCAACGTGTCGGCGAGAGCGTCCGTAAAATAGCGGCCCTGCAGATTGCCGACCGTTGCAGCGACCTTTGGGTCGGCCGCGAGCGTGGTGCGCAGCTGCGCGAGAGCGCCCGAGGCGATGAGGTCAACCCGCCGCGGCGAACCAAATGATTCGGGGACGCCGATCCCGACCAATCTCCTTGACGCGACCGAGGGATCCGCCAGCACAACCGGAACCCGCTGGCGCGGACTCAGACCCAGCCACGCCTTCCAGACAGCGTCATGGAGGACGTCGACATCGACCGCACTTTCACCATCGGCGTCGACACCGGGCGAACCGTCGACCGGGGCCTCCTCACTTGCGGCCGGCCGCCGGAACGCATCGTGATTCACGGTCGCCGCGCCAGCCGTGGCAAGGACGTTGTCGTCCTCCAGCTCCTCCGCCGCGGCGGGCCCGCGCAGGTGGAATTGCCGGCGATGCGGAAGCCCGGACACCAAGGCTTCGACGGCGAGTGCCTCGGGAGCACCGGTCACCTCGGCGTCGCGCCACTGCCGCCGCACGCGCGCGAGGGCGTCAGCGCTGAGCACAGCCGGATCGCCCGACGCGCCCGCTGTCAGCAGAAATGCAAGCCGGGTCAGCGGGTCGGCAAAGCCGACGACGAACTCCCGAAACTCGGTCTCGACCTGCGCCATCACTACAGCGTCCCTCTACAAGGCCGGGATCGGAATGGTTTTGAGAACGTTGCCAGCGGGCCCGAGCAGGTTCACGGCAAGGCCAGGGGACGTCAACCAGCTGTCGTCGGTGAGCCGGAAGCTGGTGAAGCCGGTGCTGTCCAGTGGCACCGCGGACTGCTGCGTGCCCTGAAAGACGAGCGCGGCACTGGAGTCACCGGGTGCACCGAGAACCGCGACTCGGGGATCGCCAGACCCCACGTAGCTGAATGCCAGCGGCGCATCCGGCGTGCTCGGATCGGCGATGGATTCGGTCTCTTGGCGGGGCACGCCGGTTCGGTCATCCCAGGTGACCAGCAACATGTCGGACAGCTCCATCTTCATTCGCGTCAGCACCATGCGGTTACCGGCTTGATCGGTGCCGCCCCACAACACCTTCATCTGCACGCGGTTGGCCGCGCCGTCCTGCATCGCCCAAAGCCCGGCGTCGTACGCCGCCTGCGCAAGCACCTGCGGATCTGGGTGCCCCCGCTCAGCGGCAAACGACGGCGCCGCCTGCGGTTCAAACGGTGCACTCGCACCTTCGAACGTCGGGCTGAGCGATAGGGTTCGCATCTCCTGACTCACCACATCGGACTTCCCGACCCGCACCACGAGACTGAGCGATCCGATGGAGCCAGTGGGGACCGCCTTGACGGCCAGCCCGTCTGCGGCGCGCAAGGGCGACGACGCCGACGTGGTCGTTGCAGTGTCGGCGGTGGTCACCGACATCTTGCGGGTGCCTGGCGGAGCGAGCACGACGAGTTGGGTATGCCCCTGCGCGTCGGCGAGTCCAGTCGCAAGGATCTCGGTGCGGGCGTCGAGACCGCCGCCGTATTGCACGACGCCTTCGACGAGGTCGCTCGACCCGACCGGGCCGTAGAACCACGACTCGAGCACGCCCGTCGGCGACTTTGCCGTGACGTAGGCGATTCGGTAGGTCGACGTGTCGGTGACCAGGAGCACCTGCACCTGCCCCGTGGTTTCCGGGTGGGCATGCACGAACGCCGCTTTCAGCTTCGTGATCAGCGGGCCGTTTTTTGCTGCGGTACCGCGGGTCGGCCACGCGACTACAGGCCCCCGGTCGCTCACGGAGTCGGCCAGCGTCGAGGCCGAGACCGGTGGAACGCTGTCGTTCTTTGGTGCGGACGCACGTACGGCGACCGCACCCACAGCCGCCACGACGATCGCCGACGCAGCGACCGCACCGACTGCCCGGAACCGCATCCGCGACACCCGCTGCCGGACTCGCGAATGGGCGTCTATCAGTGCGGGCGCAGCTGTCGCCTGCTCGCGCAATCCATCGCGCACAACTGCCGCGAACTGCACATCGTCAGTCGCGTCGACGTAGCGGCGGATTGCCGGATTGGCCGCCATCGACTGCCGAAGAAATCGCCATGCGTCGTCAGCGACAGCCGATGCTCGTCGGGCCGACCGCGAAGACTGCGGGATCTCGGTGCCAGCCAACCGTCGTGTCGCGACCGACGCATCCTCGAGCAGCAAGGGCACTCGTTGGCGTGGTGCCAACGTCTTCCACGCAGTCCACGCCGCCGCACGCAGCAGACCTACGTCGACCTCGTCGTCCGGCAACTGACCTGACGCGGGGACGGCGGGTGCGACCGGTCGCGCGACGTCGACACGGTCCGCGACGAGCTGCGCCGAAGCAGCAGCGGAACCGCGTTGCAAACGTGGAAGTGCCGACACCAGTGCTTCGATCGCGAGCGGTTCCGGCGCTCCTGTCGCCTCGACGTCGCTCCATCGGCGGCGAACGGAGGCAAGCGCCGCAACGGTCATGTCCACAGAATCGAGCTCAGTGCCAGCGCTCAGCAGGAAAGCGAACCGCGCGAGCGGGTCAGCAAAGCCAGCGACGAAGTCGCGGAACTCCTGCTCCGAGCGCATCACGATGCGGCTAGGCCCCGACGGCGATCGTCGAAGCAGGGCCGGCCACGACGCTGTCGACCGGCTCCCCGGCGGCGAACTTGGCAACCTGCGTACGGACCAAGCGGGCAGCCCGCGGCAAGAACGCGGATGAGTTGCCACCGACGTGCGGCGAGATAAGGACGCCGGACGCACTCCACAGCGGATGATCGCTGGGCAGTGGTTCGGGGTCCGTGACGTCGAGCGCCGCGCGGAGCCGACCGCTCTGCAGCTCGGTCAGCAGCGCGTCGGTGTCGACGACGCCGCCCCGCGAGACATTGACCAGCAACGCGCCGTCCCGCATCGATGCGAGGAACCGACCGTCGACCAGGTGTCGCGTCGCCTGCGTCAGTGGCGTGATGACAATGACCACGTCGGCTTGCGGCAATAGTTCGGGCAGCTCGTCGACGCCGTGCACACCGTTTGGCCGAGCCCGGCTCGCGACGCGGATCAGATTGACCTCGAACGGTATGAGGCGCTCTTCGATCGACTCCCCAATCGAGCCGTAGCCCAAGATCAGCACGGTCTTGTCGGCCAGCGCGGGGTAGTCCGCGTGCACCCAACGACCGTCGTCCTGAGCACGCACGAAGTCGGGAATCCCGCGCAATGATGACAGCGTCAGTGTCAACGCCAACTCGGCGGTACTTGAGTTGTGCACGCCACCGGCGTTGCACACCGTGATGCCGTCCGGCACGTACTGCAACACGTGCTCATAACCTGCGGTCAACAGCTGCAGGACCCGCAGCGACTTCATCTCGCGAGTCAGCTCGAGCGATGCCACCGAGAACGAGTACGGCGCGACATAGAACTCAACGTCGCCGACCGTGTCGGGTGGCGGTCCTTCACCGCTGTAGACGTCGACGGCAATCTCAGGGCTTAGCTTCTCGACGTCCGCTACCCAATCGGAGTACGGGACCCACACGCGCACAATTCCTCCGCCCGACCGCGGTCGTCGGAACCCTCGGGCGAGGGGACGGACCGCACTTGGCGATTGTCCCCCGCCCGGGAGCTTTCGCGTCGCCAGGCTGGTTCGGTTCATTGCCCATGACACGCGGCGAGCGGCGTCCCGGTTCGGAGCTAAACCCGCGAGCTAGCCTCGAGTCCGTTTCGTCCCGTCCGCACGGCGCCCAGCTAAGTGAGCAACGCGATCCCGGTGGCGGCGGAGACGACGGCGCTGAGAAGGACGTACGCCGCCACGTAGTGACGGACGCGCGGCGAGAGTCGCCGCCCTGCGCGGCCGTTGTAGATCGTGAACGCGAAGATCGCCAGCAGCACGCTGCTGGCGAGATCCGACGGACCCACGACGACGACACCAAGCCCAACGACCAGGCCGATTCCGATCGCGACCAGCGCCGCAATCGTGAGCCCGGCCCCATTGCCTTGCCGACCGCCACGAAGCAGCGACGGCACGAACCCGGCTAGCAAGAGCAGGACGAGCGGGACAGTCACGACGAAGAGTGCGAGCGTCGGGATCCACAACACTTCGTGGGCTGTGCCGCGGGTGGCGTACAGACCAAAAAGGCCTGCGGCGCAGGCAAGCACAAGGATCGGTGCCGCGATCACACAGCCGCGGCTAATCGAGAAATTCTTGTTGAGCTGAACCATCGGGCCATCGTCATCCTCGGCAGCCGTTGCATCGACGACCGCGACCGATCCCTGCCTGGTGTGACGGGTGTCCCAACACGTGCATGAGTCCTTGCGTGCGTCGGCGTTATGGACTCTGGACTCATTCGCTGCCGACGCGGCCGGGCAACCGACGTGGCAATCGCACATGCAGACACGCAGCACGTTCTCGGCGTGCATCGACACCAGGCCGTCCTCGACGACATCCTCGACAAGGTGAACGCACTCGTCGTGGTCGGCGTGGTGACACGAAGGCATGACCTCGGTGATCACCCGGCAGCCCCCGTGCTGCTTTTCGGGCACGGCCCGACACTAGCCGGTTGAGTGGCGACTCACACCGCTGAGACTGAGTGCCGCACTCCCGCTGGCTTGAGCAGCCTGGCGGCGGCGGCGAACACCACGAGCGCGAACAGGCACGCGAGCGCGTACCACGATCGCCCATCGTGCAGCCAAGCGTCGCGCGCAAAGGGCGAGTACCTAGAAGTGCCCGCCTGCACGTCGGCCACGTATTGGGAGACCGCGCCGACGCACAGTAGGGCCACGAACGCCACCGCGCGCGCTCGCGCCGATCTGCCGTGACCTAACAACTCTGACGAGCCGATCGAACTCGCTGGGATGAGTAACGCAAAGGAACCGAACCAGATCGCGCCGAGAAGCAGTTCGCCGCCGGGCGACGAGAGCGGCGTGTGAAAACTGTGGCGCGCGTGCATCGCATGAGTGAGCGCAGTGAGAATGGCGATCCGGTAGATGCCGTAGAGCAATCCGACGGCGCTCGACAATCCGACGAGCACGATCGCGGTGCGGCGGCGGCGCAGCCCTCGCTCCGTCAGCTGCCACCACTGGTAGCCCGCTGGTGCCGCAGGCCAGTCGGGGTCGGGCTGCCAGCCCAAAGCAGGAGCCCATCCATCAGGCGGCGTCGGCCATCCCGGTGGTGGCGTCCAGGCGAGGCTCGGCTGCGTGTTCGGCACACTCCATGGTGGAGCGCCGCCGCACGGCATGCAATTACTTCAGCACGAGACTTCTGATTCAGCCGCTTGCGCCGAGCTTCTCGAGCACGAGTTCGCGAACGCGCGCGGCATCGGCTTGGCCTCGGGTCAACTTCATGACCGCACCCACCAAAGCGCCGGCGGCGGCGACTTTGCCGTCGCGTACCTTCTGCGCCGCATCCGGATCCGCGGCAATCGCCTCGTCGATTGCAGCACCGAGCGCGCCGTCGTCCGAGACAACCGCAAGACCGTGTGCTGCGATCACCTCGTCGGGCGAACCCTCACCGGCGATGACGAGGTCGAGCACCTGTCGCGCGAGCTTGTCGTTGACTTTGCCCTCCGCGATCAACGCAACGATGCGCGCGACCTGCTCTGGAGTCACCGGCAGTTCAGAGACCTCGACCGACCGCTCGTTGGCCTGGCGGGCAAGCTCACCCATCCACCACTTGTACGCATCACGGGCCGGGACACCGAGGGCAACCGTGGCCTCGATCGATCCGACCGCACCCGCGTTCAGGGCTGCCTGCATCTCGAGCACGGAGATGGCCCACTCGTCGCGCAGTCTCCTGCGGCGGTCGAACGGAAGCTCGGGCAGCGTCGCACGCAACTCTTCGACCCACTCAGCAGGAGGTGCAATCGGCACCAGGTCTGGTTCCGGAAAGTAGCGGTAGTCCTCCGCCTGCTCCTTGCTTCGACCGGACGTCGTGAGGCCGCTGTCTTCGTGGAAGTGGCGAGTCTCCTGTTTGACCCGGCCGCCGCTCGACAGTACGTCTGCCTGCCGCTCGATCTCCGACCGAACTGCGCGCTCGACCGACCGGAGCGAGTTGACGTTCTTCGTCTCGCTTCGGGTCCCCCAGTCAGCCGCGCCGATCGCGTTGAGCGACAGGTTGACGTCGCACCGAAGCGAGCCCTCCTCCATGCGAACGTCAGAAACGTTCAACGCACGCAACGTTTCGCGCAACTCGGTCACATATGCGCGAGCGACTTCAGGAGCGAGTGCTCCCGTGCCGGGAACCGGCTTTGTGACGATCTCGACAAGCGGAATACCGGCCCGGTTGTAGTCGACCAGTGAATGCGTCGCGCCATGAATGCGACCCGTAGAACCGCCGACGTGTAAAGACTTTCCGGTGTCTTCTTCGAGGTGCACGCGCTCGATGCCCACCCGCACGACTTCGCCCTCGACCTCGACGTCGAGATATCCCTCGACGCACAGCGGCTCGTCGTACTGCGAGATCTGAAAATTCTTCGGCATGTCGGGGTAGAAGTAGTTCTTCCGTGCGAACCGGCACCACGATGCGATCGTGCAGTGCAATGCGAGGCCGATCCGGATCGTCGACTCGATCGCGACCGCATTGGTGACCGGCAACGACCCCGGCAACCCCAGGCAGGTCGGGCAGGTGTGTGTATTCGGCGCCGCACCGAAGGTCGTCGAGCAACCGCAAAACATCTTCGAACGTGTGCCTAGCTCGACGTGGGTCTCGAGGCCGAACACCGGC
>DATCDK010000050.1:0-6677 GCA_036510735.1 Acidothermaceae bacterium | reverse complement strand
GCCGCAAGAACGACCGCTGGAGACCAACGGTCGGGCTGGCCGGTGCCGGCGGCCGGCCTCAGCCGCCGGGCAGCGGCATCTCCTCGCCGTGGACGTCGGCCAGCTGTTCCATCTCGTTTCGACCCTGAAGCTTCTCGCGGCCGCGCAGCACCGCGGTGAGCGTCTTGTTCAGCACGATCTCGAAGTTCGCCAGCTTCGTGTCGACGTAGTCGTCGACCTCCTGGCGCATCTGCCGTGCCTCGCGGTCGGCGTCATGCAGCACCCGTTCAGCCTCGGCGAGCGCCTCGCGGTGGACCTCGGTCTCGGTCACCAGGCGGTCGCGCTCGAGGTGCGCCGCGGCGATGATCTCCTCGGCCTCGCGCCGGCCGGCCTCGACGACGTCGTCGCGCTCATGCAGCAGGGATTCGGCGCGCTGGACCTCGGCCGGAATCAGGTCGCGCATCTCATCGAGCATCGCGAGCACTTGCCCGCGGTTGACGATGCACGACGCCGACATCGGCATCGCCCGCGCCGATTCGACGTGGGTGACGACTTCGTCGAGCTTGTCCTTGAGTTCCACGGTGCGGGTCTCTCCAGCCGGTTAAACGAGGGTCGTATGAGAACTAGTCGCCCTGCAGCCGCTCGGTCAGGCGCTTGAGCACCGTCGGCGGCACGAGGCTGGACACATCTCCACCGTACGTCGCAACCTCCTTGACGAGGCTGGACGACAGGAAGCTGTAGAGCGGGTTGGTCGATAAGAACAGCGTTTCGACGCCGTCGAGGCTGTGGTTCATCTGGGCCATCTGCAACTCGTAGTCGAAGTCGCTGACCGCCCGCAGACCCTTGACGATGACCTGGATCCCGCGCTCGCGACAGAAGTCGACCAGCAGCCCACCGAAGGACTCCACCACCACGTTGCCGTAGTCGAGGGTGGTCTCGCGCACCATCTCCATGCGCTCCTCGAGAGTGAACATGCCGCTCTTGGACTTGTTCACAAGCACCGCGACATAGACCTCGTCGTAGAGCTTCGAGGCTCTGCCGAGAATGTCGAGATGCCCGTTGGTGACCGGGTCGAACGAGCCGGGACAGACCGCCTTGTGCACCCGTGAACCTCCAGACACTTCCACTTTGGCCCCTTGGGTCTCTATGGCCACTAGAGCAGAGTGGGGTCGAACGTCGCGTAGTGCAAGGTCGCGTCCCCGTATTTGCGGTCGTGGGTCGCCGCGTAGCCGAGCGGCCAGCTCCATTTTTCCCGGGTTGCGCGCTCGACGACGATGATCGCGCCGGGCCGCGGCACCCCTCCCTGCGCCAGCGTCGCGAGCACTCCGGCGACCTGAACTGCGGGCAGATCGTAGGGCGGATCAGCAAAAACGACATCGAAGGCGGACGCCGGGAGGTCGGCCGCCGTTCGCTCCACTCTGGCAGCCACCACATCGATCTTGCCCACCGGCCCAGGCGCGTGCGAGGAGCGCAGGTTCGTGACGTTCGTGCGAAGCACTTTCACGGCGGCGGCTGCCGATTCGACCAGGACGACCCGCACCGCCCCCCGCGACCACGCCTCAAGCCCGACTGCACCCGAGCCGGCGTAGAGATCGAGGAACCGGACGCCGGTCAGGCCGTGCAGCGAGGCGTCGAGGCTGGAGAACAGCGCCTCGCGGGCACGATCGGACGTCGGGCGGGTTCCGGACGGCGGTACCGCGAGGCGCCGCCCGCCCGCCTGCCCGGCCACGATCCGAGTCACGTCGCCTGCCAGCGGCGTTTCGTGCCGAAGTAATCGTCACTGCTCCAGAGCAGCGCGACGGACGGTGCGATTCGGGCCACCAGATCGACGCTGGGGTCGACCTCGGGCAGCCACTGCACGTCGTCCGGCTCGGTGTATTTCGCAGCGAATGCGGCGACGACGTCGGGGACGTGCGCAGGAGTGCCTACGTCGTAGGCGTTGCCGCGAACGATGACGACCTCGTCGCCACTCTCGAGGTTCACGACGACCCGGGGATTGGCGGCGAGGTTGCGGAACTTGACCGAGCTGCGCTCGCCGAACACGTACAGGACCTCGTCGACCGATGCCGTCCAGATCGGTGCCGAATGGGGCGCTCCGGCCGAGTCGACGGTGCCGAACCATGCGTTGCGGGCGGCGTCGAAGCGGGCGACGACCTGGCTCCACGTCACGGGCTCCACCATGCGCGTCATCATCGCAGCGGCACCGCATGTGCAGTGATACAGCAGTCGCAGCGGCGCAGACCTCAGGCCTTCTCGAGGAACTCTGCGTCCTCGGTGGCGACCAGCCGGTTGACCGCGGCGGCCAGCGGCGGGTGGTCGAGCAGTTCGGGATCGGCGTCGACGATGCGGGTTGCTTGTTCTCGCGCCGAACCGATGAGGTCGCGATCGCGCACCAGCGACAGCAGCTTTAGATCGCTCCTGCCATGTTGATCGGTGCCAAGAATGGTTCCCTCGCGACGCAGCGAGAGGTCAAGTTCGGAGAGCTCGAAACCGTCCGACGTCGCGGCCACGGCATCGAGCCGCGCACGACCCGGATGTCCCGCGGGAAGATCCGTGACGAGCAGGCACCGGCTCGGCGCCGACCCGCGGCCGACCCGGCCACGCAGCTGATGAAGTTGCGAGACGCCGAACCGCTCGGCGTCCATGATCACCATGATCGTCGCGTTCGCGACGTCAACACCGACCTCGATCACGGTCGTCGCAACGAGCACGTCAACGGCACCGTCGGCGAAGGCGCGCATCGTCGCGTCCTTGGCGTCACTGGGCATGCGCCCGTGCAAGATCTCCACACGAAGGTTGCTGAGGTAGCCGTCGGCAAGTTGGGGGCCGAGTTCGAGGACGCCGATGGGCGGGCGTAACGATGGTGCTGCGGGTCGGCTACTACCGCGCGATCCTTCGCCAGCGCCGAAGTCGAGGGTGTCCGTCTCGCTGTCATCGGGCTTGAGGTCTTCACCTGACTCGTCCGGATCATCGGGCTCGTCACCGCCGATCCGTGGGCACACGACGTACGCCTGGTGGCCGGCCGCCACCTCGTCGCGCACTCGCTGCCAGACCCGCTCGGCCCACTCAGGCTTACCTGCGAGCGGTGCTACCGCCGTCGTGATCGGCGCGCGACCCTTCGGTAACTCTGTCAGCGTCGAGACTTCGAGGTCTCCGTACACCGTCATCGCAACCGTGCGCGGAATCGGCGTCGCCGTCATCACGAGAACGTGCGGCCGCCGATCATCGCGCGCCTTCGCGCGCAGTGCGTCGCGTTGCTCCACCCCGAACTTGTGCTGCTCGTCGACGACGACGAGACCAAGGTCGGCGAACTGCACTTTCTCTTCGAGCAGTGCATGCGTGCCGATCACGATGCCTGCCGTCCCTGACGCAGCGTCGAGCATTGCTCTGCGTCGAGCGGCCTGAGACAGCGATCCGGTCAGCAACGTCACGGTCGTTGCCTTCTCGGCGCCTCCGAGTTGGCCGCCGAGTGCAAGGTCGCCGAGCATGTCGGTGATCGAGCGAAGGTGCTGCTGCGCAAGCACTTCGGTCGGTGCGAGTAGCGCCGCCTGACCTCCGGCATCGATGACAGCAAGCATCGCGCGTAGTGCGATGACCGTCTTGCCAGAGCCGACCTCTCCCTGGAGCAAGCGGTGCATCGGATGGTCCGCAGCGATTTCTTTCGCGATCAGCTCGCCGATGTTGCGCTGCCCGTTGGTGAGTTCGAACGGCAGTCGCGCATCGAATGCGGCGAGCAATCCGTCATTGACCGGACGTCGTGCAGTCGCCGGCAGTCCCGCTGCGGCGACCCTGCGTTGAGCAAGCACGATCTGCAGGATGAAGGCTTCGTCCCACGCGAGCCGATCGCGAGCCCGGTCTCTCTCATCGAAGGTCTTCGGTCGGTGGATGCCTTCGAGTGCCTCTCGGTACCCGATGAACCCGAGCTTGTCGCGAATCTCTTGGGGCACCGGATCTTCGGGCAGATCCAAAGTGTCGAGCACGAGCCTCATGCAGCGACGAATCTTCACCGTGTCTGCGTCTTTGACGCCTGGGTAGACGGCCAGGATGCCGCCAGCGAAGTCGGATCGACCGACAACGTCGTCGTCATCGACGAGGTCGACTTCGGGATTGACGAGTTGCAGCTTGCCGTTGAACAGCTCGACCTTGCCCGAGAAGAACGCCGCAGCCCCCTCTGGGAAACGGTTTTGCTGCCACACCCTTTGATTGAAAAAGGTCAGCACCAGCTTGCGAGTGCCGTCAGTTACCGTCACGTCGGTCTTATTCATGCGCTTGTTTGTCTTCGTGACGATGTGCTTGCTGGTCACTCTCGAAATGACCGCGAAGATCGTCGCGTATTCACCTGGAACCAGGTCACGAAAGTCAGTCAGCTCCCCGCGCTTGTCCCAACGCCTGGGGTAGTGCCGCACCAGGTCACCGACTGTGTGCAGATCAAGCTTGTCGCCCAGCACCGCCGCGATCGCGCCGACTATGGGCTTGAGAGGTGCATCGAGGCCGGCCATCACTCCACTCCGAGCCAGACCACCGATGGCAGGGTGTCGACGCCTAAGTGATTCACGTCGATGTCGGGCCGGATCGCCGCCATCTCGTGCGCGATGTGTCCGCCGATCCCCTCGGCACTGACAACGGTCACCAGGTCGCCGCCGTCGACCAGCAACCGCGATATCGCCGATACGACGTTGGCCAACAACTCGTCATCGGCCGCAGGCCCCACGACCGCCCAGCGCGTGCTGTCGGCCGCTGCCGTCATGGCCGTGGCGTCATCGGCGAGCGACCGATGCGGGTCGTGCACGGCCATTGCGGAGAGGAACTGCACCGGCGCCGCCACACCGATCACCTGGGCAGGCAGGCCAGTCGTTTCCACGAATCGACGTACGCGCTCGACGAGCGTTCCCGTGTCCTCAACCAGGATCACCAGCTCTGACGCTCCGAGCTCGGCCAGCTCTGAGGCTTCGACGATGAACGCACCGGACCGGGTCAGCAGACCGCAGATCGGCAGCGCGCCGGATTCTGCGGCGAGGACCACCGCGACGACACGACCACTGACGGCAAGGTCGGCGGTGTCGAGCGACCCGCCCGGCTCGCGGCGGTCGCCGATCTCGGTGACCCTGACGTCATGCGGCCGGCCGGCGGCCGCTCCGAGCTCGACCGCGGCGGGCGCGTCGTCGGTATGGACGTGCACATTCCAGAGTCCGTCTCCCCCGGAAACGACAACGGCCTCCCCGATCTCGTCGAGTGCGGCGCGCAGAGCGGGCACCCGGGCGTCGTCGGTGTCGATCAGATACATGACCTCGTACGCGGGAGACAGCCCCTCCACGGACCCACAGGGGTCGAGTCGTGGCGAAGCGAGTCGCGACTCAGGCAGCACGACCGTGCGCTCGGCGACCACCGCGTCGAGGACGTCGAGCAGTACGACGAGCCCACGGCCGCCGGCGTCGACGACTCCTGCCCGCCCGAGGACATCGAGTTGCGAGGGCGTCCGGGCCAGTGCGTCGCGCGCACCCTGCGCGGCTGCCTGCACCACGACGACGAGCGAGTCGGACGCCGCGGCGCGGGCCGCCTCCGCAGCCTCCCGCGCCACCGTCAGCATGGTTCCCTCGACCGGTTGAGCCACTGCGGCGTAGGCGAGAATCACCGCCCGCTCGAGGCCGGCCGCGAACGCTCGACCGTCGGCCGGCTGAGATGGCGCGGCGAGTACCTCCGCGATCCCGCGCAGCAGCTGGCTCAGGATCACCCCCGAACTGCCCCGGGCGCCGAGCAGGCACCTCCGAGCAATCGTGGTGACGGTCTTCGCGAGGTCAGCGCTCTCGAAGGCGACGGTCGTGGCATCCTCTCCCTCGACACCGCGGAGGGTCATCAGCAGGTTCGTCCCCGTGTCGGCATCGGCGACCGGGAAGACGTTGAGGGAATCGATCTCGGCACGTGTGGCCTCAAGCGCGGCGAGGCCGGACCGGTACCACCGGCGAACCGCTGCGGCATCGAGGACCTCAAGCACTCGTCGTCCCTCTCTACGTCTAGCTTCGCTCGCCAATTAATTAGCGTGGAACGAGGCTAGCCAGCCGGCACGACACCTCGCCGGTTGGCGCGACCGGCGTCACGTCGGATAGTCTCGTGAGGTTGCCCGAATCACGATCAGCGGCAGCTATCCGCCCACCTCGCGCTTGGAGTGTCTCCCGTGTCTGCTGTCTGCGATGTCTGCGGCAAGGGTCCGGGCTTCGGCATGGCCGTGTCGTACTCGCACCACCGCACCCGCCGTCGCTTTAACCCGAACATCCAGACCGTGCGGGCCATCGTCGGCCGCGGCACCCGCAAGCGCCTGAATGTCTGCGCCTCCTGCATCAAGGCAGGCAAGGTCACTCGCTAAGGGGTCACCCGCTAAGGGTCACTCGCTGACGTCAGTCAGCGTTCGCTGGAGCGCCGCCAACATGGGCAGCCAGATGTCCTCGGCCTCTTCATCGTCGTCCGGATATTCGATCTCGTCGACGTGCAGCCGTATCGTCACGCCGCCCGGGCTCGACCTGATCAACCAGGTGAGGTAGACCGGCGGATCGTCAGGACCAGCCTGCACGAGATACGACAGCCGGCGGTGCGGCTGAACGCAGACGACGCGACCCGTGAGGGCGCTATCCCCTACCGATTGAAACTCGATGGGTGCGTCGATCTCCCAGGTCGAGCTCGCCGACAATCCGTACATGAAGGCA
>DATCDK010000049.1:0-4474 GCA_036510735.1 Acidothermaceae bacterium | reverse complement strand
CCTCGTCGTCCGCGTCGCCCTCATTAGCCAAGCCGACAACGAAGCCGAAACCGAAACCCAAGCCGACACCGAAACCCACCGCGAAGCCGACTGTTACGGCCAAGCCGACGCCCAAACCGACGGCGTCGCCGACGGTGCCGGAGCCGCCCGGCAAGCCGGGGCCGACGAACACGGGTGTACCGCCCGGCACGAAGCTGACCGTGGTGCATGGTTCGGTGACCGTGACGAAAGCCGGAACCGTGATCGACAGCCAGGACATCAAGGGGCAGCTGATCATCCAGGCCAGCAACGTCACCGTCAAACGAAGTCTGATCGAGGGCGCCAAAGGGCAGGATGCGAGCGTCGATATCCAGTCCGGCAGCAACATTCTGATCGAAGACTCCGAGGTGACTGACACCTATCCGTCGCTCGGAAACGACGACATGCGAGTCAAGGGCGCAACCCTTTTGCGCCTGAACATTCACGGTGGCGTCGACGGAATGAAGCTGTTCAGCAACTCGACAGTGAGCGCGAGTTGGATTCACGGGCTGACGTATTTCGCTCACGACCCCGGGCAAGCCAACGGACATACCCACAATGACACGATTCAAATTCTCGGAGGGTCAAACTTCCACGTCACCGGCAACTGGCTGCAGTCCGCGACGATGGACAACTCAGCGATTCAGGTCACCCAGTCGATCGGCAAGATCAGCAGCCTTTTCATCAGCGGCAACTGGGCGGACGGCGGCGGCTGCTCATTCAATTTCTCCGGCCACAACGGCGCTGGAAAGGAGTTGCCGCTGAATGGCATCACGGTCGTCGCCAACCGGTTCGGTCATACCTCCGCCGTCTACAAGGGCAACTGCGCCATCGTCGACACCCCCGCCACGCACCTAGTCAGTTCGATTGGCAACGTGTGGGACGCGAGCGGGACGCCGGTCAAAATCTACTCGTAGCGGGTAGCGGGTAGCGGGTAGCGGGTAGCAGGTAGCGGTAGCGGGGCGGGGCGGGAGCGAACTAGCGGTCAGCCGGCGCCGACCGTGCCGTACAGACGGTCGCCCGCGTCTCCGAGGCCCGGCACGATGTAGCCGCGCTCGTTGAGTCGCTCATCGATCGCCGCAGTGACGACCGCGACCGGCACCGTCGACGTCCCGAACTGTTCTTCGAGGTACGCCAGACCCTCGGGGGCCGCCAGCAGACAGATCGCGGTCACTTGGTCGGCGCCACGTTCGAGCAGCAACTTGATCACCGCGCCGAGGGTGCCGCCGGTGGCGAGCATCGGGTCGAGCGCGAACACCTGGCGGCCAATCAGCGAGTCGGGCAGCCGCGACGCGTATGTCGTCGCGACGAGCGTGTCTTCGTCACGCACCAGCCCGAGGAACCCGACCTCGGCGGTCGGCAGCAGCCGGCACATCCCGTCGAGCATGCCGAGCCCAGCGCGCAATACCGGGACGACGAGGGGCCGGGGTCGCGCGAGCCGGGTGCCGCGGGCGTGGGCGACCGGTGTGACGACGTCGACCACGTTCGTCCGCACGTCGCGGGTCGCTTCGTAAGCCAGCAAGGTCACCAACTCGTCGACCAGCCGGCGAAACGTGGGGGAGTCGGTGCGTTGGTCGCGCAGGGTGGTCAGCTTGTGGGCGATCAGGGGATGGTCCGCCACCAGAGTTCGCATGAACCGGAACGGTATAAGGAGCAGGGTCGGAACGGTAATGGGTGTCGGCCCGGAACCGTACATCCGGATTCTCGGCGCCCTCCCATTGGCTGGCCCGGGGACCGCGTGCCACGATGCAAGCATGTCGAGCGATCGCAGGCCAGGGGCACGGGAGGCCAGCTCGGGGTCGGAGGACGATGCCGGCCGCGACTTCGCCGTCGTGTGTTATCGCGAGGAGGGGCGCTGGGAGCTCGGACTGCTCCCCGAGCGCGCGTCGTCCAGCCTTGAATCCTTGATCTCGGTCTTGCGCCAGCAGCCTGGTGAGGTGACCGTCGGCCTCGTCGACATCGCCGACGACTTCTTCATCGCCGTGCGGCTGAGCGGTGAGAGCGTCCGGCTGCTGCTTTCCGACGTGACTGCGGCCGACGAATGGGCTCTGGCGCGCGAGGCACTGGAGTGGCTCGGCGTCCCCGAGCCGGCCGACGAGGACTTCGACGACGTCGTCCCGGCCGGGGATCTAGCGCTGTTCTCCGACCTCGGGTTGCCCGAGATCGAGCTGGGTTTGATGTTGTCCGACATCGACGCATATGCCGATGAGATGCTGTTCTCGATCGCCCGCAGGCTCGGGTTCGGCGATGATCTCGAACGCCTCGTCGACGCGGGCGTTCACTAACCCCTCCACCGGCGCCACTTATCGGGAGAGTGCGTGTCCCACTTCGCAGCCCTAGCCGCACGAACCGGTGACGGCTGGCACAGCACAGAGGTCGAGATCGACGATCTCGCTGACATCGACGAGGTCGCCGACGTGATGCGTGACGCATCCGTCGACGACGGCCCGGTCTTGCTCTTTGTCGAAGAGGACGACGAGTGGTTCGCCATTGTTCGCGTCGACGGCGTCGGCGAGCCTCGGACGTTCATCTCCGACGCGCGCGTCGTGCCCGGCAGCGAGCTGGCGGCCTTGGTCTATGAGGAAGAACCTGCCGAGGACGCTTTCGAGGAGCCCGAGTCGTCGCTCGACGACGATGACGATGTCGATCTCGATGAAGAAGAAGAAGAGCCCGCCGTCCGACCCGACGCCGAACCTCGGGGCGCGACCGACGTCCTGGCCGACCTCGGGATCAGTGCTCCCCAACTGCTGGCGATGTGCGCCGAAGAGGGCATGCTCCCGGCTGACGTGATCACCGCGGTTTGCGAGCGCCTCGGCTGTGCCGAGGAGATCGAGGTCTACCGCTGACGACCGCCTCGGACGAGTCGCTAATGCGGCTCGCCCTAGAGCAGGCCGTGCTCACCGCAGCCTCTGCCGACGTCCCGGTCGGCGCAATCGTCGTCGATGCGGACGGCGAGGTGGTGGGCGTCGGGTGCAACGCGCGCGAGTTGACCGGCGACCCGACGGCCCACGCTGAGGTATTGGCTTTGCGGGCCGCTTCTGCTGCCTTGGGGACGTGGCGGCTGTCGGGCTGCACGCTGGTCGTCACGCTCGAGCCCTGCACGATGTGCGCTGGCGCTCTTGTTTTGGCGCGGGTTTCTCGGGTCGTGTTCGGGGCAACGGACGCGAAAGCCGGCGCGGTCGGCTCGCTGTGGGACGTCGTCCGCGATCGTCGTTTGAATCACCGGCCGGAAGTGGTCGGTGGGGTCTTGGCGGCGGAGTGCGGCGAGCTGCTGCGAGCGTTTTTCGAGGGACGTCGAGGGGTCAGCTAGGCTCTCCCGCGGTGGAGTCGCGTAGTGGCCGAGCGCGCACGCCTCGAAAGCGTGTGAGGGTGAAAGCTCTCCGTGGGTTCAAATCCCACCTCCACCGCCATGTCATCTCTCAAGACATCGGAAACCTCTGAACCTGCGGGCGAGCCTGCGGGTCAGGGGTTTTTGGTGTTTTGGGGCTGGTAGTCGATGTCGGGGTTGAGTGTGAGGTGGCGTAGTAGCTCGCCGGTGACGGCGTTGACGACGCGGATGTCGAGGTCGGCGATGAGTGCGATGATGTGGGTTCGCGCGTGGGTTCGACCGATGCCGATGTGGTGCAGCTTGCCGGCGTGGCGCACGGTCAGCACGCCGGAGTCGTCGATGCGGTCGTGCCGGATCCGCAGGTGGGTGTCCGCGTCTCGGCTGTTGGCCGGTAGCGCCTTGGGTAACGCCTCGTAGATCGCGGCTGGGGTCGCCTGGTGCGGCAATGATCGATGCGGTCGCTTGGTGTTGTAGAGGTCGACGAACACGTCGAGCAGCGCCTGCAGGTCGGCGATGGTGGCCGGCTGGACGGGTTGAGCGCGCAGCCACTTCTTCATCGTCTGCTGGAACCGTTCCACCTTGCCGCAGGTGGTCGGGTGGCCCGGTCGGGAGTTCTTTTGCTGCACGTGCAGCCGACGCAGCTCGTTCTCCAAGCTGTTGCGCCCACCTTTGCCACCGGCCAGGCGGGTAGTGAACACCATCCCGTTATCCGTCAACGTGGAGGCCGGGATCCCATAGGTGGCAACGGTTTGCCGGAACGTGGCGAGCACGATCGGGCTGGTCACCGTGACGTGCGCGCTGGCGTGCAGCGCTTTGCGGGAGCAGTCATCGAGCCAGGACAAGATTTCGCTGTCGGCGCCGGTGGTTAGCCGGTAGTGGGTGAAGTCCGATTGCCAGCACTCGTTCGGCAGGTCGGCTTGGAACCGCACATACGACGAGCGTGGACGTTTCGTCGGCGCGGGTGTCACCAGGCCGGCTTTGGTCAGCTGCCGGCTGATCGTGGCCGGTGACACGACCATCTTGTGCTCGTGGGCCAGGTGCCAGCCGATCGTGTCCGGGCCGGCGTCAAGACCTGCCTTGGTCAGGCGCCCGCGGAGCGCGACGATCAACGCCACGACCTCTGGCGGG
>DATCDK010000048.1:0-28348 GCA_036510735.1 Acidothermaceae bacterium | reverse complement strand
GTTCCCCATCGGTCGTCCACACCGCAGCCCCGACCGGGGGTCGGTCCCCGTCAGCCACAACCAGTCCCCGGAGGCGGCGGGCCACCTTCGATCCCCGGGCGTCCAACCGTGCCACCAGCTCCTGTCCGGTGAAGCACCCCTTGGTGAACGACACGGTGCGCTCCACCAGGCCAACTTCGGCGGCGATGGTGGACTCGGTGACCTCGCGCCCACCCACCGGAACCCCGGCTTCGATCCGGGCGGCCTCCCATGGATCGGCTGCGCAGCGGACGGCCCCGTCGGGCAGCCACCCAACCAGCTCCGGATCGCCGTCCGGCCGCGGCCCGAGGAGGTCCACTCCCGACCACCCCGGCCAGTCGACGGCCAGGACCAACGTGGGGCCCGGCGCCACGGCCCCGGTGGATACTGACGGACCCCGCAGCGAAAGGCAGACCCAGTCGAGTGGCACGATCTCGACCTTGGTGCGGAGCCGAAACCGCTCGAGCCGGACCCGGGCCGCTTCGCCACAGCCGCGGTCGGCGTCCAGCACGAAGGTCTCCTCCCCGGTCCGGGTGACCCGGAGGTAGGCGTCGACCTTTCCCTGCGGGCTCAACAGGAGCGCCTCGGTGGTGGCGCCGATCGCCAGGCCGTCAAGATCCTGGCTGCACTGGCCCTGCAGGTAGGTGCGGGCGTCGGGGCCACTGACCGACAGCACGTCGCGGGCGACCACCCGGGCCGCCACACCGGAAGCCAGGGCATCGGTGCCGCTGGCGACGGTGGTGGTCATGTCGTGCCGCCGTCCGCCGGGGAACGCGGCGTGCCCGACCGGGGTCCCATCGTTCGGGCCATGGCGACGGCTGACAACATGGCTGCGGCCTTGTGGGCGCACTCCTCGTTCTCCGACGTCGGGTCGGAGTCGGCCACGATGCCGGCACCGGCTTGGACCGATGCCCGGCCGTCCGGAGTTACCGTCATGGTGCGGATGGCGATGGCGGTGTCCAGGTTGCCGCTGAAGTCGAGGTAGCCGACCACCCCGCCGTAGACGCCGCGCTTGGTCGGCTCGAGGTCGTCGATGATCTCCATGGCCCGCACCTTGGGTGCCCCGGACAGGGTGCCGGGCGGCAGGGTGGCGCGCAGCACGTCGACCGGCCCCTTGCCCGGGGCCAGGCTGCCGGACACCTGCGAGGTCAGGTGCATGATGTGGCTGTAGCGCTCGACGGTCATGAACTCGTCGACCTTCTCGGTCCCGAATTCGACCACCCGTCCGACGTCGTTGCGGGCCAGGTCGACGAGCATGACGTGCTCGGCCCGCTCCTTCGGATCCGCGAGCATTTCTGCGGCCAGCGCGTTGTCATCCTCAGGCGTTGCACCGCGCGGCCGGCTGCCAGCAATCGGATGCATCGTCGCCCGACCGTCCATCACCGTCACGTGTGCTTCAGGACTTGACCCCACGACATCGAAGCCGTCGAACCGCAACAGGTACAGGTACGGGCTCGGATTGCGGGCGCGCAGCACCCGGTAGATGTCGAGCGCGCTGACCGTTGTCGTGGTCTCGAACCGCTGACTCGGCACGACCTGGAAGATGTCGCCGGCCCGGATGTATTCACGCGCACGCTCGACCCATGCCATGTACTGCTCGCTCGACGTTCGGCGCAACGGTGGCGGTGTGACGGCGTCGCTCATGATCGCGATCGTCGATGGCGCCGGACTCTGTAGCGCCACGGTCATCTCGTCGAGGCGCTTCTCCGCGTTCTCGGCCGAATCGCCGGGCAGCACGTTGGCGATGAGCAGCACGCTGCCGTCGTGGTGATCGAGCACCGCGAGGTCAGTCACCAGGAACATCACCAGCTCGGGGAGGTGCAGATCGTCGATGGTGTCGTCGGGCAACTTCTCGAGACGGCGCACCGCGTCGTAGGTCACGAAGCCCACCATGCCGCCGACGAGCGGGGGCAACGACGGCTCGCGAGGGCCACGCAGCGCCGCGACGGTGCCGGCAAGAACTTCAAGCGGAGAGCCAACAGTCGGGACGCCGGGGGGCGGGTCACCGATCCAGTGCGCGCGTCCGTCCTGCTCGGTGAGCGTCGCCGCGGCACGTACGCCGATGAACGAGTACCGCGACCACGAGCGGCCGTTTTCGGCGGACTCCAGCAGGAAGGTGCCCGGTCGGTCCTGGGCGAGCTTGCGGTAGAGGCCGACCGCCGTCTCACCGTCGGCGAGCAGTTTGCGGGTGACCCGGCTGACCGGTCCGGCGGCGACCGCCTCGCTCGCGGTCATGGCGCTTGCCTATTCATGAGACGGCCACGCCGACAACGGCGGGCAACAGACCGGCATCGAAACAGGTGCGGTCGCCGGTGTGACAGGCCGCACCAATCTGGTCGACCTTCACCAGCACGGTGTCGCCGTCACAGTCGACGGCAACAGACTTCACCCATTGCTGGTGACCCGACGTCTCGCCCTTGACCCAGTACTCCTTGCGGCTTCGACTCCAGTAGGTGCACCGGCCGGTGGTCAAGGTGCGCCGCAACGCCTCGTCGTCCATCCAGCCCAGCATCAACACCTCACCGGTGTCGTACTGCTGGGCGACCGCGGGGAACAGGCCCTGATCGTCGCGCTTGAGGCGCGCGGCTATCTGCGGGTCCAGAGTCACAGAAGGCACAGAAGTCATGGGATAGGTATCGGCATTGACGTTCGGCGCAGCCGGATCCTGGGAATCTTCGGCCTGGGAATCGGAGGCAGGGTGCACGGGTTGCATGCAGTCATTGTGCCGGGCTGACGGGCCTGACGTCGCACGAGATACGGCCGTTCGGCGGACTATGTGAGGCCGAATGGATCATGCGCAACCAGGTGACATCGTTGAAACTACAGTTGGAACCAGTCTTCAGAAGCATGACCGAACCCGAAAGGAACGGCGTGAACCCCGCGATCCCCGTATCCCCTGTACGGACGACTCGCAAAGAGATCCGCCGCCGCGTCCGCCGCCAAGTAATGCTCCGCCGGTTATCGCGCGAACTCGCGAGCGGCAACGACCTCGACACCGTCCTGCGCCGCCCGTACGCGTCTTAACGCGACTTGAGCCAGCGTTCGGCCTGCGACGGAATGACCGGCGCCTGAATGGCGCGGTTGTACGAGCGCGTTGACCACGCTTGGAACTCGCGGACTAGGAACCGGACCAACGCCACCGGCGCCGACCCTCTGACTTCGGCTTCGACGATATCGACAGCGTCCACAATTCCCCCTGGAATTAGCAGACGACGCTACCACGTTTGGGGCTGGAGCCTCAGCGGATCGGCTGACCGGCCGCATGCAGTGCGGCCTTCACGTCGCCGATGCGCAAGGCGCCGAAGTGGAACACGCTCGCGGCAAGCACTGCGTCGGCGCCGGCGTCGACCGCCGGCGCGAAGTCCGACGCCTTCCCTGCACCCCCGCTGGCGATGATCGGAACCGAGGCGACGGCACGAACCGCCGCGATCAACTCGAGGTCGAACCCGGCGAGCGTGCCGTCGGCGTCCATCGAATTCAGCAAGATCTCACCTGCACCCAACTCGGTCGCCTCGACCGCCCACGCGACGGCGTCGATTCCGGTGCCCTGGCGACCGCCGTGAGTGGTGACCTCGAAGCCGGACGGCGTCGGTGCACGTCTGGCGTCGATGGACAGCACCACGCACTGCGCCCCGAAGCGGTCAGCTGCTTCCGCAAGTAACGCCGGCCGCATCACGGCCGCGGTGTTCACCCCGACCTTGTCGGCACCGGCGCGCAGCAGCCGGTTGAAGTCGTCAACCTCACGGACTCCCCCGCCGACCGTCAGCGGGATGAAGACCTGCTCGGCGGTGCGGCGAACGACGTCGTAGGTGGTTTCGCGGTCGCCACTGCTGGCTGTGATGTCGAGGAACACCAGTTCGTCGGCACCCTCGGCGCCGTACACGCGCGCCATCTCGACCGGGTCGCCCGCATCGCGCAAGTCGACGAAGTTCACGCCCTTGACGACTCGGCCTGCGTCGACGTCGAGGCAAGGGATGACGCGGACGGCGAGCAAGGCGTCGGTTGTCGTCACGACTGCGGGCCGCGATAGGCGGTCGCTTCGATCTCCACCAGAATCGACGGGTCGATCAGGGCCGAGACCTCGACCATCGTGCTGACCGGGCGGATGTCGGCGAACACCTCGCCGTGGGCTCGGCCTACTTCCTCCCACTGGCTGATGTCGGTGACAAAGACCCGCGTCCGGATCACATCGGCAAACGTGACACCGGCTTCCGCGAGCGCCGCGCCGATGATCTCAAGCGTACCCTTCGCTTGGGCGTAAGGCGTATCGCCGGCTTGCGGTGCGGTGGTGCCCGCGACCTCGACGTACGGACCCGCCACCACGGCGCGGCTATAGCCGACGATCGGTTCGTACTTCGATCCGGACGAAATTCTCTGGATCACCGCGACACCTCCGCCAGCGCCTGTTCAAGTGTGAATTCGCCTGCGTACAAGGCTTTCCCAACGATTGCACCCTCGATTCCGAGGGGCACCAACTCCGCGAGAGCCCGCAAGTCAGCCAATGACGACACGCCCCCGCTCGCGACGACCGGCCGGTCCGTGGCTGCGCATACCGACCTCAGCAGGTCGAGGTTCGGCCCCGTCAGCGTGCCGTCGCGACGCACGTCAGTCACGACGTAACGGGCGCACCCGTCGGCGTCCAGTCGGGAAAGCACTTCGAAAAGCTCGCCACCGTCCTTCGTCCAGCCACGGGCGGAAAGCGTCGTCCCGCGGACGTCGAGCCCGACGGCAATCCGGTCACCGTATTGCGCGATGGCCTCCCGCACCCACGATGGATTCTCCAGCGCAGCCGTGCCGACATTGACCCGCCGGCACCCGGTGGCGAGGGCCGCCGCCAACGTCTCGTCGTCGCGGATACCGCCCGACATCTCGACGGCAACGTCGAGCTGGCCGACGACCGATGCCAGCAGTTCGCGGTTCGAGCCACGACCGAATGCGGCGTCGAGGTCGACGAGATGAATCCACTGGGCGCCGGCCTGTTGCCATGCGAGCGCAGCGGCGAGGGGCTCACCGTAGCCCGTTTCTGATCCGGCCTCGCCCTGCACGAGCCGGACCGCCTGTCCGCCGGCGACGTCAACCGCCGGCAGCAACTCCAACCACGTCACGACAGCGTCTCCAGCCAATTCGCCAGTAGCTGCGCGCCGGCGTCGCCGGACTTTTCTGGGTGGAACTGGGTGCCCGACACCAGGCCGTCCTCGACGGCGGCCACGAACTGCTCGCCGTGTTCGGCGGTCGTCACCAAGCCCGGTGCGGTCCGTGGCGCGTAGGAGTGCACGAAATAGAACCGTTGGTCGGCGACGCCGGCGAACAACGCCGAACCGAGCGGCGGCGTCACTACGTTCCAGCCCATGTGCGGCAGCACCGGCGCGTCGAGCTTCGTGACGCCGCCGGGCCAGCGGCCGATGCCTTCGGTGCGTTCGCCGTGCTCCTCGCCGTAGGCAAACAGCACCTGGAAGCCGACGCAGATGCCAAGTACCGGCGCGCCCGCCGCGAGCCGCTTGCGCACGATCTGCGCGCCATCGATCGCATCGAGACCGCGCATGCACGCGGCAAACGCACCGACTCCGGGAACCACCAGACCGTCGGCGGCCAGCGCCGCCGCAGCGTCGGACGTCACTTCGACCTGCGCGCCGAGTCGGCGCAGTGCGCGCTCGGCGGAGCGCAGGTTCCCCGACCCGTAGTCGAGAACGACGAGCGTGCGTGCCATCGCCTAGAGCACACCCTTGGTGCTCGGGATGCCGGCAACCCCGTCGAGCCGGACCGCATCGCGCAGCGCCCGAGCCACCGCTTTGAATTGCGCTTCGTTCACGTGGTGTGCGTTGCGGCCTTCCAGAACCCTGACGTGCAAGCAAATTCTTGCCTCAGCGACGAATGACTCCCACACGTGCTTGGTGAGCGTTGTCTCGTAGCTGCCGATGAGCTCAACGATCTCGGGCTCCGTGTGTACTAGATAGGGCCGCCCCGACAGGTCGACCGCAACCTGGCAGAGGGTCTCGTCGAGGGGTACCAACGCGTCGCCGAACCGACGGATTCCGGCCTTGTCGCCCAGCGCTTCGCGCAGCGCCTGGCCCAACGCCAGTGCGGTGTCCTCGACCGTGTGGTGGGCGTCGACCTCGATGTCGCCTGCGGTGCGGACGTGCAGGTCGAAGCCCGCGTGCTTGCCGAGCTGCGCGAGCATGTGGTCGTAGAACGGCACCCCGGTCGCGACGTCGACGCTGCCCGCCCCATCGAGCTCGAGCTCGACGAGGACATCGGATTCCTTGGTGGTGCGCTGCACTCGCGCGCTTCGGCTCACGCCTCGGCCCCCTCGCATGTTCGGCTCATGCCTCGGACCTCTCGCATGTTCGGCTACGCCTCAACCTCTCGCCTGTTCGGCTCACGCCTCAACCTTCCCGTATGGCCGTGCCCGCTCGCCGACCGCGGTCGCGGCCACTTCGAGCAATGCTTGCTTGAACGCGGCCATCTCGGCCGGCGAACCGACGCTCACCCGAAGCCACGGTGCAGGCCCGGACTCGCGAATGAGCACGCCGCGGTCGAGCAGACCCTGCCAGACGGCGTGCCGATCGGCGAACTCACCGAACAACACGAAGTTGGCGTCGGACTCCGCGACCGAGAATCCTTGCACCCGCAGCCAGTCGACGGTCGCATCGCGCTCGATGCGCAGGGCTTCGACTTGTGCCAACAGCTCGTCGGCGTGTGAGAGCGCCGCACTGGCTACGGCCTGCGTGACCGTCGACAGGTGATACGGCAGCCGCACGATACGAACCGCGTCGACGATTGGCTGGCCTGCGACGAGGTACCCGACTCGCGCACCCGCGTAGGCAAACGCCTTGCTCATGGTGCGAGTCACCACCAGGTTCGGGTACTCGTCGAGCAGCTCCAACGCGGTAGGTGTGCCCGGTCGCCGGAACTCGGCGTACGCCTCGTCAACGACGACGAGGCCGCCATGTTCGGCTGCGGCGTCGAGAACTGCGCGTGCGGTGTCTTGCGGCAGCGCCGTGCCCGTTGGATTGTTCGGCGAGGTGAGCAGGGTGATGACCGGCTGGCGGGCTCGGACCGCAGCAATCGCCACCCGTGGGTCGAGAGAGAAGTCGGGCTCACGGTCGACGGCCTGGTAGTGAGTGAACGTGTCTCTGCAGTACTGGGGATACATCGAGTAGGTCGGTGCAAACGCGAGAACGCTCCGGCCGGGACCGCCGAAAGCCAGCATCAGCTGGTGCATGACCTCGTTCGAACCGTTCGCTACCCACACACGTAGCGGGTCGACGTCCACCGACTCGAAAGCCTTGAGGTATCCGGCGAGGTCGGCGCGCAGCTGACGCGCCTCGCGATCGGGATAACGATTCAAACCGCCCGCTGCAGCACCGACCGCCGCCGCAATGTCGGCGATCAAGCCGGCGGACAGCGGGTAGGGGTTCTCATTCACATTCAGCCGCACCGGGACGTCGATCTGCGGCGCGCCGTACGGAACCTCACCACGTAAGTCGTCGCGCAGCGGCACCGAATCGAGCTCGCTCATTGCGAGCCTCCTTGCGGCACTCTGATGCGGACCGCGGCCACGTGCGCGGCCAGATCCTCGGCCCCGCCGAGCGCGTCAATGAGGGGCGCAACCTCAGCGAGCGCGGCACGGTCGTAGTCGATGACGTGGATCATGCGCTGAAACGCCTGCACCGACAGACCACCGGTGAAGCGCGCAGTGCCACCGGTCGGCAGGACGTGATTCGACCCGGCCAGGTAGTCGCCAAGGCTCACCGGAGACCACGTACCGACGAAGATCGCGCCTGCATTGCGCACCCGGTCGGCAACCTTCTGCGCGTCGCGAGTGACCACTTCGAGGTGCTCGGCGGCCCATGCATCGACAACTTGGAGGCCGGCCTCGATGTCATCGACGAGGACATACGCCGACTGACCTGCAAGCGCGGCCCGCACCCGCTCGACGTGGCGCGTCGCCGGCACCTGGACGTCAAGCTCGGCGTCGACCTGTTCGAGCAGCTCGGCAGAGTCGGTGACCAGCAGACAACTGGCGAGTTCGTCGTGTTCGGCTTGGGCGATGAGGTCAGCTGCGAGGTAGGCCGGATTCGCCGAGTCGTCAGCCAGAATGCCGATCTCGGTGGGTCCTGCCTCAGAGTCGATGCCGACGATGCCCTTGACCAGACGCTTCGCCGCAGCGACGTACACGTTGCCAGGACCGGTCACGACATCGACCGGCTCGATCGCTTCACCGTTCTCGTGCGTGCTGCCGTACGCGAACAGGGCAATCGCTTGTGCCCCGCCGACCGCGTAGACCTCGTCAATGCCGAGCAGCGCACACGCAGCGAGCACTGCCGGGTGCGGCAGCCCGCCGAACGCCTTTTGCGGTGGCGACGCCACCGCGAGCGATTCGACGCCGGCAACTTGAGCGGGCACGACGTTCATCACCACGCTGCTGGGATAGGCCACTAAACCGCCCGGCACGTAGAGGCCGACACGGCGCACCGGTACCCACCGCTCGCGGACCCGACCGCCAGGCGCGACCTCGATATCGACGTCGGCGTGCAGTTGAGCCTCGTGCACCAAGCGTGCGCGCCTCGCGGCCTCGACGAGTGCGGCCCGAACGGAGTCATCGAGGTCGGCAAGAGCTGCGGCTAGTGCGTCGGGCGGCACCCGCAACGTCGCGAGGTCGACGCCATCGAATCGCTTGGTGATCTCGCGGACCGCGATCGCACCGCGGGCTCGCACGTCGTCGCAAATCGGCCCAACCGAGGCGAGCGCCGACTCGACCTGGACCGGTGCCCGCGGCAGCAGGCCACGAATCTCGATCGTGCCGGGCGTTCGACCACGAAGGTCGATCCGACGCAACATCCGGGACTCCGCAGCCTCAGGACGTCAAGGCGACGTCGTCTCATCGGGGAGGTGCCAGCCTATCTGCGGGGCGCCAGCGAATAACGCGGCCCGAGAGCCGTTACGCGCTCCGGCGCCGGCGTCCAGGCCCTTGGAACGGCGCGGTCCGCACCGACGGCGCGCCACTGCGACGGCTCGTCGAGTGGCTGGCCGGACGGCTCGTGGTGGTCTGCGTCTCCCGACGCGGGACAACACGGACGACGACGGGCTCACCCGACGCCGCCAGCTCGCGTACCGCGTGGTGGCCGGGATGCACGTCCTGCGCGACCGGTGTGACACCGGCGCCCTTGTGCAATGCGGCAACATCGCGGACCTCGCCCGGCTGCACGAGTGACAGCGCGGTTCCACTGGCGCCCGCGCGGGCAGTACGGCCTGACCGGTGCAGATAGTCCTTGGAGTCGTTCGGCGGATCGAAGTGCACGACAAGGTCGACGTCATCGACGTGGATGCCGCGCGCAGCGACATCGGTCGCGACGAGCACCCTCGGGTGGCCGGCCGCAAACCCGTCGAGCGCTCGCTGGCGAGCGTTCTGCTTCAGGTTGCCGTGGATCGCCGCAGCGTGCACGCCACCGCGGGCCAACTGCATCGCAAGCCGGTCGGCGCCGTGCTTAGTCCGCACGAAAATCAATGTGCGAGCGGGGCGCGCGGCGAGCTCGGTAATGACCGCGACCTTGTCCTCGGAACGCAGCGTGAACACTCGGTGCTCCATCGCGTCGATGTGCGACGACGATGTCGCGACCGCATGCAACGCAGGGTCGTTGAGGTAGGCGCGCACGAGCTTGTCGACCCCTCGGTCGAGGGTCGCGGAGAACAGCATCCGCTGCCCGTCGGGCGCGGTCTGGTCGAGGATCGTGGTGACTGCAGGCAGGAAGCCCAGATCGGCCATGTGGTCGGCCTCATCGATCACCGAGACCTCGACACCAGACAGTACGAGGCAACGTCGCTCAAGCAGGTCGATCAGTCGGCCAGGCGTCGCGACAACAAGGTCGACGCCACGGTTCAGCGCATCGATCTGCTTGCCGTACGGCGCACCGCCGAAGACGCAACACAACTTCAGGCCGAGCGCCTCACCGAGCGGGCGCAGCGCATCTGCGACCTGCATCGCAAGTTCGCGAGTAGGAACGAGTACAAGGGCGCGGGGCGCCTTCGACAAACGCAGCGACCCAGACGTCGCAAGGCGAGCGAGCATCGGCAGGCCGAACGCCATGGTCTTGCCGCCGCCGGTCTGTGCCCGGCCGAGAACGTCGCGACCCGCCAAAGCGTCGGGGATCGCGTGGGACTGGATCGCGAACGGCTTTTCGATGCCGCGCTTGCTCAGTGCCATCACGAGGGCCTTCGGCAGACCGAGTTCGGCAAAAGTGCGATCGGTGGCCGGCTCTGCCATCGCGAGGTCGAGCAACCGCTCAAGCTCGGAGATGGCCGAGGCCTTCGGGGCACGCGACTGGGTGGACTTGCTGGCGCCACGGTTCGGACGCCGGGCAGGCGCGCCAGTGCGCGAGGGCGCGCCAGATGAAGTGCGAGCAGGCGCGCCATTGCGAGTAGGCGCGGCTGAAGAGCTGCGCGCAGGCGCTCCGCTACGAGCGGGCGCGGACGCGCGGGAGGACCCACCAGAGGAACGCGTGGGCGTGGACGAGTAGTAAGGGGCAGACATAAAAGGTGACGCTCCGTCGGTATTGCGGAGGCATCGTCATCATCGTCAGGTTCGACGTGGAGCGCGGATGGCTAGATGCGCGCGCCAAAGGATCAGAATTTCGATCCTGGGAGGGACGTAGCCTCGCGGGCGGCTCGCCCGCGGGAGGGACGGCTGTTTGGCCGTCATCTCGACCATCGTAGCAGTGGACGACCTCTGACCGGCGCGCCGAGTGATCTTGCCGCCGGGATTATCTAGACTTTTACCCGTGAATGGCAGGGGGACCCCGGCACTTCTGATGCTTGCCAATGCGGGTGTGGCGTACACGGTTCACCCGTACGAGCACAATCCGGCGAGCCGATCCTTCGGTGAAGAAGCCGCAGCTGCGCTTGCGGTGCCCCCTGGCCGGGTCTTCAAGACCCTCCTCGTCGACGTCGACGGGCAGCTGGTCGTCGCCGTCGTTCCGGTCTCCGGCTCATTGGATCTGAAGGCTCTCGCCGAGGCCGTTGGCGGCAAGCGCGCCGCGATGGCCGATGTCGCGGTCGCAGAACGGGCGACTGGATACGTCGCCGGCGGCATCAGTCCGCTAGGCCAACGCCGGCGCCTGGCCACAGTTATCGACTCCTCAGCCCTCGATCACCCCACGGTCTACGTCTCGGCCGGACGCCGCGGCCTCGACATCGAGCTCGCCGCCCAGGATCTGGTCACGATGACGAAGGCGACGACAGCAGTCATCGCCAGGGACTAACTGGCTAGCTCGGCCCGATGTTCGGTGCCGATTCGGCGGGCGCCGGCTCCGTCGGCTCGATCTCGACCGGCCGATCAGGGGTGAACAAGGCGACAACGAAGACGACGAGCAAGGCCGCGATGGGCCATCCGACCAGGAACCGCCGGGTCGTCAACTCGATGAAGTAGCGATGCCGGCCGACGCTCGCCCGTGCCAACCAGTAATCCTGTGGCCCACCGCTGAGCGCCCGACCGATGAACGCCGCGAGCAGCGACGCGAGTGTGCCGCCGACCGCCATTGCGATGCTCACGGCGACGCCGCGCCTGCGGGCGAGGATCGTCGCGACGAGACCGCACAGCAGGCCGGCGCCGATCCCGATGAACAGGAACGTCACGTCGGCTGAGGCGAACACCTTGTTCGCAGAATCGAACTGGATGCTCTTACCGCCACTGGCCGATACGACTCCGTGCGGTCGCGGAGCGATCCACGACCACAAGAAGCCGGCCAGCACGCCGACGATGACCACGGCGACGGTGCCGAGAACCGCGGTCCAGACGTCCGCGAGCCCGATCGGCGATCGACCACCCACCGGCGCGTCTGCACCGGGGGGCACGCTCACCGCATAAGGAGAAGATCCGTAGGGCATGGGCCGTGGTTGCGAATACGCGAGCGTCGGTTCCGGCTGGTCGGCCGACCCCTGCGTCGCGTCGTCACTCACCTCCTCACCGTAACTGGGGCAGTGTCAGCGCGATCTGACGGCCCGCCGAAACGCCCAGGTCGAAGCCGCCAGCGCGAGTGCGCACACGCCGACACAGATCCCGAGATCGCCACCAATCGTCGTCCAACTCGGTGTGTGTTTGAACGATTCGGCAAAGGCGTCGACCGCGTACGTCGACGGGACGACGGCCCGCACGGCTTGGATGACACCGGGCAGCCGATGGGCCGGCACGATCCCGAGGAACATCACCAGTGACATGCCGAGTTGTCCAGCAATCGTGGCGATCTCGGGCCGCGACGCGACCAGCCCAAGAAGCGCACCGAGACCGGCGAGGGAGATCCCGGCGGCGACCACGACCGGGCCGATCACCCACACGTGTGACAGCGGCAACCGATAGAACGCCGCTCCCCCGACGGCAACCAGGATCGACCCCGGCACGGTGAAGCTGGCCCACGCAGCTGCCGTAGCCGTGACGACCGCCGCCGGATTGATCGGCAACGCACCGAAATAGTCCAGCGCACCGGAGGCCTTCAATGCTCCGAACCGCTGCGCGAGCAGGTTCAGCGCGACGAACGACACGACGGTGACCGATGAACCTGCCACCACTGATTGCTGCGTGACGTGACTACTCGTGTCGACGAGCCCTTTCAGCAGGACAACGAGGCCGACCGACTGCAGCGTGGCGGCCAGGAAGATCGGTATCGCGGCGGTCTTCGCTCGGGACAGCTGGCCCTTGAGGATGGCCCCGAACGTGGCGGCGAACGTTGGCCGCCGGGCCGGTTCCGGGTTCTCGATCACGCGCGCTCCAAGTCACGTGCCGCGCCGCCGAGGGTGAGGTAGACGTCTTCAAGGGACGGTGTCGACAAGGTGAAGTCGTCGAGTGCAGCGAACAGTGGGCCGTTCGTCAGCTCGGCAAGAGCCGCACGCGCCTCATCGGCAGGCAACCGCACGTTCCACCTCCGGCCGTGTTCAATCGCCCGTGCCCGAAGCGAAGCCGCGAGCGGGTCGTCGTCCGGCGGATCGTGCCGCCACACGAGTTCGAGGCGCACCTCGCGGTCGACCAGGGCCTTCAGCCGCCCCGGTGTATCGCTGGCGATGACGCGACCGCAGTCCAAAATCGCGACCCGGTCGAGGACCGTCTCGGCCTCGAGCACGTTGTGAGTCACCAGCACCACGGTGGTCGCCTGCTCGGACCGACGGCGTTCGATCGCACTCCACACTGCGCGCCGGGCAATCGGATCGAGGCCGGTCGTCGGCTCGTCGAGCACCAGCACCGGCCGGTCACCGACGAGCGCCGCGCCGACGCCCGCGAGCCTGCGCTGACCTCCCGAGAGCTTGGCAATGGGCCGGTCTGCGAAGCTGCCGAGCCCGAGCTCGTCAATGACAGCGTCGCGCACCGCCATCGCGTCGCGGCGGGAGAGCCCACGTAAGCGAGCGGTCATCTCAAGCGCGTCGACTGGGCTCTGGTCCGCGAGTGCAGCGTCGTCCTGCGGCAGGTAAGCAACGAAATCAGGGACGACGCGCGGCTGGGCGACGACATCACGGCCGAAGAGTTCGATGCGCCCGGCGTCCGGCTTTAGTAGTCCGATCAGCTGCCGCACCACGCTCGTCTTGCCCGCGCCATTGGGGCCGAGCAGCCCGAAGACCTCGCCTCGACGGACCTCGAGGTCAACGTCGTCGGTCGCGGTGACATCCCCCGACTTTGTCCGGTAGACCTTCGAAAGACCGCTGACGACGTAGGCAATTCCCGGCTCGGCACCCTCGCGCTTGGTGGCCGTCATCTCGCGAGCAGCCTAACCGGCTGCCAAGGCAGCCGATCAGTGGGCGCGGCGGAGCGTGACGGGCAAGCCGGTGTCGTCCCAGACGTCGTTGACGTCAGTGAGAGTCACCGCATACTTCGCAAAGATTGCGCAATTGGCGATGCTCGTATTTCGGCCGAACCTGTTGTTGTCGACCTGGATACCTGTCATCGACGGTCTCGGCATGTTCACCAGGTTCCGACGAAGATCTCGACCCCGTCGTTGTGCGCCGGTTTCCCACCCTGGTCAGGATCGTGCGCCCAGAAGGGCAGGTCATGAATGTAGGAGTCGGTAATGGTGACGTTGTCGCCCGTCACCTTCGAAGCATCGGTGGTGCCGTGGATGTTGTCGCGCAAAGCCGTGTAGTTGGCCCCACGAATACCGTCGATTTGCACGGACGGGTCTTCGGGGACCAGTTCGCTGTCTTCGACCAGCACGTTGGTGCCGGAGACGACCTTGACCAGAGCGGTATCACCGTGGGAGATGCCACCACGCACGATCGAAGACTCGATAGTCACGTTTGACGCCTCGACGACGACGAACCCGTGGACGTCGAGGTCCTTCAGCAGTGTGCCGGCCTTGGTGATCGTGATGTTGCCGTCGCTGCGTGCGCATCGTCGTGAGCAACGGTCACGACACTCGTTGCCACCACGACGCTGAGGCCAGCAAAGAGCGCGACCCGCCACGAATTCCACGCCATCGAGATTCCCCCTCGGCGACTAAGTGTGGATCACCGGCTGCTGGGGATTACGCACCTACCGGCGCGACTTGTCGCCAAACCTGAGCCACAGAAGCAGCACGATGATCGAGCCGATGACCGACCCGATGATGCCGGACGGCTGAATAAGTCCGCTTCCCGCGTGGTGGTGGAAGAGCAGGTAGCCCAAGAAGCCGCCGACGAACGACCCGATCACGCCCAACAGGATGGTGCCGCGGATGGTCAGATCCTGCTTGCCGGGCACGGCCAGCCTGGCGAGTGATCCCGCAACAAGCCCGATGATGACGAGGCTGATGATCAAGCCGGGCATGGGTCTCTCAATTCCCTAGAAGTCGAGCCGCCTAGAAGCCGCGCCGTCGCCGGCGCAGGAAGCGGGCGATCGCGAGGGTCAGTGAGGCAAAGATCGAACGACGGCCGACGGTTGACATGTGACCATCATGCCGCGCTGAATACCGTTAGACGAGTGAGCGCGGCTAGACGAGGCAGGACGGGCCGAGTAACGCCTTGAGATCGCCCATCAGCGCGGGTGTCGCATCAACGCGAAGGTTCTCATCGAGTCGCAGCACCGTCGTCCGGGCGCCGTTGCGCAGCTGCAACTGGACCTCCGTGACGCCCGGATGGGTTGCCAACACCTCGCGCAGGCGTTCGACCACGGGTGGCGTGCAACGCGCCGCGGGCAGCTGCAAAACGACGGGTCCGCGCTGAGCGGCTTCGCCGACGTCCGGCAGGAACAGCTCGATCGCCTGCAGGTTCAACCCGTCGTCACGGCGGCTCAGACGACCCTTGACGCAGATGACCGCATCTTCGGAGAGCGACATCGCGTACTGCTGGTAGGTCTGGGGGAAGAACAGCACTTCGATCGAGCCTTCGAGATCCTCGACAGTCGCGATCGCCCACGGGTTGCCCTGCTTGGTCATCTTGCGTTGCAACCCAGAGACGATGCCGCCGATCGTGATGATGCCCCCTTCGGGGTGCTCGTCGGCGGTCAACGAGCTGATCGAGCAGTCGACGAGCCGGGAGAGAACGTGCTCGATGCCGAAGAGCGGATGGTCGGAGACGTAAAGCCCGAGCATGTCGCGTTCGGCGGCAAGCAACGCGGTCTTGTCCCACTCGGTCGCCGGGATTGCGATCTCGAACGCGAGGCCCAACCCGGCCGGACCCTCCGCTTCGTCGGCCGAACCGAACAGGTCGAACTGGCCGACCGCTTCAGCCCGTTTGGTGCCCATTGCCGCATCGATGATTTCGGCATGCACAGCGACCAGGCCTCGCCGCGTGTGCCCGAGCGAGTCGAATGAACCGGCCTTGATGAGTGACTCGACGACCTTCTTGTTGCAGACAACCGGCTCGACCTTGGCAAGGAAGTCGGCGAAGTCCTTGTAACGGCCTTTGGTCCGGCGCGTCTCGATGATCGACCCGACCACGTTCTCGCCGACGTTGCGGATCGCCGACAGACCGAACCTGATGTCGGTGCCGCGCGGTGTGAAGTTGGAATCGGACTCATTGACGTCGGGCGGCAACACTTTGATGCCCATCCGCCTGCATTCGTGCAGGTACAGCGCTGACTTGTCTTTGTCATCCTTGACGCTGGTGAGCAACGCGGCCATGTATTCGGCCGGGTAGTTCGCCTTGAGGTATGCGGTCCAGTAGGACACAACGCCGTACCCCGCGCTGTGTGCCTTGTTGAAGCCGTAGTCGGAGAACGGCACGAGAGTGTCCCACAGTGCCTTGATGGCAGCGGGGCTGTAGCCGCGCTCGCGCATGCCGGCACTGAAGAAGTCGTACTCCTTGTCGAGGATTTCCTTCTTCTTCTTACCCATGGCCTTACGCAGCAAGTCGGCCTGGCCGAGTGAATAGCCGGCCACCTTCTGCGCGATCGCCAGCACCTGCTCCTGATACACGAGCAGACCGTGCGTTTCGCCGAGGATCTCGTCGAGCGGCTCGGCGAGTTCTGGGTGAATCGCCACCACGGGCTTGCGGCCGTTCTTACGGTCGGCGTAGTCGTTGTGCGCGTTGGCGCCCATGGGTCCGGGCCGATAAAGCGAGCCGACGGCGGAAATGTCGGCAAAGGAGGTGGGGCGCATCGATCGCAAGAGCGCGCGCATGCCACCGCCTTCGAGCTGAAAGATCCCGAGAGTGTCGCCGCGGCCGAGCAGATCGTAGGTGTTCTGGTCGGCGTCGAGATCGAGCGTCTCGAGCACGACTTCTTCACCACGGTTGTTCTTGATACCGGCAAGACAGTCATCGAGGATGGTCAGGTTGCGCAGGCCGAGGAAGTCCATCTTCAGCAGCCCGAGTGCCTCGCACGCCCCCATGTCGAACTGCGTGATGATCGCGCCGTCCTGGTCACGCCGATGAATTGGAATGACATCGAGCAAAGGCTCGCGCGACAAGATGACCCCGGCCGCGTGAACGCCCCATTGGCGTTTGAGGCCTTCGAGGTCGCGCGCGGTGTCGACGACCTTCTTCACATCGGGGTTGGCTTCGTAGAGCGCCCGGAACTCCCCCGCCTCGCTGTAACGCGGATGGTCGGGATCGAAGATGCCGGCAAGTGGGACGTCCTTGCCCATCAACGGCGGGGGCATGACTTTGGTGATCTGGTCGGACGTAGCAAACGGGAACCCCAGCACCCGCGCGGAGTCCTTCACCGCCTGCTTGGCCTTGATCGTGCCGTAGGTGATGATCTGCGCGACCCGCTCTTCGCCGTACTTCTCCGTGGCGTAGCGGATCATGTCGCCGCGACGACGTTCGTCGAAGTCCATGTCGATGTCGGGCATCGAGATGCGTTCGGGGTTGAGGAACCGCTCGAACAACAACTTGTGATGGATCGGATCGAGCTGGGTGATGCCAAGCGCGTACGACACCATGGAACCGACTGCACTGCCCCGACCTGGTCCGACCCGAATGCCGCTGGCCTGCGCGTAACGCACGAGGTCTGCGACGACGAGGAAGTAACCAGGAAAGCCCATCTGGCCGATCACGCCGAGTTCGTAGTTGGCTTGCTGGCGATGCGCATCGGGAACGCCGAGCGGGAAGCGCTTATGCAGCCCTAGCTCGACTTCCTTCACCAGCCAGGACTCTTCACTTTCGCCCGCCGGAACCGGGAAGTTCGGCATGAGGTTCGCGCCCTCATTGAACTCGATGTGGATCCGTTCGGCGATCGCGAGTGTGTTGTCACATGCTTCGGGCAGCTCGCGCCAGATCTCGCGCATTTCCTGTGGCGTCTTGAGATAGAGCTGGCCCTCACCCATCGTGAGGCGATTCGGATCGGCCATCGTCTTTCCGGTCTGCACACACAGCAGGACTTCGTGCGCCTCCCAGTCCTTCGCATACGTGTAGTGCAGGTCATTCGTCGCAAGCAAAGGCAGCTGGAGTTCGCGAGCTAACCGCAGCAGGTCGTCGCGGTGGCGCAGTTCAATGTCGATGCCGTGGTCCATCAGTTCGCAGTAGAAATTCTCGGGGCCGAAGATGTCGCGGTAGTCCGAAGCTGCCTTCTTCGCCAACTCGTACTGGCCCTGCTGCAGCAGTCGGTTGACCTCACCACTGGGGCAGCCCGTAGTGGCGATCACACCCTTCGCGTAGGTCTGCAATAGCTCGCGATCCATGCGTGGCTTGTAGTAGTAACCCTCGAGGCTCGCGAGACTGCTCAACTTGAACAAGTTGTGCATGCCGGCAGTGTTTTCGGCGAGCAGCGTCATGTGCGTGTACATCTCGCCAGGGTTACCGTCGACGGACGCACCGGTCAGCGCCGCACGCTTGCGCTCGAATCGGCTGCCTGGGGCGAGGTAGCCCTCCATGCCGATGATGGGCGTCACGCCGGCGGCGTTTGCCTGCTTGTAGAAGTCGTAGGCGCCGAACACGTTGCCGTGGTCAGTCATCGCGAGCGCCGGCATGCCCATCGCGACGGTCTCTTTGAACAGGTCGGTCAGGCGGGCGGCGCCGTCGAGCATCGAGTACTCGGTGTGCACGTGGAGGTGGACGAAGGAGTCGCTGCTCGCTGCCACAGCTGCGCGACCTCCCGTCGTCCGCGCCCAGTTTCTGGACGCCCTGGTTGCCCACTGTGCGGTGGTGCTCGGGACGTCGACCGGGGGAAGGCGGCCTTGCCGTTGCCACTGCTCGTACGTTGCGACTACTGCCCGAGCCCTGTCCGGACCCCGACCGCCTGACTCTAACGCCAAGGGTCTGACAGTTTTGACAAGGACACGACGGCCAACAGACCCGTCCCTGAAATCAGCCCGAGAGCCCCCACATCAGCCTGGGATAAAGGTCAACCGCACCGTGCGTCGCGGATTGTCGACATTGCTGTCGATCAAGACGATGCTCTGCCAGGTGCCGAGCGCAGGCGCGCCATCGACGACGGGTAACACGATCGATGGCGAGACGAAGGCGGGCAGGACGTGATCACGGCCGTGTCCCGGCGAGCCGTGCGAATGCGCATACCGGACGTCGAGGGGCCAGAGTCGATCGATCGTGGCGGCGAGGTCGCGCTCGCTGCCAGACCCGGTCTCGATCAACGCGACGCCTGCGGTGGCGTGCGGCACAAAGACGTTCAGCAACCCGTCACCAAGGCCACTGCAGAAGCCGGCCACCGCGTCGGTCAGGTCAGTAACAAGCTCCGAACCGCTGGTGACCTGCAGTTCACGAGTGCGCACGGCGTTCGCCTTCGACCCCGGCGCGCACGATCTGCAGGGCATGCTCGAGGTCGGGTGGGTAGGCGCTGGTGAACTCGATCCAGTGACCGTCACCAGGGTGTGCAAATGCGAGCCGCACCGCATGCAGCCACTGACGGGTGAGCCCGAGCTTCGCCGCGAGTGTGGGGTCTGCGCCATACGCAAGATCGCCAACGCAGGGATGGCGCAGCGCAGCCATGTGCACCCGGATTTGGTGCGTGCGTCCTGTCTCGAGCTTGACCTCGAGCAGGCTCGCCATGGCGTGACCTTCGAGCGTCTCGTAATGCGTGATGCTCGGCTTGCCGTCAGCCACCACGGCGAACTTGTAGTCGTTGACCGGGTGGCGATCGATCGGTCCGTCAATGGTGCCGCGTGCGGGATCTGGATGACCCTGAACGAGCGCGTGGTAGGTCTTGTCGACTGTGCGATCGCGGAAGGCCTGCTTCAGCATCGTGTAGGCGTGCTCGCTCTTCGCGACCACCATCAGCCCGCTAGTGCCGACGTCGAGGCGATGCACGACGCCCTGACGCTCCTCAGCACCGGAGGTCGACACCCGATAGCCGGCCGCGACAAGCGCACCGACGACGGTGGGTCCATCCCAGCCAGGGCTCGGATGCGCCGCAACGCCCACCGGCTTGTCGACGACGATGATGTCGGCGTCGTCGTAGACGATCAGCAAGTTCGCGACGGGTGTCGCGACGATCGCCGGCCCCACGGCGGCCACTTCGGGCAGCTCGACCTGCAGCCACGAGCCCGCCGTCACCCGGTCGGACTTGATGGGCGCCGATCCGTCCAACTGCACCCGGCCCTGCCCGATCAACTCCGCAGCACGGGTTCGGGAGAAACCGAAGAGTCTGGCAAGTGCCGCGTCGAGACGCTCACCTTCGAGGCCTTCGGGCACCTCCAACGCACGAACAGTGCCGGGCTCGAACGCGGCCGTACTCACGAGAAGAACCTGCTCACGAGACAATCCTGCTCACGAGTCGGGCTCGTCCGGCGTTGTGCCCGCCGCCGTCGTCCCGTTCATCTCGTGCCGGCCCCGTGCCTGTTCAGACGGCGTCCGCTGCGAGCGGGCCACCGAACCGTCGAGCTGGCGTCCCATCAAGGCGAGCAGGACGGCGAGCACACCGCCGATGCTGATCGCCGAGTCGGCAAGGTTGAACACCGCAAAATGCGGAAGCTGAATCCAGTCGACAACGTAGCCGCGCATCACCCCGGGCGAGCGAAGGAGCCGGTCGATCAAATTGCCGGTCGCTCCGCCAAGCAGCAGCCCGAGCACGACCGCCCACGGCCTGCTAAACAGCCGCCGCGAGGTGCGCAGGATCACCACGATCACCGCGATGGCGACGATCCCGAACAGGTACGTCGCGCCGGTTCCGATGCTGAACGCCGCACCTGCGTTGCGGGTGTAGTCCAACGTCAACAAGCCGTCCAGAAGACGTACGGGTGGCCGCCCGGACAACTTGGCCACCACGATGATCTTGGAAATGACGTCGGCTGCGATGACGAAGGCGGCCACGGCGAGCAGCACGCTAACGTGGCGTCGCCGACCCACGATGACGGTCGAATCCGGCTCGGTGCTGGCTCCTGGCCCGCTTAGCGACGTTCCTCGCGTTGTTTGCATGAGACACACAGGGTCGCACGAGGGTTGGCCTGAAGTCGAAGCTTGCCAATCGGGTTGCCGCAGTTCTCACAGCGGCCGTAGGTGCCGTCTTCGATCCGGCCGAGCGCGTGCTCGGTCTGAACCAGCAGGTCACGCGCGTTGTTGGCCAGCGACATCTCGTGCTCGCGTTCGAAGGTTTTGGTACCGGCGTCGGCTTGATCGTCACCTGCACCGTCGCCGCCATCACGAAGACGATCGGCAAGCTCGGACTCGGCGATCTCAATCTCCCCGCGCAGCCGCTCTGCCTCGGCCTCGAGCTCGATGCGGATCGCCGTTAGCTCTTTCTTCGTCCACGGCTCATCGGGGATCGCCGGAGGCGGGAGCGGCAGCTTGGGTTTCACTGGCTGTGCGGGAGCAACGCGGGCAACCGGTGGCGCGGCGGCGGGGACCGAACCTGTTGCCACGCCGGACGCCGGGGCAGCCGGGGCCACCGAGCCCGTCGAGGCAGTCGACCCTGCTGCCGATGCCGGCGGCGCGGCAGCCGGAGGGGCAGAAGCCGGCGGCGTTACGGGAGCTGGTGCAGCCTTGGTCACCGCCGCCTTTGCCGGTGCTGTCTTTGTCGGCGCCGAGGGCGCGACGACGCTCTTGGGCGGAGCTGCCGTCTTGGCGGGTGCCGCCTTCGCGGGAGCAGCCGCCTTTGCCGGCGCCGCCTTAGTGGGTGCTGCCGCAGCCTTCACACGCGCAGCCTTGGCCGGTGCTGCCTTCTTAACGGGCGCCGCGGCCTTGGCAGGAGCGGCCTTCTTGACCGGTGCCGCCTTCTTCGCGGGCGCAGCCTTTGCTGTAACGGCCCTTTTAACCGGCGCTGCCTTCTTGACCGGCAAGGTTTTCTTGGCGGGCGCAGCCTTGGTGGCGACCGCCGTCTTTGCGGGCACCGCCTTTTTGGCCGGTGCCGCCTTTTTGGCGGGCGCAGCCTTCTTAACGGGTGCTGCTTTCTTCACGAGGACTGCCTTCTTCACGAGCACTGCCTTCTTTGCGGCTACGGCCTTCTTTGCGGCTACGGCCTTCTTTGCGGGTACTGCCAACTTCTGCGGCGCGGCCTTCCTGGCTGGCGCGGCCTTCTTGACGGTTCGGGAGTCCACGGCCGGAGCCTTCTTCACCGCCGGCCGCCTAGCCGTCGCCTTTTTAGCGGGCGCGACCTTTTTAGCCGGCGCAACCTTCTTGGCCGGCGCGACCTTCTTGGCTGGTGTGATCTTTCGAGCGGGCGCCACCTTCCGAGCGGGCGCGCCCTTCTTGGCCGGCGCAACCTTACGCGCCGGGGCGGCCTTACGGGCGGGAGCTGCCTTGGCCCGTGCGGGAGCTGACTTCGCGACGCTGCGACTTGTCGCCTTCGCGACGGTGAGCTTCGTCGCCGGTCGGGTGCCAGCCGTCGCCGGCCGGCGAGCCGCGACCTTTGCGGCGCCACCTTTCCCAGCGACAAGGCCGGCTCGGCCTGCGGAGCGCCGAGCTCCGCCGCCGTCAGCGCGCTGTGCTGCCATCTCAGAGGCCTTTCGATTGCTCGCGATCATGATCGCCGACAAGTCAGGCGAAGGATAAGGGCGGCCGCCGCCAGCGGCAACGTGGCGCGCCGCCCGTTTCGTACCTGTCCTGCTAGATCTGGTTGGATACCGTCTCGCGTACTTAGCCGCCGTATCGCCGTCCACCCGCCGTCCACTCGCGGCTGCCCTAGGGTTTGCGCGTGACGCCAGAGGCCGTAACGCCAGACGCACTGCACCGGCCGGACACGGGCGAGTCGATCACGACCGCGGTATTCGATCTTGGTGCGGTCCTGATCGACTGGAATCCACGGTACGTCTTCCGCTCGATGTTTGCGGACGAGGCGGCGATGGAGCACTTCCTGGCCACGGTCACCACCCCCGAGTGGAACGCCGAGCAGGATCGTGGCCGAACCCTGGCTGAGGCCACTGCGATCTTGGTCGCCGAGCACCCGGAGCACGCCGACCTGATCGAGGCCTACTACGGCCGGTGGGACGAGATGGTGGGCGAGCCCATCGCCGGCACTGTCGAACTCGTGAAGCAGCTGAACGCGGCCGGGGTCCGGTTGGTCGCGTTGTCGAACTGGTCGGCCGAGACCTTCCCGCGGGTGCGACACCGCCTTGGTTTCCTCGACGACTTCGAGGCGGTTCTGGTGTCCGGCACCGTCGGACTCATCAAGCCTGACCCGGCGATCTACCTGCTGCTCATCGAGAGGCACGCCGTCGACGTCCGGCATTCGATTTTTATCGACGACTCGACGCGCAACGTCGAAGCCGCGGCCGAGCTCGGGTTCGACGCGATTCATTTCCTCTTCCCCGAGCAGCTCGCCGAAGAATTGCGGCGGCGCGGGTTGATCACTCACGTAGACTCGGGGCCCGCGGAAGGCGTCGAAGGGGACGAGTAGTCGCGAACGCTTGGCAGGAGCGATCCGGGGTTGGTGTGAGCCCGGAGCTGAGCACGCGACGAAGATCACCCCTGAGTTGCTGGCAGAACAGTGCGGCCATCGGTCGTGCCCACTAGAGCCGGCGTCGCGACACAAGAGTGGGACCTGAGATGGATCGCTTCGATGAGGATCCGTTATCGGTCCAAGGAGGGTGGTACCGCGGGAACGCGGCCGGGGCGACCGGCACGGTCTCGTCCCTTCGCCGAAGACTGCACCGACCGGGTGCGCCGACGACGGAGGTTTGATGTTCACCCCGATGCCCAACCAGGTCGACCTGCCAGCACTCGAACACGAGGTGCTGCGGCGCTGGCGTGAGTCGAAGGTCTTCGAGCGCTCGCTGGCCGCGACGCAGGGCCGGCCGCAATGGACGTTCTACGAAGGACCGCCGACCGCCAACGGCATGCCCGGCACCCACCACGTGGAGGCGCGGGTCTTCAAGGACCTGTTCCCTCGGTTCAAGACCATGAAGGGCTACCACGTCCCACGCAAAGCGGGCTGGGACTGTCACGGCTTGCCGGTTGAGCTCCAAGTCGAGAGGGAGCTCGGGCTCAACGGCAAGAAGGACATCGAGGCGTACGGCATCGCTGAGTTCAACGCCCGATGCCGGGCGTCGGTGGAGCGGCACGTCGACGAGTTCGAAAAGCTCACTGAACGCATGGGCTACTGGGTCGACATGTCCAAGGCCTACCGCACGATGGATGCAAGCTACATCGAAAGTGTGTGGTGGTCGCTGAAGGCCGTCTTCGACAAAGGCCTGCTCGTTTCGGACTACCGGGTGGCGCCCTACTGCCCGCGCTGTGGCACCGCCCTTTCAGATCACGAGGTCGCCCAGGGCTACCTGAACGTCACCGACCCGAGCGTCTACGTGCGCTTCCCCGTGACATCCGGCCCGTTCGCCGGGCAAGCCGATCTGCTGGTCTGGACGACGACGCCCTGGACGCTGGTCAGCAACACCGCGGTCGCAGTTCATCCTGACGTCGACTACGACATCGTGAGCCTGTCGGCCACAGACGACGCCCCCGCCGAGAGGTTGGTGATCGCGAAGCCATTGGTGGCGAGGGTGGTCGGTGATCGACCACACGAGATCCTGCGCAGTTTCCGCGGACGCGAGCTCGAGCACTGGTCGTATCAGCGGCCCTTCGAACTCGTCGACTTCGATGGCGAGCGCGCGCATTACGTCGTCCTGGCTGACTACGTCACCACCGAAGACGGCACCGGGCTCGTGCATCAAGCACCGGCATTCGGAGCCGACGACTTAGCGGTCAGCCGCGCCTACAACTTGCCGGTCGTGAATCCGGTGCGACCCGACGGCACATTCGACGAATCGTTGCCGTTGGTCGGCGGCATGTTCTTCAAGGCGGCAGACAAACCGCTCGTTGCCGACCTGCGTGATCGCGGGCTGCTGTTCCGCCTTACGCCCTACGAGCACAGCTATCCGCACTGCTGGCGTTGCGACACTGCGTTGCTCTACTACGCGTTGCCGAGTTGGTACATCCGCACCACGGAGATCAAGGACGACCTGCTGCGCGAAAACGAGCGGACGACGTGGCATCCCGACACGATCAAGCACGGGCGGTACGGCGATTGGCTGCGCAACAACATCGACTGGGCGTTGTCGCGAAACCGCTACTGGGGAACACCGTTGCCGTTGTGGCGTTGCGAGAACGGCCACCTCACGTGCGTCGCATCGCGCGCCGAACTCGGTGATCTCGTTGGCCGTGACCTATCGGAACTCGAGCCGCACCGGCCTTACGTCGACGAGATCACGTTCGCCTGTGACGAGTGCGGAGAGCGGAAGACTCGGGTGCCGGAGGTCATCGACGGGTGGTACGACTCGGGTGCGATGCCGTTCGCGCAGTTCGGCTACCCGCATCTGGACGGCGAGGAGTTCGCGAGTTCGTACCCGGCCGACTTCATCGCCGAGGCGATCGACCAAACACGCGGCTGGTTCTACACGTTGATGGCCGTCGGCACACTCGTCTTCGATCAGTCCAGCTACCGAACGGTGTTGTGCCTGGGTCACATCCTCGCTGAGGACGGCCGCAAGATGAGCAAGCACCTGGGCAACATCCTGGAGCCCATCGCGCTCATGGACAAACACAGCGCCGACGCATTGCGTTGGTACATGCTCGCCGGTGGTTCGCCATGGGCGGCGCGCCGCATCGGCGACGAAGTGCTCGAAGATGTCGTGCGCAAGGTGTTGCTGACGTACTGGAACACCACCGCGTTCTTCGTGCTGTACGCGAATGCGAGTGCGTGGATGCCGGGCACGACACCTGTGCCGGATGTCTCGCAGCGACCGCTGCTGGATCGGTGGGCGATCTCCGAATTGCACACCACTGTGCTCGAGGTCGACGCAGCTCTGGAGGACTTCGACTCCGCGCGCGCGGGCCGCCGGATCGCGCGGTTCATCGACGACTTGTCGAACTGGTACGTCAGGCGATCACGCCGCCGGTTCTGGGACGGCGACATATCCGCTCTCGCCACACTTCACGAGTGCCTTGAGGTACTCACCCGGTTGATGGCGCCCTTCACCCCCTTCATCACCGACGAGATCCACCAGCGCCTGGTCGCTGACGTGTGGAGCGACATGCCGGACTCCGTTCACCTGCGCGACTGGCCGCAGGTCGACGGTGCCTTGGTCGACGCGGCGCTGAGCGACCAGATGTCGCTTGTCCGCCGGCTCGTCGAACTCGGGCGCTCGGCGAGGGCCGAATCCAAGGTGCGTACTCGCCAGCCGCTCGGACGTGCCCTCGTGCACGCTCCGGGCTGGAACGCGCTGCCGGGCGAGCTCAAGAGCCAAGTCATCGACGAGCTCAACGTGCGCGCGGTGGTCGCCGACGACGGCAGCGGGGACCTTCTGGTGGTCGACACCGTCGTCAAAGCGAACTTCCGAGCCCTCGGCAAGCGCTTCGGCAATCGGACCCAGGTAGTAGCAGCCGCAGTGGCGGCGGCCAACGCCGCAGAGCTGGCTCTCGCGATCGCGGAGACCGGCTCGGTATCGATCGCGGTCGACGGCGAGCAGGTGGTGTTGTCGGCCGAGGAGCTGGTGGTGACCGAAACGCCGACTGTTGGTTGGGCGGTGGCGAGTGACGGGGGGTTGTCGGTCGCCCTCGACCTCGAACTCACCGAGGAGCTCCGGCGGGCCGGCATGGCGCGGGAGGTGATCCGGTTCGCCCAGGAAACCCGCAAGACCAGTGGTCTGGAGATCAGCGACCGCATCGAGTTCTGGTGGCAGGCGGCGGACGACCGGCTGGTGGCGGCGCTGCGCGAACACGAGGCGGCGATCGGTGCCGAGATCCTTGCGGTCACCCTCACAGAGGGCCGACCGAGCGCTGACATTGCCCCCCATATCGACGCCGAGCTCGGCCTAACCATCTGGATGCGGGTCGCCGGGGGCTGAGTCAGATCGGCAAACGGGTGATATCGCTCCGTTGGTGGCCTGCGCTACGCGGGCGAACGCGCAAACACCCGAACAGCCCAGTTAAGGTCACGGGGTCATTGAGCCGATCCACACATCACCGCGGCATAAGAAGTCGGCCGTAAGACTCGACAGCGTGTCCGTAGACCGATCGGGCGCCGCGACGGTTCGACCGTGAGATGGAGGGGCGAGATGGCGGCGGCACCATACTTCGGTCAACCAATGACCGCCGTGGCATTGCGACCCGGGGCTGTGGCAGTGCCAGCTCTAGCGAGCCAAGTGCGGCCCGCCTTGGTGCTACCCGAACGCGAGACTCGCGAGCTGATCGCCCAGGCCCGCACCTATGACGTCGGACAGGGCGGAAACTTCGCCGCCGGCCCGGCAGGCATCCAGATCTGGAGTGGCGCCTTCGACGGCCCCGGCGGAAGCCGCGGCCACGCCCTGCACCTCGGCTCGGTCGACTGGAGCTACAACACCCCGGTCAAGCACTACGCGACGATCTATCGCGCCATGGTGACGGCCGAGGGTGTCGCTGCCGGCGAAACCACCGCGTCCATCCTGGCCCGCGTGCTGGCCCTGACCGGTCTGTCGCTCGACGGTACCCGTCTGACGCTGGCCACCCCGCCCGCCCGCGACCCGTTCCGCCGCGCAAACGTCTGATCCCTTGGACCAGGAGTAGTGCGGTCAGGAGTAGCCGGACGGTCGCCGGTGCCAGCGAATCGAGCTGAGGATGACCGCGAGCAGCGCGGCACCGGCCAACCCTATGGCGATGTCGTAAAACAGGATCCGGCTGGTCAAGACGCCGACGCCTACCAATACGGCGGCAGCAAACACTGCTGCCCCGCTGAGCTTGATGACTAGCACGGGTTGATCACCAGCGAGCCGTGATCACCAACGCTTGCCGGCCGAGGTGGCCAGCGGGGCAGCATCACCCATTGGACGGCGGGACCTCGGGACCTTCGTCGACCTCGAAACCGCCACCGGTCGCTTGCCTCGGAGGCCCGCTGGGGCCGCCAGGCTGGAGAGGCCCGCTGGGGCCGCCAGGCTGGATCGGACCGCCGGGGCCACCAGTCTGGGGCGACGAGCCTGGCGAAACCGACGACCCGGGAACGGGCGGCGGTGGCATCGGCGAGAACGGGCTCGGTGGGCGCGGCGGCTGCGCCAGCCCAGGAACCGAACCCGAGACGGAACCAGAGCCCGAAGCGGACGACGGCTGCGGCTGCTGGGGCGAGGTGAACGCCGGAGGCACGGTGACGGTCATCGGCGGAGACGCTGGCACCGTGGCGCCCGCGCTGGCCGCACTGCCCGGGGCGCCGGCACCCACAGCCACTGGCATCGGCCGTGGGGCGGTGGGCTGGATGCCGTCGGCCCGACCGTCGAGGTCGCGCAACTGCCCCTCGAGGTAGGACTTGAGGCGGGCGCGGTACTCCCGCTCGAACGAGCGCAACTCTTCGATCTTGCGCTCGAGCCGCTCGCGCTCGCTGTCGAGATTGCCCACGACGTTGCGGTGTCGCTCCGAGGTTTCCCTTTCGAGCTGGTCAGCGTGCAACCGCGCTTCGCCGAGCACCTTGTCGGCCTCGCGCTTCGCGTCGGCGACGGTGTCCTCGGCGGTCTTCTGCGCCATCGCCAGCATCCGTAGCGCTGCCTCCTGGCTGCCTTCGCTGCTAGCTGCCGCCGCAGCGACAGGAGCT
>DATCDK010000047.1:0-7979 GCA_036510735.1 Acidothermaceae bacterium | reverse complement strand
TCAGCGATGGACTGCGAGCTCTCCATGCCGACGGGAAACTCCCGTCCGGCATCGACCCAGACGACCTCGCCACTACTCTGCTCGCCACGCTCCAAGGCGGGCTTCTACTCGCCCAGGTGCAACGCAGTACCCGCCCATTCGAAACTGCGGTCGATACCCTCCTCGCCCTCACCATCGGCAGATGAGCCAAGGGTCTACAAGTCCGTGTTCACACGCGAATCTTCCCGCGTGCGGATTGGCGAGCCGTAACACGTCCGCTATTGCTGCGACGCGCGCAGGTTGTCGGCTGGCAGATAGTGAAGACTAAAGCTGTGCTCAACACTTCGATCTCGCATGGGCGGATCGCAGGATCGGCGCAACGCAGGCGCCTCGCCGGTTCCTCGACTACGTCATCGATGGCCGATCCTTCTACGAGATGCATGGACGGGACCTCATTTCGGTGCTCGGCTCGAGTGTCCCGGCGGAGGATGATCGCGCGGCCGAGCGGATGCTGTCTGGCGCCTCGGACCTCGATTGGACGCACCGCAATCGCGGTTTGCCCCGAGGATGGCGATCTTGTTTGTGGGGCGATGAGCGCCAAGATCGTCATCGCGGATGGCGAGGTCCGGTGGACCGATCTCGCGCTTTCCTCGTACGACCACCTCGCGGGAGCCTGGAGCCATGAGTCGTTGCTACTGCCTCACGCGCCGCAGTTCCGTTTCGATCTGACGCGATACCGAGGCGTAATCAGCACCCGGCCGAGGACAGCCCTCCAGTAGCCACGCTCCGCGACGCGATTATCTGCCGCTCTGCGCGTTCACGTGAACGCGTACACGTGCCGCTGGTATGCGCTTTCCGGGGGTCGATCGTGCCTCGTATGAGAGCCCTTCCGACGATGCTCGGCCAGCCAAACTTCTGCTGCCAAGATCCCACTTGTTGCCGTCGTGGCATCGGCCGGGGGCGCGCCTGAGAAATCTTGCTGGACGACGTATCAGCGGGTGAGTCTCGATGCTCTTTCTCGTGACGGCCGACCTGGGGGGCGACCGCCAGTCGGTGCGAACCGCAGCATGGGCGCGCTCGCTACGGGGGAGCGCACCGAGAACGCGGTGAGGGCGCCGGGGTCAGTGATCCCGGCGCTCTTACCTGCGTCCGTCAGCGCTGCCTCATGAACCCCGCTGTCTCATAAACCCCGCTGTCTCATAAACCCCGCTGTCCATAAACACTGTGGTACCGCTCGTACAAGCGGTCGATGGCGGCCGGCTCGATCTTCAAGGGTTCGCCGAGCGCGCGGGCGAGGTGGACGGTTCGCGCGACGTCTTCACACATGACCGCCGCCTTGACAGCGGCGGTCGCGTCTGGGCCGATGGTGAACACGCCGTGGCTCTGCATCAGGATCGCGCGCGACCGATGCCCTCGCAGGGTGTCGACGATGCCACGGCCGATGTCGTCGTTGCCGATCAGTGCGAAGGGTCCGACCGGGATCTCGCCGCCGAACTCGTCGGCCATCGCGGTGAGTACGCACGGGATCGCCTCGCCCCTGGCCGCCCACGCCGTGGCGTACGTCGAGTGGGTATGGACGATGCCGCCGACCTCGGGCATTGCGCGGTACACGAACGCATGCGCTGCCGTATCGCTAGAGGGCGAGTGCTCGCCGTCCACCACGTTGCCTTCGAGGTCGCACACGATCATGATCTCGGGTGTGAGCTCGTCGTAGCTGACACCGCTCGGCTTGATGACGAATAGCGCTTCACCCGGTACTCGAGCTGAGACGTTGCCGGCAGTCCAGACGACGAGGCCCCAGCGCACGAGCTCCGTGTGCAATTGCGCAACCGATAATCGGATTTCGGCGATCTGCGACGACGATGTCACGACGTGCTCGCTTCGATGCGTAGGTCGTGCAAACGGTGCAGCACGTCGTTGACGCCGCGGCCGAAATAGTCGTGCAGCGCCGAGTACTCCGCGTAGAGGCGGTTGTAGATCTCGTGATCTGCGGGGTTGGGCAGGTAGGCGTTGTGCAGCGCCCGGCCCATCGACGCCGATGCGGTCGTGACGTCGGCGTACGCGCCCGCGGCGACGGCGGCGTGGATCGCCGAACCCAGTGCCGGACCGTGCTCGGAATCGAGCACTGACATCGGCATGCCCGTCACGTCGGCGTACACCTGCATCATGAACGCATTCTTGAGCAGGCCGCCGGCCACCACGAACTCCTCACAGGGAATACCGGCTTCCTCGAACGTCTCGATGATTTTCCGAGTGCCAAACGCGGTGGCTTCGACGAGTGCGCGGTACACGTCCTCGGGTCTGGTCGACAGCGTGAGACCAACAATGACGCCAGATAGCGAGTGGTCGACGAGCACCGACCGGTTGCCACTCTCCCAGTCGAGTGCGACGAGACCATGCGCGCCAACCCGCTGCTGCGCGCAAAGAGAGCTGAGGTAGTCGTGCGCGTCCATCCCGAGTTCCTGGGCGCGTGCGATGTAGTCGGCGGGCACTGCGTTGTCGACGAACCACGCGAAGATGTCGCCGACCCCGCTCTGGCCGGCTTCGTATCCCCATAGACCTTGCACGATTCCGTTGTCGACAACGCCACACATTCCGGGTACCTCGGCGAGCCGATCACCGTTCATCACGTGACATGTCGACGTACCCATGACCGCCAGCATCTGACCTGGCAACGTCGCCTTGGCCGCCGGTGCGGTGACGTGCGCGTCGACGTTTCCGACGGCCACCGCGATGCCTTCGGGCAAGCCTGTCCAGCTGGCTGCCTCCGCCGTCAGACCGCCCGCCCGACCGCCAAGGGGGGAGAGCGGAAACTCCAGCTTGTGCTGCGCAAAGTCGGCGAAGCCAGGATTCAATGCGGCGAGGAAATCACTGCTCGGCCAACCGCCGTCCTGATAGATGCCCTTGTAACCGGCGGTGCAGACGTTGCGTGTCTCGTTGCCGCACAGCTGCCAGATGATCCAGTCCGCTGCCTCGATGAAGCGTTCTGTAGCCGCATAGACCTCGGGGTCTTCTTCCAGCAACTGCAGGCCCTTGGCGAACTCCCATTCCGACGAGATACGCCCGCCGTAGCGCGGCAACCACTTTTCACCCCGCGCTGCGGCGAGCGAATTGATGCGCTCGGCATGCGACTGCGCCGCGTGGTGCTTCCACAGCTTCACGTACGCATGCGGGCGGTCGCGGAAACGATCGTCGCGGCACAGCGGGGTGCCATCGGCGAGTACCGGCAACACCGTGCACGCGGTGAAGTCAGTCGCGATACCGACTACCTGCTCGGGCGCAACGCCGCTGGCCGAGATCGCTTTCGGGACCGCATCGCGCAGAACGTCGATGTAGTCCTGCGGATCCTGCAACGCCCAGTCGGGTGGCAGCGGCGCACCGGTTGCCGCGAGCGTGCGGTCCATGACGCCATGCGTGTACGAGTGGACGGCGCTGCCCATCTCGCGGCCGTCGGACACCCGCACCACCAACGCCCGGCCTGACAGCGTTCCGAAGTCGACACCGACGACGTACTGGTCTCTGTTATCGCTCACATGCTCATTGTGTAGGTCGTCGGAGAGCTCGTTGGACATCAGTGCGGCCGCGCTTTCGTGGGTGGTTTCTGCAGGTTGCGTCTGGGGCTGGCTGTGCTCGCCGGGCCCGTGCTGTCACGAACAATGAGGGTAGCTTCGACGACGTGGCGTTCCGCGGCGCGTGCCCCGGATTCGATCTGGTCGACCAGTAACGCCAGGCTGCGGCGTCCGACCTCACCGAAGTCCTGCCGGATCGTGGTCAGCGGCGGGCTGAAGTAGGCCGCTTCCGGTACGTCGTCGAATCCCACGACGCTCACGTCACCAGGCACATCGCGGCCGCGTTCGTGAAATGCGCGCAGCACTCCGACCGCCATCGAGTCGTTCGCGACGAAGACCGCCGTGACGTCGGGCATGCTGGCAAGCACACGCCCCGTCTCGAACCCGGAGCGTGCACTCCAGTCGCCGCGCAACGGTGGGGGCACCTCGACTCCAGCACGCTCGAGGGTAGCCCGCCAGCCGGTGGTGCGCTGCTGGGCTTCGAGCCAGTCGCTTGGTCCAGACACGTGCCACACCGTGGCGTGGCCCAGCTCCAGCAGATGTTGGGTAGCCGCCTGGGCGCCGGCGTGCTGGTCGACCGTGACGACATCGATGTCGGCGGCCGCATCACCTTCGACGGCCACGACCGGCAACCCGGACGGCAGGCTCGCGAGTGCTTGGGCCAACGAATCGAGTGGCGCGATGACGACGACTCCTTCGACCCCCTGGTCGACCAGGCGGCCAATGGCCTGGCGAACCGCGGGTCGATCGGTGGACCGCAGGCTCGCAACAGTCACGAAGTATTGCGACTCGAGTGCCGCTTGTTCGATGCCGTAGAGCGTCGACGCCGGGCCGTACAAAGTGCTGTTGAGGGTGACGACGCCCAGGGTCTGCGATTTCCCGGTGACGAGCGTCCGGGCTGCGCTGTTGCGGCGGTAGCCCAACTCCTCGATGGCGGCCAGTACTCGTGTACGGGTTGTCGCTGTGACGCTAGGGTGCTTGTTGATGACACGCGACACTGTCTGATGCGAGACTCCAGCCAGCTGCGCGACGTCGGTCATCGCGGGCGCGCGCAGACCGCCGCCTGACGGTGTGCGACTTGGCGGCCCCGAGGGCGGGCTAGCCACGGACCGCCGCCGGGGTGGTTTGAGCCTGAGTGAGCGTTAACATCGCCGTCTCAGTATGTCGACGAACGAGACCCTGTCAATGCTGCGTCTCTCAACTGTTATGTCCGACCGGCTCGAAGCCGTGTTGGCATTGCCACCGGCGTCGTAATGCGGCTGAATACGACCCAGGCGCTGCGAGCCCGGCCGCCTGACGCCAGGCACGCCGACTGCATACACGACGGCACACCGGACGACGAGAGGTTCGCCAGTGACGATCCGATGGCGCCTGTTTCTCGCCAGCGTGCTCATGCTGTTCCTCGAGCTCTCACTCATCCGATGGCTCGGCGCGAACGTCGTCCACCTTTCGTACTTCTCCAACTTCGTGCTCCTCGGATCCTTCCTCGGCATCGGGCTCGGGTTTCTCCGCGCCGCCGGACCGGGGCACTCTGACCGGCCGTTGCCGTTTTACTCGCCTGTCGCGTTGCTTGGGCTGATGGGCTTCGTCAGCGCGTATCCGGTCACGGTGGATCGTGACAGCAGCCAGCTCATCTTCTTCAGCAGCCTGCAGGCTACCGGTCCGCCGATCTGGCTGACGCTGCCGTGCATCTTCCTCGCGGTCGCCGCCGTACTCGCAGGGCCTGGCGAGATCGTCGGCGCCTGCTTCCGGCAACTGCCCCGGCTCGAGGCCTATCGCTTCGATCTTCTCGGCAGTCTTGCCGGCATCGCCGGCTTTACCGGGCTGTCGTTCCTCGACGCGCCACCCCTGCTGTGGTTCGGCATCGTGTGTGCACTGTTCATCACCCTGATGGGCAGGCTCGCAACGTCAGTAACGGTCACCTTGGCCGCGGCTCTGTTCCTGCTGCTGGTGTACCCGTTGCGCCACGACACTGGAGTGTTCTGGTCGCCCTACTACAAGGTCTCGACGAGTACGGTCGACGACGGCAACGGCGGCACTGCGTACGAGGTCGATGTCAACGGAGTGCCACACCAGCGACTGACGTCCGCGGCTACCCGGGCGAAGGAGGAGCCCTGGTACCTCGAGCCTTACAACCGGATCCCTGCGGTCCCGAAGAACGTGCTCATCGTCGGCGCAGGCACCGGTACCGACGTCGCGATCGCGCTGGCACAGGGTGTTCAGCACGTCGATGCCGTCGAGATCGACCCGACACTGCTCCGCTTCGGTCGCCAGCACGACCCCGATCACGCCTATCAAGACCCCCGGGTAACCTCCCACGTGAACGATGGCCGTGCGTTCCTCGAGCAGACCAAGACGAAGTACGACCTGATCCTGTTCGCGCTGCCCGACTCGCTCACGCTCGTGTCCGGAGCCAGTTCGCTGCGGCTCGAGAGCTACCTCTTCACCAAACAGGCCGTCGAGGTTGCGCGTTCGCACCTGGCACCGGACGGTGCGTTCTCGATGTACAACTTCTACCGCGAACAGTGGCTCGTCGATCGACTGGCCGGCACCGTCGACGATGTCTTCGGCCATGATCCGTGCATCTACGACCAGCAGCAGGCCGAGAGCCTCGCGGTGATCGTGGCCGGTCTGACGCCGGCCGACCAGGTGTGTGCGCAGACGTGGGCCCGACCGGCAGACACGCCGGCTCCGGCAACTGACGACAAGCCGTTCCTCTACCTGAAGGACAGCACGATCCCGTCGCTGTACCTGGCCGCTCTCGGTTTGATCATCGCCGGCAGCGCGATCGCCATCGGTGGTGTGTTGTTGGCGAACGCGGCGGCCGGCGGCAAGGGGGTGCGCCGGCGCTTCACCGGACAGCTCGCCGGCATGTGGGGTTACCGCGACCTTTTCCTGCTCGGGGCGGCGTTCCTGTTGATGGAGACGCGAAGCGTCACGAGTTTCGCGCTGCTGTTCGGAACAACGTGGCTAGTGAATGCGCTCGTGTTCGCCGGCGTGCTGGTAGCTGTGCTCGCGGCGGTCGAAGTGACGCGGCGGTTCCCGACGCCACCGATACCGGCGATGTACGCATTGCTGGTGGGTGGCCTGGCGTTGAACTGGCTCGTGCCGACGTCATGGCTGCTGTCGTTGGCATTCCTGGTGCGAATTGTTGTCGCGGTCGTAATCGCGTTCCTGCCGATTTTCGCAGCGAACATCATCTTCGCAAAGCGGTTCTCCGAGACCGGCGATGCGGCGCTCTCGTTTAGCACCAACCTGCTCGGTGCGATGCTCGGTGGGTGCCTGGAGTATCTGTCTCTCGTGTTCGGATATCACGCGCTGCTCATCTTGGCGGCGGTGCTCTACGTCGGTGCCTATCTCATTTCGCCGAGCTCGGCGCACCGCTTGCAGAGGCCGAGCAACGCACTGTGACCGGTGTCGAGGTTGAATCCGTAGTCCTCGAGGAGCCGACTGCTGACGCCTCGAAGTAGCGTGCGCGGGACGTCGATGATCGTCTCGCACCGCTGGCACTGGCAGTGGGCGTGCGGAACCGTCGTCAGGTGGTAGACCGCATTGCCGTGGCCGAGGTGGGTATGCGCGACGAGACCCGCGGTCACCAGCGACTCCAGCGTGCGGTAGACGGTCGCGCGGTGCACGCGCGGCTGCAGCCCGTTCACCGCGTGCGCGATGTCGTCGGCTGACAGATGCGCGTCGGTTGCCGACAGCACCTCGAGGATCGCGACTCGTGCGTCAGTGATCCGGGTGCCCTGCGCACGGAGCTCGCCGACGGCGGCAGAGAGCCGCTCGGCGCCCTGAGCCTGGGTCTTGGTCGGGGTTCTTGCCGCCACGTCCGGTCAACTCCTTCGAATGCGCGCTAGCAGCGTAGTCGCGCCGGAGGGCTGATGGCGTCAAGCAATACACGTGCGACACAGTCGCAACTGGGATGTTACGGTTGCGGGGTCTGCAGGTGAGCCGACGCCGGGGCTGGGACCAATCCAAATCCGGTCGGGGTGCGAACCTGTCGCATCTGATGGCGCCACGCGGCGTCGGGCTCGGTGATCAGCCAGCCCGACGGAGTTCAACGGAGGTAGCTCGATGAGTACCCAGACGCAGATCCGGCCCGTCGGTATCACCAGCCGCATTAAGCAGGGTCTTACCAGGGCTGAGTGGACCAGGCTCGCCGGGATGTTCGCGGTGATCATCGCGCTGAACGTCATCGGCTGGTTCATCATCATCGCGCTCGTCGCGCCCCACCACTACACCGTCGGCACCAAAACCTTCGGGATCGGCATCGGGCTTACGGCCTACACCCTCGGCATGAGGCACGCGTTCGACGCCGACCACATCGCGGCCATCGACAACACCACCCGCAAGTTGATGGGCGACGGCAAACGCCCGCTGTCCGTGGGCTTCTGGTTCTCTCTCGGGCACTCGTCGGTCGTCTTCATCCTC
>DATCDK010000046.1:0-16779 GCA_036510735.1 Acidothermaceae bacterium | reverse complement strand
CTTCGGATCCAGTGATGGACTGAGCCGGCAGTTGGATGAGTTCCAGTTCACCTTCGGTGAAGGTCCGTGCATGGATGCGGTGCGCGAGGGTCCTGTTTTCGCCGCGAACATCGCGGACGGAGCGGAGATTCGCTGGCCCGCGTTCGTCGGGTCCGCCGTAGGTCTGGGCGTTGGGGCGGTGTTCGCGCTGCCGATCAGCCTGGCCAACTCCTACGTCGGCGCTTTGGACCTGTACCGGCACGCACCTGGCCCGCTGCTCGGCAACTCGCTGGTCGGCGGGTTGATGGCGGCTGAACTAGCGGCGCTACCGTTGTTGGACATGATCGGCGCCGAGGCTGAGCTGGCAACCTCGGGGCAGGAGGCGCCAGCATGGAAACAGCTTGCGTCGCTGGCCCGCGTCGAGGTCTATCAAGCGACCGGAATGGTGATGGCGCAACTAGGTGTCGGGCCGGCTGAGGCACTTGCGCGGCTGCGCGCGCACGCTTTCGCACACGGGCTCACAGCGAGCCAGGTAGCGTGGTCAATTGTCGAACGCGAGCTTGCCCTGGAACCCGACAACGAGCGAACAGATCCGGGCGGGAGGCACTCATGAACACGAGCAGAGAACATGAAATCACCCGGGCGTTCGTGTCCATCGCCAACAGCATGGCTGACGGCGCTGACGTCGTCGATCTGCTGTCCGGGCTGACCAGCGACTGTGCGCGGCTGCTCGACATCGCCTCAGCAGGGTTGCTGCTCGCCGACGGGCGTGGCGTGTTGCACGTGTTGGCCGCGTCATCGGAACGTACCCGTGATCTGGAGATCTTTCAGTTGCAGCGCGACGAAGGACCCTGTCTTGACTGTTTCCATACCGGGCAACAGGTCAGCGTCAACGACCTCAGCCAAGAAACTGACCGGTGGCCGCAGTTCGTCGCAGCCGCAACCGCAGCCGGGTTCGCGGCGGTACACGCGCTGCCGATGCGGCTGCGCGGCACCACACTGGGCGCGCTGAACCTCTTCAGCGACAAGGCCGGCGCGCTCGATGCTGACGACCTCGACCTTGCTCAAGCCCTCGCCCACGTCGCCAGCATCGCCCTGGTCACCGACAAGGCCGCAAGCGACCGGGAAACAATCAACCAGCAACTGCAAACCGCGCTAACCAGCCGCATCGCCATCGAGCAAGCAAAAGGTGTCCTCGCTCAACTCGGCAACCTCGACATGGACCAAGCGTTCGCGATCCTCCGCCGCTACGCACGAGACCACAACGCCCGCCTCAGCGACGTCGCCCAGCAACTGGTCTCCCGCAAGCTGGCGGCCCAACAGCTACTCGACGACCACTCGACGGCCAAGGTCGCCTCGCGCGACAACACGACCTGACCGAACCCTCGGCGCACCGTTTCGCCCAGTCACGACCATGGTTGCGCCGTCGCAACGCTTCGAGCACTTAGCCCGACCACGCTTCGAGGCCCGACATGTGTCGACGTACCGAGGTGGTGTTGATCGACTCCGATGGTCATAAGGCTTACCACCGGGCGGGTGCCATGACCGAAGGGGCCCGACCCGGTTTCCTGGACGCTTTGACGTAGCCAGGGCTCGGTTCACACTCGCGCTGCCCACCCGGCGCAACTGCCACCTAAATGGCACCGACGGATCCACCGGCGCGCGGTGTCGGTTCGATCCCGGTCACGCGCTCCACCGAAAACTCTTGCCCAGCAAGGGTTTTCGAGCGTCCGGAGCCCATCCGTACCCTCAACCGCTCACATGTCCCTAGCGGGTCCGGAAACACAGTGAGAATCCACAATCCCACGCCGTCACCGACCAGGTCGCGAGATAGACCCGTAGCTTCCCCTGACCGGACGCCCTGGCAGCCATTGGCAGGCACCACGATGGTTGCTGGTCAGGTCGCGAGGATGGCCATCACGGCTGCGTCGTCGGCGAGTTCGCCGTCGCTGTGGGCTAACGCGGCGTCGATGATCTGGTCGACGATCTCGTGGGCGTCGGCCATGTTGGTGGCGAGTAGTGCTAGGAGTCGGTTGTCGCTGAACTGTTCATCGCCGTGGCGGGCTTCGGTGACACCGTCGGTGTAGAGCAGCAGCATCTCGCCGGGGGTCAGCAGCAGCCGGACGTCGGCGAGGCCCGGGTTGGGTAGGCACCCCAGGAGCCTTCCCGGAGCGTCGATCACTTCCACGGTGCCGTCGACGCGGCGCAGCAGCGGCGCGGGGTGCCCGCCCCGGGCGAGTTTCACCTCCACCCCTTCTGTGGTTTTGCGGGTCGTGAGGTAGATCGCGGATAGGAACCGTTCGGGTTCTGCGCGCGCCAGGACGGTGTCGTTCAGGCCGGTGAGGACACGGCGTGGCGAGGTCTGCAGGATCGCGAGCGTGCGCACCGTGTAGCGGGCTAACGCGGCGAGCGTGGCGGCGCGTGCGCCGTGACCGACGACATCGCCCATCAGGATGCCCCATCGCTTGGCGGGTAGCGGGAAGATGTCGTAGAAGTCGCCGCCGACAAGTGTGCCGCCGCGGCCGGGTTGGAAGCGGGCGGCGACCATGAGACCGGGAACGACCGGGAGTTCTGGTGGTAGCAGACTTTCCTGCAACGTGGCGGCCAGTTCGGCACTGGTTCTGATCAGATCGCGGGCGGACTGCCGGGCGCGGGCGTTGAACAGGTACGCGGCCGTCACATCGGCGAGGATCTGCGCCCCGATCAGATCGGCGGCTGCGAGCTCGAGCGGTTCCTTTGCGTACAGTTCCAAAGCTCCGAGCTGGCGATCATCCAACCGCAGCGGGAAGCTGTAGACCGCGCCGAGGCCGGCTTGGGCTGCGGCCGGGGAGAACCGGGCAAAGGTGGTGTCTTGCGCCAAGTCGCGGATCGCCACGTGCTGCCCGGTCCGGTAGGCCTGCAGGCACGGCCCTTCCTGAAATTCCATCTGCAAGGTTTCGACGCCGAGGATCACGTCGTCGGAGGCGGCGACGAAATGGTGCTCGGTGTCGCTGTCCATCAGCAACACCCCAGCGCCGCTGACCGGAATGACCTCCACGACCCGGTCGGCGAGATGGTCGAGGATCTTCTGGATGGAGAAATCACCGGTCAGAGTCCGCGCGAACTCCACCAGAACCGTCGTCAGCCGCTGCTCATCCACCACCCCTCCGATCTACGCACGAGTGAGCCCGTGCGCCACCTGGGTCCGGAGCGGCTTCGCGGATTGCGACCTCACTTTACGCCGAACGGCGACCGCAGCCGACTTTGCGGATCGGAGCAGTCTGTTCGCCAACTACGCGCCCCGGCGCTCGGGTTGCTCGTCTTCGGGCTCTACGGCACGTGTGAGCCACGATGGCGCAAAGTGTGAGCACGACCTTTCCGACGGCTGAGCAACGCGAGCAACTAAGACCTGCCCCGACTACCGCGATCGCATCGCCGGCCACGGGGCGCATCCACCTGCGAACCTTGGTCGGTGCCCATACTTGTGTGGCCTTTGTGAGCTTTCGGGGCCTCTACCGCCCGCCGATCGCCGTCACGGAGACGTACTAGTCGACGGCGAGGGTTGAACGGGTAACCCGCGGGCACAGACACCTGGGCGACTCCGTGGATCTGTGGGAGTGGCCGCCACAGCTGAAGGAGCACGCTCATGATGGTTCTCGGTGTTGTTCTGCTCATCATCGGCTTCGTCGCTGGGATCCCGATTTTGTGGACGATTGGCCTCGTCGTGCTGGTCGTCGGGGTCGTGCTGTTCCTGCTCGGTTCCGCGGGCCGCGCGGTCGGCGGTCGCCGGCACTACTGGTAGCCGCCGTCACGGCAAGGCGCGCCCGCCGCTCGGCGCCCAGCCGGCGGTGCCGCCCCGCTGGGCCTTGACCGTCGGGAAGCCAGCGTCGACAACTAAGGACCCACCGTGCGCCTCGTCATTGTGCTCGTTGTCGTCTGGCTCATCGTTGGTGTCGCCGCCACTGTTCAGCGCGGCTATTTCAAGGGCAACAACGCCACCTGCGCCAAGACCAGCACGATCACCGTCACCGTCTTGGCGGGGCCTCTCAACTACGTCGGTGTCAACCCGAAGCTGAGCTGCCACATCCCGAAGCCGTCGAAGTAGCCGAGGTGAACACGTCGGTCGCGACCATGGACGACTTGCGGCACTGGATCTGCAAACAGATGGCCGCGGACTAAATTGCATACCGCGATATGGCTCCACAGGGCGCATCTGGGGTACGTCGATCCGCTCGCCCCAGTGTCGCGCTATTGAAGTTGCGTTACCGCGGGTGGCGCGGGGAATTATCTGGTCGGCGGTCTTGGTCCAGATAAAAGGTTCGCAGCGTTCGTTCCATTCGAGGGGAAGCCCAGACTCAGCCCGCGTTGAGGCTGGTGTGGCGCACGATCAGCCCGGCTGCAAGGAGCGCGATGGCGCCGATGCTGAGGTAGCCGGACGCCAGGATGAGGTGGAACTCCGGGATCCTGTTGCCCGGCTGGTACTGGATGAAGGTCTCGAGGTGGTTGTGCGTCATGCAGGAAATCAGCGTGCCGGGACTCAGGTCCGGGCAGCTCTTTTGCAGGTCGGCGTAGCTGACGGCATGCCCGGACGCGTCGAAGAGGTTCGACACCTGGCCGGGGCCGATGCTGAGGCCGCCTTTGATCTTCAAGGCGTTGATGCCAAGGACAGGCCCGGAGTCGTTGCCGACGGGTCGGAAGCGGGAGAGCGGCGTGATGAGGGTCGGGTAGCGCCATTCGACGATCACCAGCAGCGCCATAAAGCCCGCTACCGCCGCGATGGCGGAGGGCAAAATGCGCCGGATAGCCGCGCCGAGCGTGACGCCGACAGCGAACCAGCAGACGCTGAGGGCGAGCGGGAGCATGCCGGAGTCGAGGAACATGGCGCCGGCGAACATGCCGCCGCCACTGACGTTGCTCATCGCGTGGGCCAAGTGGTCGCAGGCGGCGGAGAGTATTGCGGTCAGTGCGGCCACGCTGATACCGAGCAGGGTGAGCTTGGTCCACAGCCATTGCGCAGGGGAGATGTCCTGGCACCAGGCCAGCAGCAGGGTTCGCTGCTCATGTTCTCTGGCGAGCAGGGGAACGCCCAGGAACACGCCGACCATGAGCGGCAGGAACACGATGAACTGCAGCAGGTGGTTCGAGATGCTGAATGGGCCGAAGCTGGCGGACAGCACGGAGTCCTGGCTGGTGCCGCTCGCGCAGACGGTGTTGTGGCACTGGTGGTAAATGGTTTTCAGGTCGGCGGCGAGGTAGACCATCCATCCGGTGAGGACGGCTGTCAGGACGACGGAGCCGATCAGGGCCCAGCGGTGCTGACGCCAAGTGAGCCACAGCAAGCCGGCGAAGCCGTCGCCATTTCGGCTGACAGCGTCGTAGTCGTTCGAGCGGCCCGGGACCAGCGGGGGTTGGGCAATCTGGTTCATGCTGCTGCCTGCTCGCTCGGGTGCGCCTTTCGCGGTGCCTTGAGATACGTCAGCACCAGTTCTTCGAGCGAGAGCGGCTGGGTACTCCAGCCGGGGGCGACTACCGAGGTCGCGGGGGCCGTGTCGCGCGAATAGACGATGAACGTCGATTGGCGGTCGGTGTGCTGGGCCGAAACCACCGTGCCTGGGCCCGGCGGTTGATCCGCGCGTGGACCGCTTAATCGCGCGTGGTCGGCCAAGAGTTGATCGATGTCGCCCGTCAGGATGGGTTGGCCAGCGGCGAGAAGGAGTAGGTGGTCGCTCACGCCGGACAGTTCCGCCACGATGTGGGTCGACAGCATCACGGTCATGTTGCTCTCGGCGGCCTCCGCCATGAGCTCTCCGGTGACCTCGGTTCGTGCTACCGGGTCGAGGTTGGACAGCGGTTCGTCCAGCAGTAGCAGGCTGGGGCGTGATCCCAGTGCGACGGCGAGGGCGACCTGCGCCCGCTGGCCTCCGGACAGTCGGCCACATCGCCGGTCCAGTGGGACGTCGAAGCGAGCCAACCATGCCAGCGCTCGTCGCTGATCCCAGACGCGATTGGTGCGCTGACCGAACCGGAGCATGTCCGCCACGCTGAAGTCTCGGTACAACGGTTTGTCCTGGGCCAGGATCGCTACCCGGCTCCGGGCCAGTGCGGCTCCGCGGCGTCCCTTCGCGACCTGCTCGCCGCTGACCAGCAGCGAGCCGCTGGTAGCGGGCAGCAGGCCACTAATGATGCTCATCAGCGTCGATTTGCCTGCGCCGTTGGCTCCGACGAGGGCGATGATGCGCTTCGCCGGTAGCTGGAAGCTGCACTCGCGCAGCGCCCACACCGTGCTGTAGCGCTTGCTCACACCGCAAGCTTCGACCGCGATAGGTTGCTCGCTCACGCCGCGCCTCCCTCGTTCTGGATGCGGGCTTCTGGCACCGACTGCTGCTGCATCCGGGAATCGCCGGCCCGCGTCATGCGGAAGGTGTCCTCGGCGACGACGGATGCGATGAGGGCCTGCACGTCCTCGTCCTCCAGCCCAGCTTCCCTCGCCTGTCCCAGCCAGCGCGCCAAGCCGCTGCGTAGCCGGGCCATCACGTGCGGATCCGCCCGTCCCAAAGAACCGGTGACGAACGTGCCTGCGCCCTGCCGCGCCTCCACCAGGCCCGACAGCTCCAGCTCCCGGTAGGCCTTCAGCACCGTGGTCGGATTGACAGTGCAGGAGGTCACGACAGCGCGCACCGTCGGGAGCTGATCCCCCGGATGCAGCAGGCCCATCCGCAATGCCTCGCGAACCTGCCTCACCAGCTGGGCGTATGCGGGGACACTGCCCGACCGGTCGACGTGGAAGTCGATCACGTCAGATGCTCCCTCCCTGCTGCAAAATTGTGTTGTTATAGTAGAACACCAGTTAACCAGCATGACAAGGCGGAGGCATGACAACCCAGGCAACCGACCGTTTGCAGACGAGGGAAATCCTTGCTGCCATGGCAGCGTTCGCAGCGCTGTGCGTCGTCGCGCTGAGCTTCGCGCCGCAGCTCAGCGAGCCCGACGATTACGCCTACCGTGCGTCGATCATCGCGATGACCCATGGGCATTTCTTGTCGTTGTCCACCGCGCAGTTCAACGCACTTGCGGCGAAGCTGCCCGGCTCAGGAAGTGGCTTGATTGTCCCGGGCCGGGCAGGTCCGGCCATCGCTCAATGGGTACAGCTGTCCGACGGACGTTGGATCAGCGAGAAGGATCCCGGTTACCCGTTCTTCGCTGCACCCTTCCAACTGGCCGGCCTGATCCGGTTGACGCCGCTGTTCTACGGAGCGCTCGGTTGCCTCGGGCTGTTCATCGGTGGCCGACGCTGGCTCGGGCGCTACGGGGGCACAGTGGCCGTCTGCTTATTCTGCAGCAGCGGCGCAGCGCTGCTATTCGCCTGGCGCGACTACATGCCAACGTTCACCGATGCGTCGATGATCGCGGCGGGCAGCGGAGCGCTTTTGTGGGCGCTGCTGGCCGTCGAAGCAACGGACCGGCGGCGCACCTGGGTCGGACTGCTCGCATTCGCTGCACTGGAAGCCGCAGTCTTTGTCCGCTACACCAATGTCGTCATCCTCATTTGCGCTGTGGTGGCAGCGCTGGTGGCCTGGCGGGTACGTGCGCCGCGACTTGCTGGCGCCGCAGTGGGTTGGTGGCTGGGTTCCGTCGCGGTAACGGCGGCTGGCATCGCGGTGTTCGACACCGCGGTATATGGGGGGCCGCTGACTTCCGGTTACCGGCCTGGCGAGATCACGTTCAGCCTGACCGCCGTCCCGACCAATCTCCGTTACATGCCACCGCACCTGATCGAAGCCATGCCGATGCTGGTCCTTGGAGTCGCGGCCGCCGTGTGGATCGTCCGGCGGCGGCTGCGATCGACCCAACGCGACGACGCCCGTCGCGATTACGGTGTCGCACTAGCCCTGACCGCGTCGTGGGTCGGTGTCTGGGGTCTCTACGCCACGTACACCTGGACGGCTCATCCGGTCGGGAGCACGCTTCAGGTCGTCAGGTTCTATGTTCCCGCGCTCGGTGCCATTTCCCTGCTCGCCGCGTGGCTGGTCATCACCCTGCCGTTACGCGCGACGGCGACCTCGGTTGCTTCGGTCGCTGCCATCGCAGCGCTGTTCGGCCTGGGCGTTTGGTCATTCCAGAGCACGCACCAGTTCAGCGGTACCGGGCACTACACGCAGCGCAGCGGTACGCCCGTACGGCCGGGAGGTTCGGTACAGCCGGGAGGTTCGCCACCACCAGCCTCCCCGGGGGTTACGGTGCGCCGCTCACACGGCTAGGTGCAGCACGATCGCCTTCACTCTCTTGCGCCAACTGGTTCTAGCGGAAGACGAACGCTACGGCGGACCAGACGTAGCGGCCACGCGTGCTCGTCCTCGACGATCAGCGAGCGCATAGCGGTCACGATCCCACAGCCGGTAAAGTTCACCGCACTTTGCCGCACAGCAGATAAAGGACGCCCTCGAACGGAATGACGAAGGCACACAGAAACGTCCATGCCTGACGCGAGAAGTACTGCAGCTCGTCGTCGTCAGGATTCGCCAAATCGTTCAAGCAAAAGATCTCGAATCGGACGACGACAACAAGCGCCGCGATGATAAAAAAGACGATGACGAACGGGTGGGCTGATCAGGGAATTCGGACGTCATGCAGCACGTGGGCGTGCCGACTTTCGCCCTCGGACAAGTCCGCCTCGCGCATCGGCACCACCAGGCTCCAATGCTTGCCGGCCGGGCAACGTTGAATCCGTGCAATCCTGAACCGCCCCGGGATTGATGGAGGCTGGCTTCTACCGCGAGCCGACATCCGTGCCCGAGCCCTGGGGCTACCGGTGGCCTATACCGTTTGGCGAGGGTGCCATCCGTTCCGCTGTCTTTACGCTGGTGCCGATCACGCTGGGCTCGGACGGGTAGACGTAGCGCGAGACACCGTGAATGTCGGTCACGAATGCGGCGGAAATCCCAGGTGTGGCGTCGGCCAGGCTCAGCAGACTCTGGTTGATGGTGGCGTCGCTATCGCTATTGGTGGTCGACGACAGGGCGACGACCAGCGATGGTCGGGTCGCATAGCGGTGGATCAGGGCGACCAGACTGCACATATTAGCGAATATCGTCCACAGTTTGATCTTGGGAATGCCCCAACGCTTCCAGGACGCCGGCCACCGCGTCAGTCGTCGCGTCGCGCGCCGCGCGTAGGTACTTTCGAGGATCGACCTGGTCAGCGTCGGCGGCAAGGCTGGCGCGAACCGCCGCAGTAAAGGCCACATTCAACAGCGTTCCGATGTTAATTTTCACGATCCCGTTCGCAGCGGCGGTGCGGAGATCGGCGTCCGCGATACCCGACGAGCCGTGCAAGACCAGCGGCACTGGCAGGACGGCGGCCAGGGTCGCGATCAGCTCCTGGTCGAGCTGCGCCGATCGCTGCGTCATCGCATGGCTGCTGCCGACCGCGACGGCCAGCGCGTCGATGCCCGTTGCAGCAACGAACCTCGCGGCGTCGTCTGGGTCAGTACGCACGCCCGGCGTATGCGCGTTGCCTTTGCCGCCGATGGCACCAAGCTCTGCTTCGACAAAGAGCCCGTACCCGTGCGCCCACGCTGCGATTTCTCTTGTGGTGTCGGTGTTCTCCGCATCGGGCAACTGCGACGCGTCGAACATCAACGAACTCACTCCGAGCCCGGGAGCTCTGTAGGCGAGATCCAGACTCTCGACATGGTCGAGGTGCAACGCAAGCTCGGTGGAACTCTCGTCGGCAAGGATGCAACACGCTGCGGCGAGGGCCGCGGCACCACCGTGATACTTGGTGGCGTTCTCGCTGATTTGCAGAATGACCGGTCGTTTGGTCCGCTCAGCGGCGCGGCACACAGCCTCGACGTGCTCCAACGTGATGACGTTGAAAGCAAGCACAGGCGTGCGATTCGCGGTAGCGGCTCGCATCAAACTCGCCGTCGTCGTCAGCATGAGCGGCTATTGGGTTTCGAGCACGACCGACCGGCTCAGATTTCGAGGCCGGTCAGGATCGAGCGCGCGCGCCTCAGCAAGAAGAACTGCCAGTAGCTGAACGCGGACGAGGTCTGCGACCGGGTCGAGTTCATCGCAGATCAGCGTCGCGCCCGTGGCCTTGATGTCGTCGAGCAATCCCCTAACGGGCTGCCCAAAGATCCACACAACCCGTCCCGGCTCCGCTATGGAGATTGGCCCATGCCGGTATTCCATTTGCGGATAGGCCTCCGTCCACGCCTGCGCGCTTTCGCGCATCTTCAGCGCCGCTTCCCTCGCCACCCCATGAGCCCAGCCCTGCCCGAGGAACGTGAACTGTTGCGCACCGTCGAGTGCGGGGTCGTGCGGAGTCGACAGCGCCTGCGCCGCCTGAGAAATGACTCCACCTAGTTGCTCGCCCAGAGACGCCCGCAACAGCATCAGCGCCGTCGTCGCGAACACCGTCTGCACGACCGACTGCTCATCTGCGAAGTCGAGCACGATTGACTGATCAGCGGCAGCCACGACCGGGCTTGATGCGTCGGCGGTGATAGTCGTCGTTGGAAACGAAACCCCAGCGAGGGCCGACAGGACTTCCGTCGTGGTACCCGATCGGGTGATGGCGACTAGTCGGTCGTAGCTGCGGTCCAACGGCAGATCCGCAGCAGCGAAGTAATCGGTTTCGCCTTGGCCGGTCGATTCGCGCAACGTCGCATACGCCTCTGCCATGAACCACGAGGTGCCACAACCGATCACAGCAACGCGCTCGCCGGGTCGCGGCAGCGCCGCGCTCAACGACGGCGCGATCGAGGTCGCCCGCGTCCACGATTCTGGTTGACGGTGAATCTCACTACTGACGTGCGGCATCTGCATCCTCAGTGGTCAAAACACGATGATCGACCGTCACCTGCACAAGTTGATCGAGCGTCGGTTGTCCGGCGGTGCCGCCGATTGCGGACGTCGAAAACGCACCGGCAAGCACCGCACGCCGCAGGCACTCCGCCGCGGACAGTCCGCGGAGAAGCGAATCGAGATAGGCGGCCGCGAAGGTGTCGCCGGCCCCAGTTGTGTCGATGGCTTCGACAGGCTCGCCTTCATCGCGAAACTGTGAGCCATCAGGACTTACTTGCACTGCGCCGTTTCGGCCATCGGTGATGACAACGACGGGGCCGCGGGAGGCGAGCAGCAAGCCGGCTGCCGCAACGTCGTCGAAGGAATGGCCTGCAATTCGCCCGGCGATTGCCAGCGTCTCCGACCGGTTCGGCAGGAACACGTCGAGATGCGTCAGTAACTCCTCCACGCCTTCCCAGCGCTGCGCAGGATCAAAGTTCGGGTCAAGCGATGTGCTAAGACCAAGTGTGTGCGCACGTTCGAACACCGCAGCCAACCCGGCCCCCAGACTCGGCTGCAAAAACAGCGACGACACATGCACGTGCCGTGCGCCATCTGCCGCTGCACCCTCGAGCGCCGCCAGAGCGTGATCGACAGACAAGTCCGCGATCGTGCCGGGGAACGTCAGAACTGCGCGCTCCTGACCTTGCGACAGGACGACGGTCAGGCCGGTGGGCCGATCCGGATCCTTGATGACGGCCCGGGTATCAACCCCTTGGGCGGCGAGCAGACCGATCACGATGTCGCCGAAGTTGTCGTCGCCGATCAGCGCCCCAAGTCGAGTCGCTCGGCCGAGCCGGGCGAAGGCGTGCGCCGTGATCGCCGCCGAGCCACCCAACACCAGAGTCGCGGCGTCGAGCAACTGCTCTGCTTGACCGAACCGGGGCACCACGTCGCCACGCAACACCAAGTCGGGGTTCAGGTCGCCGAGCACCAAGACGTCGATCACGGCCCGAGTCTGCTAGCTGCTGCTACAAAAGTCCAGAGACAATCACTGGCGATGCGCAAGCTTGCTCATTTGCTGCGGCCTTGAGATGCTGCCCGCGTGACGACAATCTGCTTTGTAGGGGCCGGCAGCGCCGAGTTCACTCGTCAACTCCTGCGCGACTTGCTCAGCTTCCCCGACGTCGGCGAACTCACGCTGATGATGCACGATGTCGACCCCCAGCGGCTGATCCTCGCTGAACAACTCGCGCGGATCGCGGTGACGCATCATCGTCGGCCGGCCGTTGTTCTTGGATCCGCAGACAGGCGAGCGGCCCTGAGGGGTGCCGACTTTGTCATCAACACCGTGAGCATTGGCGGCCACCAGGCAACGCTGACGGATTTCGACGTGCCGGAGCGTTTCGGCGTCCGCCAAACGATCGCCGACACGCTTGGAGTCGGCGGGATCTTCCGCGGGCTGCGAACTTTTGGCTTCCTGCACGAATTGGCGCAAGACATGAGCGACGTCTGCCCGCAGGCGTGGCTGCTGAACTACACGAACCCGATGGCCATGAACATCGGCTACCTGTCGGTCGCGTTCCCCGATCTCAAGGTGCTCGGGCTTTGTCATTCGGTGTACTGGACGATTCACGATCTGAGCGAGCTCATCGGCGTTCCGTTTGACGAGGTCACCTTTCGCAGCGCCGGCGTCAATCATCAGGCCTGGGTTCTGGAGTGGCAGCACGACGGTCGCAACCTGTATCCCGTACTCGACGCGCGCATCGCCGCAGACTCCGAGCTACAACGGCGGGTGCGGGTGGATATGTACCGCAGGCTGGGCTTCTATCCAACAGAGACGAGCGAACATTCCGCGGAGTACGTGCCGTGGTACTTGCACGACGACACAGAGATCGCGCGGCTGCGCATACCGGTGCGCGACTACGTCGGGATCAGCGAGAGAAACGCCGCGGAGATCGAACAACTCATCCCCCAAGCCGCCGCTGGCGACTACGTCGAGCCCGAGGAAGACGCGGCTGAATACGCCCCGCAGGTGATTCATAGCCTGGTAACCGGCCAGCAGCGGGAGATCCAGGTCAACGTCGCGAACCGAGGCCTGATCAGCAACTTGCCGGACGGCGCGCCGGTTGAGGTGCCCTGCCGAATCGACGGGTCCGGCGTGAGTCCGGTCGCGGTTGGCGCGTTGCCACCGCAATGTGCGGCGCTGAACCGGGCGTTCCTCTCTGTCGCCGAGCTCACGGTGCGGGCGTTTACCGAGGGTCGGCCCGATCACATCCGGCACGCGCTCATGGTCGACCCGAACACGTCCGCCACGCTTTCACCCGAGCGGATCTTTGAGCTCGCTGACGCCATGGTCGACGCGCATCGCGACCGCCTGCCCGAGGCGCTGCGGAACTAACCGCACACCCAGCAATCAGAACAGATTCAGACCTCGGCCCGATGGACACGCAGACCCGCGCGCTCGAGTTCGGCAACATCGCTGTCTTTCACATCCGAGTCGGTGACCAGGTCGGCGACGACACCGATTTCGCTAATGCGGGCGAACCCGCGACGACCGATCTTCGTCGAGTCGGCGACGACAATCACCCGCTCGGCAGCCCGAAGCAGGCACCGATTGGTCTGTGCTTCGACCTCGTGGTGGGTCGTCAGCCCGGCCGTCACGTTGACGCCATCGACGCCAATGATGGCGACCTCGATGTTGATATTCATCAGGGTCATCTCCGCCAGCGGGCCCACGAGTTCGTAGGACTCCGACCGGGCACTGCCGCCACAGACCACGAGGTCGATGTTCGACCTGACGGCAAGCTCCGAAGCGATGTTCAGCGCGTTTGTCACCACGCGAAGACCGGGTCGCGTGGCCAGCGCCCTGGCGACCTCGGTCGTCGTCGAACCGCCGTTGAGACCGACTGAACTGACTTCAGGCCCGAGCAACTGCACAGCACACTTGGCGATCGCCCGCTTGGCATCATGGCGCTGACCACCTCGATACCGCATCGGCAGTTCGTACAGCACGCCCGACGCGACGGCTCCGCCGTGGGTTCGGCTGAGCAGCTGCTGGCTCTCCAGTAGCTGGAGGTCGCGTCGCACCGACGCCTGGGAGACCTCGAGCTGCGCCGCGAGTTCCGGCACGCTCACCGACGCCTGCCGGTTCAAACGCTCAAGAATGAGTCCGAGTCGATCCTGTTGCCGCATAGCGTGCACGTTACGCGCAAACGCCGCCGCGATGCAGCAGGAGGCAGCCGCTGCTTTCGGTCGGTTTCGAGCGTGTTTCGGGAGGATCTCGGCCTCCAAAGACCTTGACCATGCCTGCGCAAACGTGCAACTCTGCACATCTACAGCGAGCGAATATGCGCAGATGAAGGAGACCCCGATGGAGTCGGTCGGCACTCGCACCCGGGTTATCGCCAGTGCAACCGTGCTGCTCGTGGCCCTCGCCGCGTGCAGCTCGAAGTCCTCCGGACCTTCGGGCGCGGCGCCCTCCGGCGCGACGACTTCCGGCGCGACGACTTCCGGCGGGGCGCCGGGCAACGGCACGACCGCCATCACGGTGTCCCACGGGTACACCGACGTCGAAGCCAAGGAGATCCAGGCGCAGGCCGACCAGTGGAACAAGCTGAATCCGACGCAGAAGGTGTCGCTGGTCTTCAACGGCGGCAACGACGGCGCGTTGCAAAAGACGGTGGCTGGCTTCACCGCTGGCAACTTCCCCGACGTTGCCTACGAATACGGTTCGTCGGCTTCTCAGCTTGCCAAGCAGCCCAAGCTAGTCGACCTGACCAGCGACGTCGCCGCGACGTCCTTCGATTGGAACGACTTCTATCCCTCGGAGCGAACCGCGGCCACTGTCGATGGCAAGGTCGTCGGCGTGCCGGCTCTCGTCGACAACCTCAGCCTCGTCTACAACAAGAAGCTGTTCGCCGCCGCGGGCGTCGCGGAGCCGACCAACGACTGGTCGTGGCAAGACTTCGCGGCGGCCGCGAAGAAGCTCACGGACGCGTCCAAGCAGCAGTTCGGTTGGGCCTACGTCAACGACGGCAGCGAAGACACCGTCTGGCGCTATCTCGCACTCCTGTGGCAGGCCGGCGGCGACTTGCTGACGCCGGACAACAAGGCACCCGCGTTCGACTCCGCGGCTGGGCTCGCCGCATTGCAACTGCTGCAGCAGATGGGCGTCACCGACAAGTCGGTGTATCTCGACAGTGGCAACGACAACTATCTGAATCTCTTCAACAGCGGCAAGATCGCCATGCTGTGGACGGGCCCCTGGGACCTTTCCAGCATCAACCCCGATGTCTCATACGGAGTGACGTTCCTGCCCGGTTACAACGGCGACCACGAGACCATCTCGGGGCCCGACCTCTACATGCTTTTCGACCACTCGAGTGCGCGCGCCGCAACCGCGGTCAAGTTCGTACAGTGGCTGACCTCACCGACCGTCAACCTGCAGTTCGCGATCGCCACCGGAGACCTGCCGCTCCGGCAATCGGAGACGACACTCCCGGACTATTCGAAGTTCTTGTCGACTTACCCGTCCGACAAGGTATTCGTCGATAACCTCAACAACGTGAAGCACGTGCGGCCCAACATCACGTCGTACGCGCAAGTCTCGACCGCTGTTGGCCAGATGGTTCAAGCGGTGCTGTTGGGCCAAAAGCAGCCGCAAGCGGCCCTCGACGCGGCCAAGTCTCAAGTTGAGAGCGCCCTGGCGGGTCAATGAGCCAAGCGATTCGGCTCCCGTCCCGCCGATCAGCGGGCGGACGCCGAGCGGCGATCCTGCCGTCGTCAGCCCGTCGACGCGATCCGCGGAGACGGGCTGACCAGTTCGCGGGCTGGGGCATGATCAGCCCGAGTGTGCTGCTCCTTGCCGTGTTCGGCATGGTCCCGGTCGTGTGGGCGTTCGTCTTGTCGTTCCAGCGAAACGACCTGCAAACACCCGCGCGATGGGTGGGCTTGCACAACTATCAGGAACTGATCCACGATCCGATCTTTCGTGACTCGATTCGCCACACGATCGTCTACACCGTGTTCTTCGTGCCCATCACGCTGGTGCTCTCGCTGGTCGTCGCTGGTGCACTGAATCGCAGGATCCGGTTCATCACCCTCTATCGGCTAGCCGTATTCGTCCCCGTTGTCACTTCGACGGTGGCGACCGGTGTGATCTTCACCTGGCTGCTCGATCCGCAATACGGGATCGTCAACGCGACGCTGCACCGCGTCGGACTCCCCACATCTGGCTTCTTCTCGTCGCCTCACGACGCCTTGTTTGCCATCGTCGCGATGACCGTTTGGGGCTGGGTCGGTTTCGGTGCGCTGATTTTCCTGGCCGGCCTGCAATCCGTGCCGCGCGAACTGATCGAAGCCGCGCAGATCGACGGGTGCTCCAAGACAACGGCGTTCTGGCGCATCCAAGTGCCGCTGCTACGCCCGGTCTCAGCCTTCTTGGTGGTCTGGCTGACGATCAACGCACTCCAACTCTTCGACGAGGTCTACGTCACCACCAAGGGCGGACCGTTGGACTCGACGACGGTCGTCGTCTACTACCTCTACCAACAGGCTTTCGCGTACTTCCACGCCGGCTACGCCGCGGCGATCGCTGTCGTTTTGTTCGTGGCAATTGCCGTCGTCACTGTCGTGCAGCTAAGGCTCGCGCGTGACCCGGCCGCCAAGGCAGTCGACCGATGACCACTCTCGCCCGAAGCAGGCGACCATCGCCGTGGCATCTGGTACTCGCGCCGCTTGCGGCGCTGATGCTCGTGCCGCTGGTGTGGATGCTCATCACGAGCCTGTCGACGGAGGCCGAGACCCGCAGATTTCCGCCCGGACTGCCGGCAACACTGCGATGGGGCAACTTTCGACAAGCCTGGGACCAGGCACCGTTCGGCCACTGGCTGCTCAACAGCGCCGTGGTGTCGGGGACCTGCGTCATCAGCAATCTGTTCCTGTGCAGCCTTGCGGGCTACGCCTTCGCCCGCATCACCTTCGCAGGGCGGCAGCTCGCGTTTTTTGCGATGCTCGCGACGTTGATGGTGCC
>DATCDK010000045.1:0-2610 GCA_036510735.1 Acidothermaceae bacterium | reverse complement strand
CGCCGTCTGAAGCGCAGCGCCACACTCGGTGCAATACATCGCACCAACCTACGCGAACGCAAGCGCGCCGAACCCTACGGAGAAGTGCCCTGCGGAACCACCGGCTCTCGGCACGTGCAGACGCGCGTCATCGCGGCAGTTCCGGACGATCTATTCCGGACGGGGGAAGCTCTTGATGAACGCTATTGCCGCCCGGATCTCGTCGGCGGTCAGGTCTGCAGTCGGCTTGTCGCCGTTCCTGACCATGGTCACAAAGTCCTCGCGCAAGCCGACCCCGTACTTCACTACATAGTGCTTCAAGTGATGACGCCACACATAAGTGCCGTCGGTGTGGCGGCTGCCGGTCAACCCGAGGATCGAGCCGTCCAGTAGGTCTTTGTCATATCCGGGGACTGCGGACACGACCGCACCACCATCGAGGTAACTGGCGATTCGCATGCGATCCTGCGGGTCCAGCACCCCAAGGCTTTCGCCCAGGCTGGGAGCGTCGCTGCCGTCGCCGAACTCTTGAAAGTAGTCGAGTTTGATCAAGGCCGCCTCCGCGTTTCACCGGACAAGGCACGCTACCGGTTACTGAGAAATCCATCCGCACATCGGCTTCTTATTTACTTGTCCTATGACCGGTGCCTGGCAAGGCTCGGTCTAGGCGCCCGGCCTGTCGTTCTCATTTCGGCTGCCCACGCATGTCGTGTGGCTCTCATTTGGCCTGCGCGGGCCGGGCGTCGTTCCAACGAGCGGGAGAGGCTCAAGAGGGGTTTGTTCTGCTCGAAGAAGCGGTGCCCTCCCGGCTCACACACGTCAACACGGTGTCGAGATTTGAGGAGTCGGGATGGGTGCAGTGGTGATCGGCATGGACCCGCACAAACGGTCGGCGACGATCGAGGTGATGGACGACGAGGAGACGATTCTTGGTGGCGGCAGGTATGCCACCGACGTCGCCGGCTACCAGGCGATGGTGAAGTTCGGCAAGCAGTTCGGTGAGCGGACGTGGGCGATCGAAGGCTGCAACGGGATCGGCAAACACATCGCCACTCGGCTGCTCGCTGATGGTGAACTGGTGGTGGATGTGCCACCGAAACTGTCCGCCCGGGTCCGGGTGTTCGCCACCGGCCAAGGACGCAAGACCGACGCCACCGATGCGCACTCGGTCGCGTTGGTCGGCACCCGGATGAGTGGGCTGCGTCCAGTCGTTGACGATGAGCAGCTCGCGGTGCTGCGGATCCTGGTCGATCGCCGCCGGTCTCTGGGTGATGACCACACCAGGATGGTTTCGCAGCTGCACCGGCTGCTGCTCGAGCTGATCCCTGGCGGTGCGAAAACGTCATTGTCCGCGGCGCAAGCCAAGGTATTGCTGGGGAAAGTCCGACCGCGCGACGCGGCCGGCAAAACGAGGCGGCGGGTCGCCGCTGAACTGATCGCCGATCTGCAGCAGGTCTATGACCGCACCAAAGCAGCCGACAAAGAACTCAACGTCTTACTCGCGCTGACGGGCACCACGTTGACCCAGCTGCACGGCATCGGGCCCTCCGGTGCTGCCCGGCTACTCGTCGAGGTCGGCGACATCACCCGGTTCCCCAACCGTGCGCACTTCGCGTCCTGGACCGGCACCGCCCCCGTCGACGCCTCCTCCGGTGAGCACGTGCGGCACCGGTTATCTCGCGGCGGGAACCGCCAAATCAACCGGGTGCTGCACATCATGGCCATCGTCCAGTTGCGCAGCCCCACCGAGGGACGCGCCTACTACGACCGGAAGAAAGCCGCCGGCAAAACATCGATGGAAGCGATGCGCTGTCTGAAACGGCGACTGTCCGATGTTGTTTACCGACAACTGCTCGCCGACGCGATCAGACCAAGCGGGACGGGCCCGGGCGGACACGTGGGGGCGACTACTAACTCCAGCGCGGTCGACTCAAACCCCGATGTCGACGCTTCGGAGAAGTCCTGTCCCGGACCCGTCAACACCGACGCTACCCTCACCAACCCGGGCCGACTAGACCGTTCTTCGACCCGTTCCCGACGACCTGCAACAGCGCCGGCCCGCAGCCGTCGTCAAGCGCAGTCTGCTTGACGACGGCGAGGACCGGCGCATCATCGACAGGCGGGAACAACCCCTCGTTGACATAGAGGGGAGCCAAATGATTGTGTTTCGACGAGCCTGTTTCGGCCCCCTGGGCCGGCCGACGTCGCCGGTTAGGCGACCTCGTGGGTCGTGCCGGCGAGGAGATCGAGCAGCGGCTGGGTCGGGATCTTGATCAGCCGGCCGAGCCGGAGCACCGGGGTCGGCCACTCGCCGTCGTGGACGAGCTTGTACGCCGTCGTCCGCCCCACACCAAGCAGCGCGGCGGCTTGGACGAGGTCGAGGACGGCGGGCAGCGGCACCGCTGGGTCTACCCGAGTCGCCGGCTGTCCGGGGCCTGGGTTTCGGTCGCGTGCTTCTGGTGTCGTGTCGGGTCTCGCCATCGCGGTCGCTCCTTGATCGGGGAATCGTTGCTGACGTTGCTGTGCGCTATGTAGTCCGCTACGTACAGGCGGCTCGAGCACGATGGAAGTGGACACCCGCGCGAAACTGAACCGCGACAACACCTCGGCGCGACCCAGCGCGGCCGTCGA
>DATCDK010000044.1:0-8253 GCA_036510735.1 Acidothermaceae bacterium | reverse complement strand
CTCGACGAGATCCAGGGTCTGGGCTTGCCACTCGCCACCCAACCCGATGATGGCGGGAAGCTGCGGCCGCCGTCGTGTTCGTTGAAAGCCGCGACTGTGGCGGGCTCGGCGCAACTGACCGGCGGGGGATACACGGTGCCGAGTGGCGGGCAGGGCTGCTACCCGGACGGCGGGGACGGCTTTGCGCTGGTGACGTTTGCGACCTCGGGTCACCAGGTCACGTTGCTGTCTGATGGCACGCCGCTGATGAACTCGTCACTTGGCAACGACGGCAACGCTGCACTTGCCCTAGGGCTTCTCGATACTCACGCGGACGTCGTGTGGCTGGTGCCGCCGCAGATCGCTCCCGTGTCGAGCAGCGGAAACGCGAGCGTCGAATCGCTGTTGCCGAGCCGGTTGAAGTTGGCGTTCCTGCAACTGGTGATCGCCGTCATCATCATTGCGATCTGGCGTGGCCGTCGACTGGGCCGGCTGGTGCCAGAAGACCTGCCCGTCGTCGTCCGGCAATCTGAAACCGTGCGTGGTCGCTCTCGTCTGTACCGGCGATCGCACTCGCTCAACACTGCCGCTGACGCGTTGCGTGATGGAACGCGGGATCGCCTTGGTCACCGGCTTGGCCTCGGCCCTAGGCCGCAACCGGGGGCTCTCGTGCAAGCTGTTGCCGCACGGGTGGGGCAACCCGCCGCGCAGGTCGAGGCCCTCCTATACGGTTCGACACCGGCCGATGACCTCACACTGGTGACGCTGGCGCAAGCACTGACCGCCCTCGAGCAGGAGGTACTCCGGACGTGACGTCGACCAGTTCCATCGAACCGTCGCGAGAGGCGTTCGCCGCAGTGCGGGCCGAGGTGGCCAAGGCCGTCGTCGGGCAAGACGCCGTCGTGAGTGGCCTCGTCATCGCGTTGATCGCCGACGGGCATGTGCTGCTCGAAGGGGTTCCGGGGGTTGCGAAGACGTTGCTCGTTCGGTCGCTGGCGGCGGCCCTCTCACTCGATACGAAGCGGGTGCAGTTCACGCCCGACCTGATGCCCGGCGACGTGACGGGGTCGCTCATCTACGACGCGCGTACGGCCGAGTTCGAATTCCGCAAAGGACCGGTGTTCACGAACCTGCTACTTGCCGACGAGATCAACCGCACGCCGCCCAAGACACAGGCTGCGTTACTCGAAGCGATGGAGGAACGGCAGGTTTCGGTCGATGGCCTGCCACGGCCACTGCCCGACCCGTTCATGGTGATCGCCACGCAGAACCCGGTCGAGTACGAAGGCACGTATCCGTTGCCTGAGGCACAGCTCGATCGGTTCCTGGTGAAGCTCAATGTTCCGCTGCCTGGTCGCGACGACGAGTTCGGGATGCTGCGGCGGCACGCCGATGGGTTCGACCCGCGCGACCTCGCGGCGGCCGGCCTGCGTGCAGTCGCTGGGCCTACCGAGTTGGCTGCGGGCCGGGCGGCCGCTTCTCGCGTCTCCGTTGCCCCCGAAGTGTTGAGCTACATCGTCGACTTGTGCCGGGCAACGCGCAGTTCGCCGTCGGTCTCCCTCGGCGCGTCGCCTCGTGGTGCTACTGCGTTGTTGCGGACGTCGCGTGCATGGGCGTGGTTGTCCGGCCGCGACTTCGTGACGCCTGACGACGTGAAGGCTTTGGCGCGCCCAACATTGCGGCATCGGCTCGCGCTTCGCCCGGAAGCCGAGCTCGAAGGCGCGACCACCGACGCGGTGCTCGAAGGCGTACTCGCCACAGTTCCTGTTCCAAGGTGAGCTTGCAGTGGCGCTGACGCGGCGGACTGCGCTTATCGCGCTTGTCGGCGTGCTGGTGGTGTTCGTGTATCCGCTGCGCGGTTACATGGTGCTGATCGTCGAAGGTGCCCTGGTTCTTGGCATCGTCGCCGACCTTGCGTTGGCGGGCAGCGTTCGAGCTCTTCGGGTGTCTCGATATGGAGACACCGCGCGCCGTCTCGACGAGGTATCCGAGGTCGGCGTGCTCGTCGTCAACACGGGCGGACGTCGGGTGCGTGGCGTCCTGCGCGATGCCTGGCCACCAAGCGCGGAGGCGTCACCGACTCGCCGGGCGATCGACGTCCCGGCTGGGGAACGGCGTCGCTGGACGACGGTGATCCGGCCGCGCCGCCGGACCGAACTGCAGGCCGGCCGGGTCACCGTGCGCAGCTTCGGGCCGCTCGGTCTTGCGGCCCGGCAAGGCAATCACGAGGTGCCGTGGAGTCTGCGGGTGCTGCCCGCGTTCCCGAGCCGACGTTACTTACCTGAAAAGCTTGCCAAGCTTCGGATTCTCGACGGCCGCACCGCTGCGCGAGTGCGCGGGCAGGGCACCGAGTTCGACTCGCTGCGTGACTACGTCGAGGGCGACGACGCCAGGTCGATCGACTGGCGCGCGACCGCTCGGCGGTCAGCGGTCGTCGTCCGCACCTGGCGGCCTGAACGTGACCGCCGGATCGTGCTGGTGCTCGACACCGGCCGCACGTCGGCGGCGCGGATCGGTGCCGCACCGCGACTCGATGCCGCACTCGACGCCGCCCTACTGCTCGGCACCCTCGCGTCACGCGCGGGCGACCGCGTCGATCTCATCGCGATGGACGACCGGCCACGACTGCTCTCGCGCACTGGCCGCAAGCACGGCGATCCACTCTCGGGCCTGCTCGAGGCGATGGCCGGATTGCATCCTCGCTTGGTCGAAACAGACGGACGCCGGTTGGTGGCCGAAGTGCTGCGACGGGTCAAACAGCGGGCGCTGATCGTGCTGTTCACGACACTCGACGAAGCGGCGATCACCGAGGGACTCCTGCCGGTCTTGCCGTCACTGACCCGCAAACACGTCGTCATGCTGGCCTCGGTTGCCGACCCGCAGGTGCTCGCGATGGTGGGCGTGCACGACGACTCGCGCACGGTCTATGACGCGGCTGCGGCCGAGCGGACGACGGCTGCGCACCGCCGCGTCACCGCGTTGCTGCGCCGACTCGACGTCGAGGTCGTCGACGCCGGCCCGGCGGAGTTCGCCAGCAAAGTCTCCGACGCTTACCTCGGACTGAAAGCGGCCGGCCGACTGTAGTTGCGATGCGGGCGTCGCGACGTTGGGGCGTTGAAGTCCAGCGCTCGTTCTTGCGAGCGTAGGACTTCAATGGTCACCGGGTCCGAGGCCCACGCGGCCCGTCATGCGGTCGCTTCGACTACGTCGGCGCTTAATGCCTCGTCGAGATCGCCCGTCTCCCCTGCACGAACCGCCCGTGAGCCGAACACGACCACGTACGTCAGGAACGCGACCTCGACGATCACGCCGATCGAGATGCGCGCCCACGTTGGCAGCGGCGACGGTGTCACGAATGCCTCAATCGCCCCGGACACCATGAGCATCGCAATCATGCCGAGTGCGATCGAGAACGATGCTCGGCCTTCCGCGGCCAACGCATCAGCACGCGTCCGTGGGCCAGGATCGATCAGCGTCCAACCGAGTCGCAGCCCGGTGCCAGCCCCAATGAAAACCGCGGTGAGTTCGAGGAATCCGTGCGGGAGGATCAGCGCGAAGAACTCGGGCAGCTTGCCGTTCGCCGCCATGATGCCGCCGATCACGCCGACGTTCACGCAGTTGCCCCACAGCAGGTAGATCGTGGGAATGCCAAGGAAGATGCCAAGCCCTAACGCGCCGGCGGCAATGACCGCGTTGTGGGTCCACACGTTGGCAGCAAAGTCGGACGCCGGATGCGCGGAGTAGTAGTCCTTGAAGTCATGCGAGACAAGTTGCCGGACGTCGGCGGGCGACGCGAGTGTGTCGATGACCTTGGGGTGGGTGGCGATCCAAACCCCGATCGCCGTCATAACGGCGAGCGAGGCAATCGCGGTCGAGACCCACCACCGCGCCGTCCGGTATAAGACTGCAGGCAAGGTGACGACGAAGAAGCGAGCGAAGTCGCGCCATGCGGGGTCGTGCGTTCCGGTGATCGCGGCGCGAGCACGCGCGGTCAGAACCGAGAGCCGTGAGATGAGGTGCGCATCGGGCGACCGCGACTGGATGACGGACAGGTGCGTCGCGGTGCGCTGGTACAACTCGATCAGCTCATCGACGTCCGCGCCACTCAGCCTTGACGGGCGTTCAGCGCGCTGCACAAGCGTTTCCAGGCGCGCCCAGTCCGCCTGATGTGCGGCAACGAACACATCGATGTCCACTAGAGGGCAGACTAAGGCACTATGACGGCTGGTGTGGTGACGGGCGAGGCAGTCGCGCTCGACGTCCGCTTGGCGCATTGGCCGTCGCGACTGCTCGCAAAGCTGATCGACCTGATCTTGCAGCTGGTCATCTTCTTCCTTCTGATACTGATCGTCGGTCAGCTGGTGTCCAATTCGGACGGCGACGCCAGTACCGCGCTCGTGCTCTGCATCCTCGTCTTCAGTTTCGTCGGCTACAACGTGCTCCTTGAGACTGTGTGGCGCGGACGGACGCCGGGCAAGGCCGCGTTGGGTCTGCGCGTTGTGCGGGACGACGGGGGGCCGGTGCGGTTTCGGCACGCGCTCGTCAGGGGCATCATGTTCCCGCTCGAGAGCTGGGGACCTGCGCTGTTCGCAAGCATCTTCAGCAGGAGGGGTAAGCGCTTCGGCGACATGCTGGCCGGCACCATCGTCGTACAGGAACGCGTGCCTGGTGTTACTGCGCTGCCGGTGCAGATGCCCGCGCCACTTGCGTGGTGGGCGACAACCCTTGATCTGTCGCGACTCGATGACGACCTTGCGTTGGCTTGCCGGCAGTTTCTGGCGCGTCAGAATGAACTCCATCCTGCGGCGCGCGATGCGATGGGAAACGAGCTGATGGCCGCAGTGTTGGCGCGCGTCACGCCTCCCCCGCCGCCGGGAACTCCGGGCTGGGCTTACCTGTCTGCAGTACTTGCCGAGCGACGCAGGCGTGAGGAGCAGCGAATGTACGCTGCTGCGCCCGTGGCCGCGCCGCAATACAGCGCGGGCCCGTTTGGTGCTGCACCTCAGTACGGAAGTGCGCAGCAAAGAGTTACACCCACATACGGAACAGGCGCGCAGTACGGTGGCGCGCCGCACCCGCAGCTGCACTCGCAACCGCCGGCGCCGGCGCCGGCGCCGAATCATGTGCCGCCGCCTGTCGAATCTGCGCCTTTGCAGCCAGCGGAACCTCCACCGCCTGGGCCGTTCGCTCCTCCGCAGTAAGCGCGCGCAAACAATTTTATTTGTTTTCCACATCCACGTATTCGCAGCCGAAAATGTCAGTGGCCGCAGATAGTTTCGGGTTATGGACCAAGAGGTTGAGCTCGCGGATATTGCTCCCGGTGTGGAGCTCGCGACGCGACTCATGGCGATAACAACGGCGGACATTCACGAGGACTACGACGTATTGGAAGTTGTTGCGGCCTGGGATCGGATGATCGCGTGGGCACACGCGGGCCAGTTAGCGGCAGTTGCAGATTTCGCCCGCCGACCGTGGTCGATCGGGGAGACGCCCGACGCAGCCCGCGCCAAACACGGTCCGTTGGGATCGGTTCGGCGCAGTAATCCCGATGATGAGATCGCCGCCCGGTTGTCCATCTCCTCAGGCTCAGCGGAGTTTCGGCTCGGCCTTGCCCTTGAGCTGACGGAGTTGCAGGCGACCGCTGCGGCGCTGGCCACAGGACAGATCGATGTGCAGAAGGCGCACTCCATCGCCGACGGGTGTCGCCACCTCGACCCCGTCACCGCCACTGAGGTGGAGGCGATCGTATTGGCCCGTGCCGGGGATCAGACCAACGCACAGCTGAAGAAGGCGGTTCGCAAGGCGGCGATCACCGCCGACCCAGTCGCCGCTCAGAAGCGACATGTGGCTGCGAAGAACGAACGCGGGGTGTGGCTGACCCCACTCGACGATGGCATGGCGGAGGTGCGTGCGGTCATGGCGGCCGCCGATGCGCTCAAGGTGTACAACGTGCTCAGCGCGGCCGCGTTGTCGGCGAAGCTCGCCGGTGGCGAGGCCCGCAACACCGCGCAGTTGCGCGCCGATTTCCTGCTTGCCCCCTTTGATGAGGCGATCGCCACCGGTGAACTGTCCGGTGTGGTGCCGACCAAACTGGCGTTCGGCTCTCGCGGTTGTGGGGAAGCCAACGTGACGGTGCCGGCGTCAGTGATCATGGGCGTGTCCAACGTCCCGGGCGAGCTGACCGGCTACGGCGCCATCACCGCTGAGGTGTCTAAGGAGTTGGCACGCGACCGGGTCATGCGCCGGATCGTGACCAACCCGGTCGACGGCAGTTTCCTGGCCGCCGACACCGCGACCTACCGGCCCAGCGCGGTGCTGAGGCGCCACGTTCAGTTGCGCGATGGCACCTGCCGGTTCAAAACCTGCGACCTGCCCTCACTCGTCTGCGCCCTCGACCACTCCAAACGGCACCCCGATGGCCGCACGTGCGAAGGCAACATGGGTCCGTTCTGCGAAAGACATCACATCTTCAAACACCTCCTCGACGGAGTGCTTGCGCATTTGAAGCAACCCAACCCGGGCACCTTCGTGTGGACCATGCCCACCGGCCACGTCTACACCACCACACCACCCGCGATCGGCCCACCGATCAAAGACGAGAAACACGCAGCACCGGCCATCGACTGGAACGAGCCACCGCCGTTCTAGATCGGGACCGATGCGAGATCGGCTACCGGCCGAGCCTCGATCGTCAGACAGTTACCGGCCTAGAGACCTGTAACTGTCTGACAGTCGCCGAACCCCGGGAACAGCCGAACTCAGTAGCGGTAGGAGTCCGCCTTGTACGGGCCCTCGATCGGGACGCCAAGGTAGCCAGCCTGCGCTGGTGTGAGCTCCGTGAGCCGCACCCCAAGCGCCGACAGGTGCAGCCGGGCAACGGCCTCGTCGAGGTGCTTGGGCAGGACGTACACGCCGACCGGGTACTGCGCGGTCTTCGTGTACAGCTCGATCTGCGCGAGCACCTGGTTGGTGAACGAGTTGCTCATGACGAAGCTCGGGTGGCCGGTGGCGTTGCCAAGGTTCAGCAGCCGGCCTTCTGACAGGACGATGATTCCGTGGCCGTCGGCGAACATCCACTCGTCGACCTGCGGCTTGATGTTGACGCGCTCAACGCCGGGCAGCTTCGCGAGACCGGCCATGTCGATCTCGTTGTCGAAGTGACCGATGTTGCCGACGATCGCCTGGTGCTTCATGCGCGACATCTGGTCGGCCGTGATGACGTTGAGGCATCCGGTGGCGGTCACGAAGATGTCGGCCGTCGACACGACGTCGTCGAGCGTGGCGACCTGGTAGCCGTCCATCGCCGCCTGCAGTGCGCAGATCGGGTCGACCTCGGTGATGATGACCCGCGCGCCCTGGCCACGCAGCGACTCCGCACAGCCCTTGCCCACGTCGCCATAGCCACACACGACAGCGACCTTGCCGCCGATCAGGACGTCGGTCGCGCGGTTGATGCCGTCGATGAGTGAGTGCCGGCAGCCGTACTTGTTGTCGAACTTCGACTTAGTCACCGAGTCGTTCACGTTGATCGCCGGGAACAGCAGCGAGCCGGCCTCCTGCATCTGGTACAGGCGATGCACGCCGGTCGTGGTCTCCTCGGTCACGCCCTTCAGACCCGAGGCAATCGCCGTCCAGCGTCGTGGGTCTTCAGTCAGCGACCGCTGCAGGACCCGCAGCACGACCTCGAACTCCTCGGACTCGGCCGTTGACGGGTCGGGTACCTCACCGGCCTTCTCGAACTCGACACCCTTGTGCACCAGCAGCGTCGCGTCGCCGCCGTCGTCCAGAATCATGTTCGGACCGTCGCCCTCGGGCCACACCAGAACCTGCTCGGTGCACCACCAGTACTCCTCCAGGGACTCGCCCTTCCATGCGTACACCGGCACGCCAGCCGGCGCATCGACAGTGCCCGTCGGCCCGACCGCGATCGCGGCAGCAGCGTGGTCTTGGGTCGAGAAGATGTTGCAGCTCGCCCAACGCACCTGCGCACCTAGAGCCACAAGCGTTTCGATCAGGACGGCGGTTTGCACCGTCATGTGCAGCGAGCCCGTGATGCGTGCGCCGGTGAGCGGCTTGCTCCCGCCGTACTGAGCACGCATCGCCATGAGGCCCGGCATCTCGTTCTCGGCGAGAGAGATCTCCTTGCGTCCGAAGGCGGCCAGCCCAAGATCGGCGACCTTGAAGTCGAACGTCATGAAACATCTCCCTGTTCGTCGGTGTGGTGTTCGTAAGTGTGGTGCTCGTCTGCGGCCGTGGTCTCTGCCCCGGTTTCGG
>DATCDK010000043.1:0-8169 GCA_036510735.1 Acidothermaceae bacterium | reverse complement strand
GGGTGACGGGTCCGCGTTGGGTCGATGGCCGAGGGCTTTGATGGCTCGGACGCTACCGGTCGTCGACCACGGTTGGACCCAGATGCGTCAGGAACGCGTCAGGGTTTTGTGCGCCCGCGTCAGGGTTCCATCAAGAAACCGACCGTCGGCGCCCAGCCGAGTTTCACTTGATCGTTGCCCGGCTTGGGCACCGATTCGAGAGGAGGAAGCCGTGCTGCCTTTGACGCACGGCCGTCCCCGCGCCTTTGTGATCCACCGCCGGCCGATGAGCCTCGCAGACCCGCGCCTCCCTGACGCATTCGTCGGCATCGTGGCGTTCGGCGTGACTCTCGGGGTCGCGGTAGCAATCGCCGCCGCCGGCAGGGACGTTCCCGGCAAAAATGTGGACTGGGGTACCCAGCTCGCCGTCATGGCGATAGCTGTCGGCCTGGTCTGCTGGTGGTGTCGCCCTCTGCCGAGCCTGCTCGTGGGGATCTGCGGATGGCTGATGCTGAACGGCCTCGTGGTCCACACGGACGGGCAGCTCGGCTGGGCCGGTCGCGAAGATGTCATCCGGATCGGCGTTCTCGCCGCCACCGGCTTGGCCATGGCGCTCGCCCGAAACCTTGACGTCGAACGACACCAACTCGCCACGCGCCCAACTTCTGAACTCCAGGGAGATCACCATGCGTGACCTTTTCTTCATCCTGCTGACGCTCGCGATCTTCGCGATCTTTGCGCTGATCGCGCGGGGGGCCGAGAAACTGTGAGCGCCGAAAATCTGATCGGGCTGATCCTCGCGATCGGCGTCACCATCTACCTCGTCATCGCGCTGTTGATGCCGGAGCGCTTCTAAATGAACGCGACCCTCGCAGGGATTCTCTTCCTCGTCTCACTCGTCATCGCCCTGGCCTTGTCGTACCGTCCACTGGGCGACTACATGGCGCGGGTGTTCACGGGCAAGACCCATTGGCGCGCCGAGCGCGTCGTCTACCGCGCAATCGGGGTGAACCCGAACGCCGACCAGAAGTGGTCGACGTACCTGCGGAGCCTGTTGGCTTTCTCGCTCGTTTCTGTCCTTGGTCTGTACCTGATGCTGCGCGCGCAGCATCACTTGCCCTTCAGTCTCGGCTACAAGGGCATGGAGCAAGGGCAGTCGTTCAACACGGCCGCGAGCTTCACCACGAACACCAACTGGCAGTCGTACTCAGGTGAATCAACACTCGGCTACACCGCGCAGATGGCCGGCCTTGCTGTGCAGAACTTCGCATCCGCGGCGGTGGGCATTTGCGTCGCCATCGCTCTCGTGCGCGGGTTCGCGCGGTCGCGTACCGACCAGCTGGGCAACTTCTGGGTTGACCTGATCCGCACCATCACGCGCATTCTGCTGCCGATGTCGATTGTGTTTGCGGTGATCCTGATCGCCGGCGGAGCGATCGACAACTTCCATGCCACGCACGTCGTGAACACCATCGCGGGCAATCACCAGTCGATCACGGGTGGGCCGGTCGCCTCCCAGGAGGCCATCAAGCAGATCGGTACCAACGGCGGCGGCTTCTACAACGCGAACTCTTCGCACCCGTTCGAGAACCCAACTAACTGGACGAACTGGTTCCAGATTTACTTCCTGCTCGTCATCGCATTCTCGTTGCCGCGCACGTTCGGTCGCATGGTCGGTGACAAGCGTCAGGGCCTGGCGATCGTCGCCGTCATGGCGGTGCTGTCGATCCTCAGCGTGATCGGTCTCAACGTTGCGCAAGGCGTTCACCACGGGAGCGTGCCAACGGCGGTTGGCGCGGCATCGGAAGGCACTGAGACGCGCTTCGGGGTACTCGATTCCGCGACGTTTGCGTCGGCGACAACGCTCACATCAACCGGCGCGGTCGACTCGATGCATGACTCTTACACGAGCTTGGGCGGCGCGATCACGCTCGTCGACATGCAGCTGGGTGAGCTTGCTCCTGGCGGCACGGGTAGCGGTCTGTACGGCATTCTTGTGTTGGCGGTGATCACCGTCTTCGTCGGCGGCTTGATGGTCGGCCGAACGCCCGAGTACCTGGGCAAGAAGATTGCAGCACGCGAGATGAAATTCTCATCGCTGTACTTCCTGACGACGCCCGCGTTCGTGCTGATCGGCACCGCGGTGGCCATGGCCTTACCGGGTGAACGCGCGGCGATGGAGAATACCGGCGCGCACGGCCTCTCCGAAGTGCTCTACGCCTTCACGTCGACTGCCAACAACAACGGCTCAGCTTTCGCCGGCATCGGTGTGAATACGAACTGGTACAACACCGTGCTCGGCATCGTCATGCTGGGGGCGCGCTTTATCCCGATGATCTTCGTGCTCGGGTTGGCGGCGTCACTGGGCCGGCAACAGCCCGTTCCCGTGTCCGAGGGCACGTTGCCTACCCACCGGCCCTTGTTTATCGGCATGGTCGTCGGCGTCGTGCTCATCGTTGTCGCTCTCACTTACTTGCCGGCGCTCGCGCTCGGCCCGTTTGCGGAAGGTCTGCACTGATGACATCGACCTCGCTCACCCCAACGATCGCGATGCCGACCGCGCATCGCGTACAGGGCGGCTTCCTCGACCCTCATCAGTTGTGGCGCTCAACTCCTGACGCCTTTCGCAAACTGAACCCGGCGACGCTCTACAAGAACCCGGTGATGTTCATCGTCGAAATTGGGTCGGTGTTCACCACGTGGTTGGCGATCAGAGACCACACCGCTTTCGCCATCATCACTACGGCGTGGCTGTGGCTCACGGTGTTGTTCGCGAACCTCGCCGAGGCTGTCGCCGAGGGCCGCGGCAAGGCGCAAGCCGAAACGTTGCGGCGCGCGAAGACCACCACGATGGCCCGCCGGGTCAGCGGCTGGAAGCCCGGCATGACGGTCGACGCGCGCAGCATCCAGGAGGTCGTTGCGAGCCAGCTCGCGCAAGGCGACTTCGTCGTCGTCGAAGCGGGCGAGACGATTCCCGGCGACGGCGACGTCGTCGAGGGCATCGCCAGTGTCGACGAGTCGGCCATCACTGGCGAGTCGGCTCCGGTGATCCGCGAGTCGGGCGGTGACCGGTCATCGGTGACCGGCGGCACGAAGGTTCTCTCTGACCGCATCGTGGTCGTCATCACGCAAAGGCCGGGCGAGAGCTTCATCGACCGCATGATCGCGCTTGTCGAGGGCGCTAGCCGGCAAAAGACGCCGAACGAGATTGCCCTGAACATCCTGCTCGCGTCGCTGACGGTCATCTTCGTCTTGGCGGTGGCGACCCTGCAGCCGCTCGCCATCTTCTCCAAGGCCCAGCAGCCCGGTGTGCTCAACACCAGCGCGCTGACGAGCAACGGCGTGAGCGGCATTGTGCTCGTCTCGTTGTTGGTCTGCCTCATCCCCACCACCATCGGCGCATTGCTTTCGGCCATTGGTATCGCGGGCATGGACCGCCTCGTGCAGCGCAACGTGCTCGCGATGTCAGGCCGGGCCGTTGAGGCCGCGGGTGACGTGAACACGCTGCTGCTCGACAAGACTGGGACCATCACGCTCGGCAACCGGCAGGCGTCGGAGTTCTTGCCGATGCCGGGTGTGAGCGAAGCCGATCTCGCCGATGCGGCCCAACTGTCGAGCCTTACCGACGAGACCCCCGAGGGCCGCTCGGTTGTGGTGCTCGCGAAGGAGCGGTACGGCTTGCGCGAACGGCACCCTGGTGAGCTGACGCACGCGACCTTCGTCCCGTTCACCGCACAGACCCGCATGAGTGGGGCCGACCTCGCGGAAGCTGGTGGGAGCCGACTCGTCCGCAAGGGCGCTGCAAGCTCGGTTACCGACTGGATCCGCGCGGCGGGTGGCTCGATCCCGCCAGAACTCGGACCGCTTGTCGACGGCATCTCCGCCGCTGGCGGCACACCCCTTGTGGTCGCGATGCAAGACACCCAAGGCGCTCGCGCGATCGGTGTCATTCACCTGAAGGACGTCGTCAAGCAAGGCATGCGGGAGCGGTTCGACGAGCTGCGCGCGATGGGCATTCGCACGGTGATGATCACCGGTGACAACCCTCTGACAGCGCGCGCGATTGCCGAGGAGGCTGGTGTCGACGATTTCCTCGCCGAGGCCACTCCCGAGGACAAGATGGCACTGATCAAGAAGGAGCAGGCCGGCGGCAAGCTCGTCGCGATGACCGGAGACGGCACCAACGACGCGCCCGCACTCGCGCAGGCCGACGTCGGTGTTGCCATGAACACCGGCACCTCAGCCGCCAAAGAAGCCGGCAACATGGTCGACCTCGACTCCAACCCGACCAAGCTCATCGAGATCGTCGAAATCGGTAAGCAGCTGCTCATTACGCGCGGTGCGCTGACGACGTTCTCGATCGCGAACGACATCGCGAAATTCTTCGCGATCATCCCGGCGATGTTTGCAGCCGTCTACCCCGGTCTCGACAAGCTGAACATCATGCGACTGCACTCACCGCAGTCGGCAATCCTGTCCGCCGTCATCTTCAACGCGCTCATCATCGTGGCCCTGATCCCGCTGGCGTTGCGCGGCGTGCGTTACCGCCCGAGCAGCGCATCCGCGATGTTGCGTCGCAACCTCTACCTCTACGGGGTCGGCGGGATCGTGCTGCCGTTCCTCGGCATCAAAGTCATCGACCTCATCATCCAGTTCATCCCCGGAATCCGGTGAACCACATGTTCAACAATCTCCCAACCTCGGTACGCCAGCATCTCGCGGCGCTGCGCGCGTTGGTGGTGCTGACGGTGGTCACCGGATTGGCCTACCCGTTGGTGATCCTCGTCGTGGCTCAGCTGCCCGGATTGAAGAGTCACGCAGACGGCTCACTCGTCAAGGCCAACGGAGCCGTGGTCGGATCGTCGTTGCTCGGACAGAGCTTTACCGATGCCAAGGGCAACCCGATCACGAAGTACTTCCAAACGAGACCCTCGGACGCAGGTGCGGGCTACGACCCCACCGCCAGCGCCGGCAGCAACCTTGGGCCGGAGAGCATCATCGACACGCTGCCTGACCCGAGCAACACCAAGGACACCGGAAAGCAGAGCTTGCTCACCCAAGTGTGCTCGCGCAGCATGGCGGTCGGCCAGCTCGAAAATGTCGACGGACAACGCGAATACTGCACCAGCGACGGCATCGGCGCGGTGCTCTCCGTCATCCACGACACCGGGCTGAAGGGCCCGATCAAGAGCGTCGTATCGGTCAACCAGGAATGCCCGACCAAGCCGTTCATCGCCACCTACGACGGCGTGGCCGTCACATGTGCGACGTTCGGCGTCGACTACCGCATCGGTCAGATCGTGTTGGTGCACGGACCGGGGAAGGGCGTCGACAACGCAGTGCCGTCCGACGCGGTGACGGCTAGCGCGAGCGGACTCGACCCTGATATCTCTGTGGCCTACGCAAATCTGCAGGCACCACGGGTCGCCAAGGCGCGCGGTATCAGCCTCGCTCAGGTCGACAAGCTCATTAGTAAGTACACGGTGGGCCGCACGTTGGGCTTCATCGGCAACCCTGGTGTCGACGTGCTGCAACTCAACCTCGCGCTCGACAAGCTTGGGGCGACGTAGCCGGAACGAATTATTCTTGAGTTTGGGAGGTGGCGTCGATGGCAGGTGTGCGGGGAACCTTGCGCATCTACCTTGGCGCGGCCCCAGGCGTCGGGAAGACCTACGCGATGCTCGGCGAGGGCCACCGCCGAGCCGAGCGCGGCACCGACGTCGTCGTCGGTTTCGTCGAGACCCACGGTCGGCCACACACCCTCGAAGCCATCGGAAACCTCGAAGTCATCCCGCGCCGGGTCATCAACTATCGCGGCAGCGATTTCACCGAAATGGACGTTGACGCGATTCTCGCTCGGCACCCCAAGGTCGCGCTCGTCGACGAACTAGCCCACACCAACGTTCCCGGTTCACGAAACGAAAAGCGCTGGCAGGACGTCGAGGAGTTGCTCGCTGCTGGGATCACCGTGTTGTCGACGGTGAACATTCAGCATCTCGAGTCGCTGAACGACGTCGTCGAAAAGATTACCGGCGTGCCACAACGCGAGACCATTCCCGACTCCATCGTCCGATCTGCCGACCAGGTTGACGTCGTCGACCTCTCACCCGAAGCCTTGCGCCGACGCATGGCCCACGGGAACATCTACGGCCCCGACAAGGTCGACGCCGCACTCGGGCACTACTTCCGCATCGGCAACCTCACCGCATTGCGCGAGCTCGCGCTGTTGTGGGTGGCAGACAAAGTCGACGACGCGCTGCAGCACTACCGGCACGAGCATCAGATTGCCGAGACGTGGGAAACGCGAGAGCGCGTCCTCGTCGCGATTACCGGTGGGCCTGAGGGAGAGACGCTGATCCGGCGTGCAGCGCGTATCGCCGCGCGCAGCGGCGCCGATCTCCTCGCGTTGCACGTTGCGCCGTCCGATGGCCTGACCGGTGCCAACCCCGCGATGCTCGCCGCCCAACGGTTGCTTGTCGAGTCGCTCGGGGGCACCTACCACCAGGTCGTCGGCGACGACATCTCTGCCACCCTCATCGCCTTCGCCCATGCCGAGAACGTCACCCAACTCGTGCTCGGTGCATCCCGCCGGTCAAGGCTCGGCGCGCTGCTCAACGGCGGTGTGGGCATCGGGTCGACCACGACACGGATGTCGGGGGATCTCGACGTCCATACCGTGATGCACGACCAGGCCGGACGCCGGCATGTCGGTCCGTCGTTGCCTCGCGGTCTCACCGCACGCCGTCGTCTGGCAGGTGCAGGGCTTGGCGCAGTGCTGCTGCCGCTGTTGACTCTGGTGCTCGTCAATACCCGCAGCAACTTCAATCTGTCGAGCGATCTGCTGACCTATCTGGTTGCCGTCGTAGCGGTTGCGCTTGTGGGTGGGTTGTATGCCGCTCTCGCAACCGCGATCGTCTCGAGCTTGCTGATCAACTACTACTTCACGCCGCCGCTGTACAAGTGGACGATCGCCGAGCACAACAACATCGTGGCGATCGTAGCGTTTGTCATCGTGGCCGCGACCGTAAGCTTCGTCGTCGAGTTGGCCGCACGCCGTACAACGCAAGCCGCGAGCGCGTCCGCCGAGTCGGAGACGCTCGCGACGTTGGCCGGCAGCGTCCTGCGCGGCCACACCGGTGTGTCGGCGTTGCTCGAGCAGGTGCGCGAGACATTCCAGCTCACCTCGGTTGCCTTGCTCGAACGCGACTCCGCGAGTGACGCTGCTGAGCCGCCATGGAAGGTCGTCGATTCGGTCGGAGCACAGCCGTGCAGGACGCCGGCCGAAGCCGACACCGAGGTCTCCGTTGGTGAGCGGTTCGCGCTGACTGTGCGTGGTCGTACTCTCGCGGCGTCCGACCTTCGTATTCTTGGCGCTTTCGCAGCGCAGGCCGTCACCGCGCTCGAGCAGCAACGCCTGACGGCGATCGCCGAGGCCGCGAGGCCACTTGAAGAGGCCGACCGAATGCGCACCGCGCTGCTCAACGCCGTCAGCCACGACCTGCGGACGCCGCTCGCATCGGCCAAGGCGGCCGTCACGGGATTGCGCAGCGCCGACGTGGCGTGGACCGACAGCGAACGTGCCGAGTTACTCGCCACCGCTGACGAATCCCTCGACCGGCTGCACCGGCTCGTCGACAACCTGCTCGACATGAGTCGCATCCAAGCTGGTGCGCTCTCGATTCGGCGGCAGCCGGTGGCGCTGCACGAAACCGTACCGATCGCTCTCGACAGTCTTGGGCCGGCGGCGCGCGACATCGAGCTCGACATTCCGGATTCGCTTCCCGAGGTCGAGACCGACCCGGCCCTGCTCGAGCGGGTCATCGCGAACCTGACCGCGAATGCGCTGCGTTATTCGCCGCCCGGAATACCACCCCGGGTTTCGGCCAGCACCCACGCGGGTTCTGTCGAGCTGCGCATTTCCGATCGCGGCCCCGGCATCTCCGAACTCCAACGTGAGCGGATGTTCACGCCGTTCCAACGGTTGGGTGACACCGACAACACGACGGGGGTCGGTCTTGGCCTCGCGCTGTCTTTGGGGCTCATGCAGGCGTTGGGTCATACATTGACGCCGGAGGAGACTCCCGGCGGTGGTTTGACGATGGTGCTGGGCATGCGGATCAGCCCCTCACCGACCGGCGGAGCAGCGCCTGCCGACACGATCGCGTCGCCCGTCATCGCGCCAACGACCGA